>CANFLQ010000017.1 GCA_947447995.1 Bacteroidota bacterium | reverse complement strand
CAAATGGTTCGTGGTTCAGTTTCTTTACCACACGGTTCAGGTAAAACAATGAGAGTTTTGGTACTTTGTACTCCAGATAAAGAAGCAGAGGCAAAAGCTGCCGGTGCTGATTTCGTTGGTTTAGATGAGTATATCGAAAAAATTAAAGGTGGTTGGACAGATGTAGATGTAATCATCACTATGCCTTCTGTAATGGGTAAAGTAGGTGCATTAGGTCGTGTGTTAGGTCCTCGTGGTTTAATGCCAAATCCTAAAACAGGTACAGTTACTATGGAAATTGGTAAAGCTGTAACTGATTCAAAAGGTGGAAAAATCGATTTTAAAGTTGATAAGGCTGGTATTGTACATGCTCTTGTTGCTAAATCATCATTTGATAGTGCTAAAATTGCTGAAAATGCAAACGAATTGCTTCAAACAGTTCTTAAATTGAAACCTTCATCTGCAAAAGGAACTTATATCAGAAGCATTTATATGTCTTCTACAATGAGTCCTAGTGTTGAGGTAGATACTAATTTTTAAATATTTTAACTTGTTTCTATAAAGGAAATAAAGTTAATTAATAATAAAGACATTTACAGCGGCTTCCACGAGGTAAATTTTAGTACAGCTCAAGAAAATTGAGTTGGGTTAAATAAAGTAAAAAATAATCGAAATGAAAAAAGAAGAAAAATCACAAGTTATAGACTCTTTGGTTGAACAATTAGCAAATAATAGTCACTTCTACTTAACTGATGTGGCTACTTTATCAGCAGAGAAAACTTCAACATTGAGAAGAATGTGTTTTAACAAAAACATTAAAATGCTTGTGGTAAAAAATTCATTGCTAAAAAAAGCAATGGAAAGAAGCACAGCAAAAGATTATCAACCACTTATTGGAACATTAAAAGGCTCTACAGCAATTATGTTCTCTGAAGTTGGGAGTGATCCTGCAAAATTAATCAAAGAATTTCGTAAAGGTGGCGATAGACCGTTGTTAAAATCTGCTTTTGTTGAAGAGTGCGCTTATGTTGGGGATGACCAATTGGATGCCTTAGCTAGCATTAAAACTAAAAACGAAATGATTGGTGAAATTATTGGCTTACTTCAATCACCTGCTAAAAACGTTGTTTCAGCGCTTCAATCAGGTGGTGGTAAATTAGCAGGTATTGTTAAAACATTATCAGAAAAGTAGAGTGCCGAAGAATTTGAAAGAAATTTTTCAAAAAACAAAGAATTTTAAAGTTAAATAAAATAGTAAATTAATAATTAAAACAATAAATAAAATGGCAGATTTAAAAGCATTCGCTGAGCAATTGGTAAACTTAACAGTTAAAGAAGTTAACGAGTTAGCTAAAATTTTAAAAGATGAGCACGGTATTGAGCCGGCAGCAGCAGTAGCAGCAGCTCCAGCAGCTGGTGGTGGCGCAGGTGCAGCAGCAGCAGAAAAAACTGCTTTTGATGTAATTCTTGTTGACGCAGGTGCAGCTAAATTAGGTGTAGTGAAAATCGTTAAAGATATCACTGGTCTTGGTTTGAAAGAAGCTAAAGATTTAGTTGACGGTGCTCCAAAACCAGTTAAAGAAGGTGTTTCTAAAGAAGATGCAGAAACAGTTAAAAAACAATTAGAGGAAGCAGGAGCAAAGGTTGAAGTTAAATAAGCTAAAGCTAATATTCACAATCTATTAGGTATAAACCTCAAGCCCTTATAGGGCTGAGGTTTATACCCTTTTGTTGTTTATTGCATTAACTCACCTAAAGCCCTTTTATTGAATATAATTGAATGTTTAATTTTTGTTTAATTATTCGTTTATATTTTGATTAGAGTGGATTAAGGGAGTAGGTATTTTATTAACCCGGTTTGTTTTCATTTAATTAAATTGTTAAACAAACATAAAAATATATAAGCGCCTTGACTCCAATTAAAAAAACACAGAGAATAAGTTTCGCATCTATTAAAAGTCCTATTGAATACCCCGACTTTTTAGATATCCAACTTAAATCTTTCCAAGATTTTTTTCAGTTAGAAACTACTTCTGATAATCGTCAAAACGAAGGATTGTATAAGGTTTTCGCAGAAAACTTTCCTATTTCCGATGCACGAAATAATTTTGTGCTCGAATTCCTAGACTACTATATTGATCCTACACGTTACTCTCTTGAAGAGTGTATCGAAAGAGGTTTAACATACAGTGTTCCGCTCAAAGCGAAAGTACGTTTATATTGTACTGATACCGAACATGAAGATTTTGAAACGATTGTACAGGATGTTTATTTGGGGACTATCCCTTATATGACTCCTAAAGGTACGTTTGTTATCAATGGTGCTGAACGTGTTATTGTTTCTCAGTTACACCGTTCACCTGGAGTTTTCTTTGGTCAAAGCCGTCACTCAAATGGTACTAAACTTTATTCTGCTCGTGTAATCCCTTTTAGAGGTTCATGGATAGAGTTTTCTACCGATATTAACAACGTGATGTATGCTTATATCGATCGTAAGAAAAAATTGCCAGTAACTACATTACTTAGAGCTATTGGATTTGAAAGTGATAAACAAATCCTTGAAATATTTGGTCTTGCTGACGAATTAAAAGTAAGCAAAGCTGCATTAAAAGGAGTGGTTGGTCGTAAATTAGCTGCACGTGTTTTAAAAACATGGATAGAGGATTTCGTGGATGAGGATACTGGAGAAGTTGTATCTATTGAACGTAACGAGGTAATTATTGACCGCGAAACAATCTTGGAAGAAAACCACATCGACTTGATTATGGATGCGAATGTAAAATCTGTCATCCTACATAAATTAGAGATCAATGCAGGCGATTACGCCATCATTTACAATACCTTACAAAAAGATACATCAAACTCTCAAAAAGAGGCTGTTGAACATATCTACCGTCAATTACGTAACGCTGAGCCGCCTGATGAAGAAACGGCTCGTGGAGTAGTTGATAAATTATTCTTCTCTGATAAACGTTATGATCTTGGTGAAGTAGGTCGTTACAGAATCAATAAAAAATTGAACCTGGAAACTCCTTTCTCTGTTAGAACATTAACAAAAGAAGATATTATCTGTATCATTAAATATTTGATCGAATTGATCAACTCTGCTGCTGATGTGGATGATATTGACCATTTAAGTAACAGACGTGTACGTACCGTTGGAGAACAATTATACTCTCAATTTGGAGTAGGTTTGGCTCGTATGGCCCGTACCATTCGTGAAAGAATGAACGTTCGTGATAATGAGGTGTTTACACCAACTGATTTGATCAATGCTAAAACATTGTCTTCAGTAATTAACTCGTTCTTCGGAACCAATCAGTTATCTCAATTTATGGATCAAACCAACCCTTTGGCAGAAATCACGCACAAGCGTAGACTTTCGGCACTAGGGCCAGGAGGTTTATCCCGTGAGCGTGCTGGTTTTGAGGTTCGTGACGTTCACTATACACATTACGGTCGTTTATGTACGATTGAAACTCCTGAAGGTCCGAATATTGGTTTGATTTCTTCGCTTTGTGTATACGCTAAAATTAACAAATTAGGATTTATCGAAACACCATATATGTCCGTTACTAACGGTAAAGTGGATGTAGATAAACCGGTTAATTATTTAAGTGCTGAAGAAGAAGGTCAAAAAATTATTGCTCAGGCAATAACACCTATTGATGCGAAAGGTAATTTCCTTGAAGCAAAAGTAAAAGTTCGTTATGAGGGTGATTTCCCAGTTGTAGAACCGGAAAAAATTAATTTGATGGACGTTGCTCCTAATCAAATTGCTTCAATTGCAGCTTCTTTGATTCCTTTCTTGGAACATGATGATGCTAACCGTGCTTTGATGGGATCCAACATGCAACGTCAGGCTGTACCATTGTTACGTCCTGAAGCGCCAATTGTAGGAACAGGTTTAGAGCCATTGGTAGCTCGCGATTCTCGTGTATTAGTTAATGCTGAAGGTGATGGAGTAGTGGAGTATGTTGATGCAAATGAAATTGTAATTAAATACAACCGCACGGATGATGATCGTTTGATCAGTTTTGATGACGATATTAAACGTTACCAGTTAACTAAATTTAGAAAAACCAACCAAAGTACTTGTATCAACTTGAAACCGATTGTTAGAAAAGGCGAGAAAGTTACAAAAGGTCAAGTATTATGTGATGGATATGCTACGCAAAACGGAGAATTAGCTCTTGGACGTAACATGAAAGTGGCGTTCATGCCTTGGAAAGGGTATAACTTTGAGGATGCGATTGTAATCTCTGAGCGTGTTGCTCGTGAAGATATTTTTACTTCTGTTCACATCGATGAGTATTCATTGGAAGTGCGTGATACAAAACGTGGTTTAGAGGAATTAACTGCCGATATTCCTAACGTTTCTGAGGAAGCAACCAAAGACCTTGATGAAAACGGATTGATCCGTGTTGGTGCAGAAGTGAAAGAAGGCGATATTCTTATCGGTAAGATAACTCCTAAAGGTGAAACAGATCCTTCTCCGGAAGAGAAACTTTTACGTGCCATTTTTGGTGACAAAGCAGGTGACGTGAAAGACGCATCTTTAAAAGCGCCTCCATCGTTGCGTGGTGTTGTTATTGACAAAAAATTATTTTCCAGAGCTATTAAAGATAAACAAGCAAAAGCAGGTGAAAAACCATTGTTAGAGAAAATCGACAAGGAGCACAATGCAGAAGCAGCAGCTTTAAAAGTTAAATTGATTGATAAGCTTTTTATTTTGGTTAATGGAAGATCTTCTCAAGGTGTTTACAACTTGATGAAAGAAGAAGTTGTTCCTAAGAGTACTAAATTCACTCAAAAAAGTCTTGAAAAAATCGACTATAACACTGTTAATCCTAATAAATGGACAACAGACAAAGAGTTGAACGATAAGATCAAAGCGTTATTGCACAACTACCATTTCAAATATAACGATTTGTTAGGAGCATTCAAACGTAAAAAATATGCCCTTACTATTGGTGATGAGCTTCCTGCAGGAATTGTTCAACTTGCTAAAATTTACATTGCTAAAAAACGTAAGTTAAAAGTGGGTGATAAAATGGCGGGTCGTCACGGAAATAAAGGTATTGTTGCTCGTATTGTTAGAGATGAGGATATGCCTTTCTTGGAAGACGGTTCTATCGTTGATATCGTATTAAATCCACTAGGTGTACCTTCTCGTATGAACTTGGGGCAAATTTATGAAACTGTTCTTGGTTGGGCTGGTCTTCAATTGGGTGAGAAATTTTTTACTCCTATTTTTGATGGTGCAACACCTGAGCAATTGAATGAATGGACGGATAAGGCGGGAATCCCTCGTTTTGGAAGAACCTACTTAAAAGATGGTGGTACTGGTGAGCGTTTTGAACAACCTGCAACTGTTGGTGTTATCTATATGTTGAAATTAGGTCACATGGTGGATGATAAGATGCACTCTCGTTCAATCGGACCATACTCTCTTATTACACAACAACCATTGGGCGGTAAAGCTCAGTTCGGTGGTCAACGTTTTGGTGAGATGGAGGTTTGGGCATTGGAAGCTTTTGGAGCTGCTAATATCTTACAAGAAATCCTTACTATTAAATCTGATGATGTTGTAGGACGTGCTAAAGCCTACGAAGCTATTGTTAAAGGTGAAAATATGCCAACTCCTGGTATTCCTGAGTCATTCAACGTATTGTTGCATGAGTTAAGAGGTCTTGGATTGAATATTGCACTCGATTAAGTTCAAAGTTCAAAGTTTGAAAGTTCAAAGTTTTGATGCACCATGCTAAATAAATTTTGACTTTCGAACTTTAAGCTAAGAAACTTTAAACTTTAAACTATTTAACTTTAAACTAGATAAAAATGTCATTCAAAAGAGATATCAAACTAAAAAGTAACTTCTCCAAAATTACTATTAGTTTATCATCACCTGAAGCAATTTTAGAACGCTCCAGCGGTGAAGTAGTGAAGCCGGAAACTATTAATTACAGAACCTATAAACCAGAAATGGGTGGGTTATTCTGTGAGCGTATTTTTGGACCGGTAAAAGATTGGGAGTGTGCTTGTGGTAAATACAAACGTATTCGTTATAAAGGTATTGTTTGCGACCGTTGTGGTGTTGAAGTTACTGAAAAGAAAGTACGTAGAGAGCGTATGGGACATATCAATTTAGTTGTTCCTGTTGCGCATATTTGGTATTTTAAATCATTACCAAATAAAATTGGTTATTTATTAGGTTTACCTACAAAAAAACTTGACGTAATCATTTATTATGAGCGTTACGTTGTTGTAAATGCTGGTGTTAAAGCCGCTGATGGTATCAATTACCTTGATTTCTTATCAGAAGAAGAATACTTGGCTATACTTGATACATTGCCAAAAGACAATCAATATTTAGAAGATAACGATCCAAATAAATTCATCGCTAAAATGGGTGCCGAGGCATTGGTAGCTCTTTTAAGCCGTGTAGATTTAGATGCATTGTCTTTCGACTTACGTCATAAAGCTAACATTGAAACATCACAACAACGTAAAAACGAAGCATTAAAACGTTTACAAGTTGTTGAGAGTTTCCGTCAGGCAAATTCGCATATAGAAAATCGTCCTGAGTGGATGATCGTTAAAATTGTTCCAGTTATTCCACCGGAATTACGTCCATTGGTGCCATTGGATGGAGGTCGTTTTGCAACTTCCGATTTGAATGATTTATACCGTCGTGTTATTATCCGTAACAGCCGTTTGAAACGTTTGATCGAGATCAAAGCTCCTGAAGTAATTTTACGTAACGAAAAACGTATGTTACAAGAATCGGTTGATTCATTGTTTGATAATTCACGTAAATCAAATGCTGTTAAAACTGAATCTAACCGCGCATTAAAATCATTATCTGATTCATTAAAAGGTAAACAAGGCCGTTTCCGTCAAAACTTATTAGGTAAACGTGTTGATTATTCAGCTCGTTCGGTAATCGTCGTTGGACCGGAAATGAAATTACATGAGTGCGGATTGCCAAAAGATATGGCAGCAGAGTTATTCAAGCCATTTATCATCCGTAAGATGATTGAAAGAGGCATTGTAAAAACTGTTAAGTCCGCTAAGAAAATAGTTGATAAAAAAGAGCCTATCGTTTGGGATATTTTAGAGAACATTTTGAAAGGACATCCTGTTCTTTTAAACAGAGCTCCGACATTGCACAGATTAGGTATTCAGGCTTTCCAACCAAAATTAATTGAAGGAAAAGCGATACAATTGCATCCGTTAACATGTACTGCGTTCAACGCCGATTTCGACGGTGATCAAATGGCTGTTCACGTTCCACTGGGACATGCAGCTATTTTGGAAGCTCAATTGTTAATGCTTGCATCACACAATATTTTAAATCCTGCAAATGGTGCGCCGGTTGCTGTACCTTCTCAAGACATGGTTCTTGGTCTGTATTACATGACCAAAGGAAAGAAAACAAATGCTGACGAAACTGTTAAAGGCGAGGGTCTAACATTCTATTCTCCTGAAGAAGCAATCATTGCTTACAACGAAAAACGTGTTGACTTGCATGCATGGGTAAAAGTGCGTTTGCAAGTGAAAGAAGGTGATGCAATAGTAAATAAATTGATGTTAACTACTGTAGGTCGTATCTTGTTCAATCAAGTGGTGCCTAAAGAGGTTGGTTATATCAATGAATTATTGACTAAAAAATCATTGAGAGATATTATCGGTAACATTGTTAAGGAAACAGGTATGGCTAAAACAGCTAAGTTCCTTGACGATATCAAAACATTAGGATTTATGATGGCGTTCCGTGGAGGATTGTCATTTAGCTTAGGTGACGTAATGGTTCCTGAGGATAAACCTAAAATGGTTGCTGATGCTAATAAACAAATTGAAGAAGTTGTTGCTAACTACAACATGGGTTTCATTACCAACAACGAGCGTTACAATCAGGTAATTGATATTTGGACACATACTAACTCTCGTATTACTGCGAAAGTATTAAATACATTGACAAACGATCGTCAAGGATTTAATCCGGTATACATGATGTTGGATTCAGGAGCCCGTGGTTCTAAAGAACAAATTCGTCAGTTAGGTGGTATGCGTGGTTTGATGGCGAAACCTCAAAAAGGTGCAGGTAGCGGTCAAATTATCGAAAATCCTATCCTTTCTAACTTTAAAGAAGGTTTGTCCATCCTTGAGTATTTTATCTCTACTCACGGTGCTCGTAAAGGTTTAGCGGATACTGCGTTAAAAACAGCGGATGCGGGTTACTTAACCCGTCGTTTGGTTGACGTTGCGCAGGACGTAATTATCACTATTGAAGATTGTGGTACATTGCGTGGATTAATTGCTTCTCCATTGAAGAAAAATGATGAGGTTGTTGAATCGTTATACGATAGAATTTTAGGTAGAACAACTGTACATAATGTTTACAACCCTTTAACAGGAGATTTGATTATTGGTGCAGGTGAAGAATTAACGGAAGATTTTGCGAAACAAATAGCAGAGTCTCCAATTGAGGCTGTTGAAATTCGTTCGGTATTGACTTGCGAAAGCAAAAATGGTGTTTGTGGTAAATGCTACGGACGTAACCTTGCAACGGGTCGTATGGTTCAAAGAGGTGAAGCCGTTGGTGTTATTGCAGCACAGTCAATCGGTGAGCCGGGTACTCAGCTTACATTGCGTACATTCCACGTTGGAGGAACAGCATCTAATGTTACTACAGCATCTAAATTAGAAGCTAAATATGATGGTATCATTGAAATTGATGAATTAAAAACGGTTAAACGTAAAAATCCTGATGGTGTAGTTGTTGATGTTGTTATCGGCCGTTCGGCTGAGATGCGCATCATCGATGCAAATACGAAAATTGTTTTAACTACAGGAAATATCCCTTACGGTTCTCAATCATACATTAAAGATCAAGCAAAAGTTAAAAAAGGTGATTTGATTTGCGATTGGGATCCATACAATGCTGTTATCGTTTCTGAATTTGCCGGTAAAATTGAATTTGATAATATCGAAGAAGGTATTACTTTCCGCGAAGAATCAGATGAGCAAACAGGCTTTAAAGAAAAAGTTATTGTTGAAAGTCGCGATAAGAGTAAAAATCCTTCTATCAAGATTGTTGTTAATAAAGATACATTGCGTACCTATAACATTCCGGTTGGCGCTCACGTAATTGTGAATGATTCAGCTAAGATTGATGCAGGTCAGATCCTTGTTAAGATTCCTCGTTCATCTGGTAAAACGGGAGATATCACGGGAGGTTTGCCACGTGTTACTGAGTTGTTTGAAGCTCGTAACCCAAGTAACCCGGCCGTGGTTTCTGAAATTGATGGTATAGTTTCATTTGGTAAAATTAAACGTGGTAACCGTGAGGTGCATGTTGAATCAAGAACAGGTGAAAAGAAAACATACCTTGTACAGTTATCTAAACATACATTGGTACAAGAAAATGACTTTATCAAAGCTGGTGAGCCATTATCCGACGGAGCAATTACTCCAAGCGATATTCTTGCTATCAAAGGACCAACAGCTGTTCAGGAGTATTTAGTGAACGAAGTTCAAGAGGTGTACCGTTTACAAGGTGTGAAGATAAATGATAAACATTTTGAAGTGATCGTTCGTCAGATGATGCGTAAAGTGGACATCAGCGAAGCTGGGGATACAATTTTCCTTGAAAAACAATTGGTTAATAAATCAACTTTCATGGAAGAGAACGATAACCTTTATGCTAAAGTTGTTGTATTGGATCCAGGCGATTCTACTTTATTTAAAGCAGGTCAGATTATCAGTACACGTAGAATGAGAGATGAAAATTCTTCATTGAAACGTAGAGATATGAAAATTGTTGAAGCGCGTGAAGCAATTCCGGCAACATCAAGTCAGGTATTACAAGGTATCACTCGTGCATCCTTACAAACTAACAGTTTCATGAGTGCTGCTTCCTTCCAGGAAACAACTAAAGTATTGAATGAAGCTGCAATTAGTGGTAAAGTAGATGAGTTGTTAGGATTGAAAGAAAACGTAATTGTTGGACATTTAATCCCGGCAGGTACTGGTTTAAGAGCTTATGATAAGTTAATCGTTGGTTCTCAGGAAGAGTACGATCGCTTGATGGCTTCTAAAAAAGAAGCGATGGAAGCTGATGCGTAAAAGTAAAACTACGAATTACGAATTTTAACGAATTAGGAATACGTAAGAATAATAAAAAAGGGACAACAGAAATGTTTGTCCCTTTTTTTAATAAATAAAGTTTAACTTTACAATTCACATAAAAATATGAAAATGGAAGATCAAAATGAAAGCCAATTAAACATTGAATTAAGCGAAGAAGTTGCAGAAGGGATTTATTCAAATCTTGCTATAATTACGCATTCTAATTCTGAGTTTGTAATTGATTTTGTGAAAATGATGCCTGGCGTACCTAAGGCAAAAGTAAAATCGCGCATTGTACTTACACCACAACATGCAAAGCGTTTGATGAAAGCTTTGAAAGATAATATCTCAAAATTTGAACAGGCTCATGGAACTGTAAAGGATACCGAAGCAAATAGCTTTCCTTTAAATTTTGGCGGACCAACAGCTCAAGCATAAAACTTATTTTATAATGTAACGCGCCGTTATTTTTTAATTTAAGTTTATTCGAGGTGAGGGTGGGGCACAATAATTAAAAAAGGAATCGCGCTTGTTCAATCATGAACAAGCGCGATTCCTTTTTTTTATTAATAAAACGCTTAATTTGTTTTTATTATTTTTTTAGTAATTCTATTGTTTGTTTTGGTATCAATTATTTCAAGGATATACAATCCAACAGGGATGCTTTGCAAGTCGATTGTTAATTTATCCTTAAATGTTTCGGTATTTAATACATTTTGTCCTGTAATATTAAAAACACGTCCAACATAAGCGGAAGGTTTCCCTATACTAATAGATACTTTATCTGTAGCTGGATTAGGGCTAATATCTATTTGATTTAAAACATCGGCATACGACTCTATACCAACCGATAATAGAGTTACTACTGATTTTGCTTTTTCATACGGTTTAGGTTTTACCCCATTTGAATAAATAGTATCCTTAGCCGAAATTGCTGCCAAATCAATGTTTTCATCTCCCGCTTTATACGTCATCCACACAAAATCATCAAAAAGCATTTCATCTGTAGTTTTTGTACCAAAAGTTATGGCTTTAGTGGGGTCAGTTAATAATTCAGTATTAGATGCTCTATTGTCATAATAATGTTTCGACTGCAATTTATGACTTGAAGGCACTTTTACTGGTTTAGGATAGTAATAATATCCTTGCCAATGGTAACGCCAATTATTTATGCGCACCAATGGAATAGTATCGGCTCCATTAAATGCATAGTTTACTATTTTGGTACACACAAAATGAGAATGAGGATTTACAGCTATTATAGAAATATCTGTATTAGCTGGTGGACCAGGGGCAAACATACTAGGGTTAGCTGTTATCCACAGAGCGGTGTTTGCGGGTATACCGCCACCAGTTCCCCAATATTGCAATACTACCTGATCTTGCACTTGACGAATGCCTGCTATACTATCTTTATCATAAAAGTACAAACGTACTTTGGTGCTATCTAGTTGTCCATCACTTCCTGGTGCATAATGCATTTGTATAACAATTGCCGAACCTTTAGGAATGCGTTGCCCCGCTATAAGCGGAGCCTTATTAGGGTATACAACAGGTGCTGCACCAGACGACCAACCGCCTATTCCAAACTGTCCTGGTTGATTATTACAAGCGCCACCTACGTTTGATGGAGCACTACCAGTTGTATCCACTTTAACTACAACATGGTGTACTACTTTAGGATCGCCGGGTACAATTTCAACGGCACGTAACCATTTGTCTTCGTTTAAACCCATAGGTATTGTATAACAATTGTAGGGATTGCTATTACTTGGAGACGCATTACTTTTTACAAGCCCCGTACCAACTACCAAACCTGCCCTACCTGCCAACTTGTTAGAAGTAGGGTAAGCGCCGCTTGATGGCGAAAATCCTGTACCCTCTGGAGCTCCTTTTGTAACCCATTGAATAATTTTATTTTTTTCTACTTCTGTTAATGTTTTTTCATGTTGTTGTAAAAACGCAGTATAAGTAGTATCTGGTGGCCAAGGAGGCATTAATCCCGAACTTACATAAGAAGCAATAGAATTTGAAGATGCTGAAACTTCTGCAAAATTTGTAAAGGGGCGTCCGCTATTTGCGCCATTTGGATTATGACAAGAGCTACACTTTGAAAAAATTATAGGAGCTATGTCTTGATTAAAAGTTTGGGCGTGGGCTTGCTGTCCAAAATACAAGCCTGTAAGTAATAAAAATGTTGTAATTTTTTTCATGTTTGTAAAATTTATATTGTTTCTTTTTTGCGCGTATAATCATTGAGATTTATCACCTACAGATGAATACGCAAACAAAAAGGAAAAGGTTGGGTAGCTTAATTTGTTTTTACTATTTTTTTAGTAATTCTATTGTTATTTTTCAAATCTATAACTTCTAAAATATATAAGCCAACAGGGATGTGCTGTAAATCAATAGTTGATTTATCAGTAAATGTTTCGGTATTTAATACATTTTGTCCTGTAATATTAAAAATGCGCCCAACATAAGCGGAAGGTTTTCCTATACTAATAGATACTTTATCGGTTGCTGGATTAGGACTAACAATCATTTGGTTTAAAATATCGGTAAATGATTCAATACCAACAGTTCTCTCAGTTACAACAAATTTTGCTTTTTCATACGGTTTAGGTTTTAAACCATTTGTAAAAATAGTATCTGCTGCTGAAATTGCAGCCAAATCAATGTTTTCATCGCCTGCTTTATACGTCATCCAAGTAATATCATCAAAAAGCATTTCATCACTAGTTTTTGTGCCAAAATTAACAGGTTTTGAAGGGTTTGTTATTAATTCTAAATTGGAAGCTCTGTTATCATAAAAATGGTTTGCCTGTATTTTATAACCAGCAGGTATTTTTACCGGTTTAGGGTAATAGTAATACCCTTGCCAGTGGTACGACCACTTGTTTATACGTATCAAGGGAATGGTATCCGTACTTTTAAAAGCATAATCCAATACTTTTGTACAAACAACATGAGAGTGAGGATTTACAGCTATAATAGAAATATCGGTATTAGCAGGTGGCCCAGGATTAGCTCCAACCTTCAAAGGGCAACTGCTGCATGGAGCTATATCTCCTGTATTAGCAGTAAACCATTGACCAGAATTGGCAGGTATTGTAACTAAGGGAATACTAATACCCCAATACTGTAAGGCTACTTGATCATAAACTGGGCGTAAGCCAGCTAAACTATCTTTTTTATCATAAAAATACAAACGCACTTTTGTACTATCCAAACCTCCACCACTGCCAGGTGCATAATGCATTTGAATAACAATTGACGATCCTTTTGGGATACGTTGCCCCACTTTAAGCGGCGCTTTGTTTGGATAAACAACAGGCGCTGCTCCTGATGACCATCCTACGATACCAAACTGTCCGGGTTGACTGGCGCAACCTCCACTCACATCTGAGACAGCAGCCCCTGTTGTATCTATTGTAACCACACAATGATGTACAACGGAAAGGTTTCCTGGTACAACTTCCGCGGCACGTAACCATCTATCTTCTTTTAAATCCAAAGGTATTACATAACAATTGTATGGGTTTGAATTGGTTGCATTTTGGTCAGTTGATGTATTTGCATTACTGGTAACAAGCCCTGTTCCAACTACTAAATCAGCTTTACCTACCAATTTGTTGGAGGCCAAATAGGTAGGGAGTGGTGGTGCAACACCAGTACCTTCGGGTGTTTTATTGGTAATCCAATTTAATATGGTATTTTTTTCTGCAAGGGTTAATGTATTTTCATGTTGATGCAAAAACTTAGTATACGTTGTATCCGGTGGCCATGGAGGCATTAAGCCTGCGTTTACATAAGAGTATATCGAATTTGAATACGGAGTGATTTTAGAATATTCGGTAAAAGGCATTTGGCTGTTTGCTCCATTTGGATTGTGGCACGATGTGCACTTTGCAAACATAATAGACGCTACGTCCTGATTAAATGTTTGTGCTTTTGCCAATTGTGAAATTAATATAATTAATGCGGCTAAAATTGTAGTTGTTTTTTTCATCTTTTAATAATTAAAAGTTTATAAATACTCCATAATACATCCAATACGCTACCTAAACTAAAGTGGCCTATTTATGTAAACGAAAACAAAAAGTAAAAGGTTTGTTTTTTTATAAAAATTATTTGTAACCAACAGAAAAAGTGGCATCAATGTTTTTCATAACAATGTTTGAAAGCCCATTATACAGGGTGCAAGAAAACTGTACATGAATTTTTTTTGTAGCAGTGCCATTTGAACTATTCAAATAATCGGTAACCGAAATTATTTGAAACGAACTATTTGAAGGTTGCTTAAAACTACTGTTTGATGACCAAACTTTACCACTAGCATCCGTCCATTCAATAATTGCATTCCCTAAATTTAAAGGATTGCTAATTGCAGTTGAAGTGCTTGGTATAAAAAACGAAGAGCAATTTGACGTGTTTTTTATTGTAACATAGCTTATTTGAGTACTTGTTAGTCCTAAAACATCTGTCATTTTAAGTGATACAGTGTATTGACCTGATGCGTTATAAATATGACTTGGACTGTAATCGTTAGAAAATTTACCGTCTCCAAAATCCCAAACGCAAGTATAAGGACCTACTCCACCCAAAGGAATAGCTTTGAATTCAGCTGTATCACCAGTAACTAAGGAAACAAAATTACTATTAAATGACCCTCCATTTTGACCAAATTGAATTTTACTTATTGAAGAGGATACACAACCTGCCACTGTTTCTACATTTAAGGTAACAGTATAAATACCCGGATGCTTGTAAGTATTTGTTACAGTGGGAATATATGAAACTAAAATAGTATTGTCGCCAAAATCCCAAGTATAACTTTTAGCTATTCCTGCGGATGGCGGTGTTGCTTTAAATGTTTGATTAAATTGTGATGCCGTTCCTGCTATGGAAGCATAAGAATAAAATCCAAGAACAATAGTACTGTCAATACTTGTTGTTGCAGCGGTTGCTAATTCATAATCTTTAATAGCTATTTTAAGCGTATTACCACAAGTTCCAGAACAAATTTTTGGCTTTAACTCACCTATAAAATTGTATACGCCATCTGTACCAAGTTCAAAAGATGAGGACATAAAATAGCCATTACCACCTGCATTTATTGTTATTGGTTCACCATTAACTGTTCCGTTAACTACAAAAATAGGAGTACTTGCACCTGAACTTTGTTGAGGTTGCGGGTCATCCTTTTTGCAAGCGTTTAAAGCTATTACAAGGAATACTAAAATGGAATAAAAAATAGTTTTCATGTTTAAAAATTATTATAATTTGTAAGTCAACATAAATTGAGTTGATACATTTCTGTCAAATTTATTTTGATTGTAATAAGCATTTTTCTTAATGTCCATTAAGCCATAATTAAAATATAAGGCAGCGCCCAAATTACCAAATAGTTTACGTTTGTATCCTAGCAATATACCTATATCGTAATTGTTAATACCATTTGCATAACCCGAAGCTTTTTTAGAGGTCAGATTTGTTTTTTGACCATAACTTTCAGAATAGGTATTGTATGAATTAGAAGCCGTAAACAATGCAAATAGATTGGCTCCTGCAATAAATGTATTTTTATCATTCACATTGTATTTAGCATAAACAGGAATTACCACATAATGCAATTGATTGGTTTTTATTTCTGTAACATCCGACTGATACCCAAAATCATAATTGATATGCGTAACTATTGTTTTTATGTTATCTAGTTTTAGTGATAAATAAGTATAATATGCTCCTGTACCTATTTCCAAACGGGATGTTATGCCTTTTGAAACTTCTAATCCCTGAATAGGACTAAACGAAAACCCATTTACAAAATTACCACCCAAGGCTGCCGAAATACTCCATGCTTGTGGCAACCCTTTTTTGTTTAAAATAGCATCCAGTTTTTCTGTAGAACTTAACGATACAACATTAGGCACCGAATCAATTGCAGGAATAGTTGATTGTTCTATTTTGTTCAACACAACACATTTTGATTCCTTAGGAAATTGCAAGCCTTTTGTTTCTGCTATATTGGGTTCAATCGGTTTAGCATTTACGTTGTTGTTATGCTTTAAACCCGCAGAAAAATTTATATGTGAAGGTTCTGCAATGTGTTTTTTATTGGTTCTTTTATGTTTAATTGTTTTATGCGCATTATTTAATTTTTCAACTGAAGCAACTGTAATTAAATTAGAATGTGCATCTTTAACTTTATCCAATTTAGCTGCAATTTCTTTTTTCAGTTCATCTTTGCTGATTGTTTTTTCTACTGGTGTTTTCGCTAAATGGCTTTTGGAATTAGTTTCGGATTGTACAGTATTTTTTTTAATCACTTCATGTTCAATAGTTTTTTTTAGATGTGTTTCAGTAGTTGAAGTATCGACCCAGTTTTCCTTTTGAATAAGTGTTGTTGTAACCTCTACAATTGGTGTTTTTGAATCATCATTTAATTTGATAACAAAAGGAAGCATGATAATAATTCCTAAAGCTATTCCTGATAAAAAGATAAAACCTATTCGTTTTCTCTTTTCCTTTGTTCTGTGTAAAGATATCATCTCCTCTGCCGCATCCCAGTTTGCTTCATCAAAAGGGAATTCTGCATCAGAAAACTTGGAGGCAATTATATCTTCAAATTCTTCCTTTTCGTTCATCGTGTTGCTACTTTAAATGGTGTAACAATTTTTAATATCATTTCTTTTAATTTAGTTCTTGAAAAATTCAAATGCCATTTGGATGTACCTTCCGACATATTTAACATATTTGAAATTTCTTTATGGCTGTACCCATCTATTACAAATAAATTAAAGACTTTTTGACTAACAGGCGGCAATTTTGTAATTAATTCATGTATTTGCTCTATATCCATTTGTGCCATTACTGGATTAAGGTCAGCGTAATTGGCTGTTTCTTTATAATCATCTACATACTGAATGTGTTCCGAATGTTTTTTCTCTTTACGATATTCATCTATCAGCACATTGATCATTACTTTTCTAATCCAGGCTTTAAAGGGCACTTCTGGTTTATATTTTTCCAGATTAGTAAGTATTTTAAAGAACCCCAAATTAAGCATCTCCTTTGCCTCGTCTCTTGAATTGGTATACCTATAACAAACCCCCATCAGGTAACTATAAGTTAATTTATATAACTCATACTCTGCCCTTTTTTCCTTGTTAATACAAGCTGTTATAAGGTCTAGCTCTACGTTCATATAGTAAATGTAAGAAAAAAGCTCCTACGCTTGTAATAACGTACTTACTTTTTAAAAGGTTGGGTAATTAAATAAAAAAGGCGAAATAAAATATTTCGCCTTTTTTATTTAATTACAAAAATGGATTATTTACTCAAGTACAAATTTCGTTCTGAATAAATGGTGTGAAAAAATTCATCTGTTAAATCATCAATAAAATAAATGGCTTCACCTGTCGATTTCATCTCGGGGCCAAGTTCTTTAGCTACTTCAGGAAATTTTTCGTATGAGAATACAGGTATTTTAATAGCATATCCTTTTTTACGTGGATTAAATTTAAAGTCTTTTACTTTTGCACCTAACATTACTTTAGTAGCAAAGTTTACATACGGTTCATCATAAGCTTTCGCAATAAACGGTACGGTACGCGATGCGCGCGGATTGGCTTCAATGATATATACCACCTCATCTTTAATTGCAAACTGTATGTTACACAAACCTTTTGTTTTTAAAGCGATTGCAATGGTTTTAGTATGTTGCTCAATTTGTTTAATAACATTTTCACTCAAATCGAATGGCGGTAAAACTGCATACGAATCGCCGGAATGTATACCCGCAGGCTCAATGTGTTCCATTATTCCGATAATATAATTATCTGTTCCATCACAAATTGAATCGGACTCCGCCTCTATCGCTCCTTCTAAAAAATGATCTACCAATACTTGATTTCCGGGATGGTCTTTCAATAGATTTACAACATGTTGCTCCAATTCCTGTTCATTGATAACAATCTTCATATTTTGTCCGCCCAATACATAAGAAGGGCGAACTAACAATGGGAAACCTAATTCGCGGGATATTTCAACCGCTTGCTCAGCATCTTCAATTACAGCAAATTTTGGATACGGAATATTGTGCTCTTTCAATAAATTTGAAAAACGTCCTCTGTCTTCCGCCAAATCCAATGATTTATAATCGGTACCAATAATTTTAATTCCATAACGCTCTAATTTTTCGGCAAGCTTTAAAGCTGTTTGTCCGCCAAGCTGAACAATAACACCTTCCGGTTTTTCATTTAAAATGATGTCGTAAATATGTTCCCAAAAAACAGGCTCAAAATATAATTTATCAGCAACATTAAAATCGGTAGAAACTGTTTCGGGATTACAATTAATCATAATGGTTTCGTAACCACATTCTTTAGCAGCCAATACACCATGCACACAGCTATAATCAAATTCAATACCTTGCCCAATACGGTTTGGACCACTTCCCAACACCACAATTTTTTTCTTGTCGGACGCTATCGATTCGTTCTCATCTTCAAACGTACTGTAATAGTAGGGGGTTTTCGCTTCAAATTCGGCAGCGCAAGTATCTACCAACTTATATACACGATTTATTTTCAAATCCTGACGGCGGTTAAACACTTCACTTTCCAAACATTTCAGTAAATGCGCAATTTGTCTGTCGGCATACCCTTTTTGCTTTGCTTCATAAAATATTTCACGAGGCAATTGAGGTAACGTGTATTTAGAAATTTCGCCTTCCAACAAAATCATTTCTTCGATTTGATTTAGGAACCACGGATCGATGCGGGTTAATTTTTGAATTGTTTTGATGGAAATACCTAATTTAATTGCATCATAAATATGGAATAAACGGTTCCAGCTAGGGCGTTCAAGGCTTTTTAATAATTCTTCCTGATTTTTCACTTCTCTTCCATCAGCACCCAAACCGTTACGTTTAATTTCCAACGACTGACACGCTTTTTGCAATGCTTCCTGAAAGCAGCGTCCAATGCCCATTACTTCACCAACCGATTTCATTTGGAAACCCAATTCGCGGTTAGCGCCTTTAAATTTATCGAAGTTCCAACGTGGAATTTTTACGATAACATAATCCAAAGTAGGTTCAAAAAATGCGGAAGTTGATTTGGTAATTTGATTTTCCAATTCATCTAAATTGAAGCCTATAGCCAGTTTAGCAGCAATTTTAGCAATCGGGTAACCGGTAGCTTTACTTGCTAAAGCCGATGAGCGCGATACACGCGGATTAATCTCAATGGCAATTATATCCTCTGAATCATCCGGATTAACGGCAAACTGAACATTACAACCTCCAGCAAAATTACCAATGGCACGCATCATTTTTATTGCCAGCGTACGCATTTTCTGAAAGGTTGAATCGGATAAAGTCATGGCAGGAGCAACAGTGATACTGTCGCCTGTATGTACACCCATCGGGTCAAAATTTTCTATCGAACAAATAATAACAACGTTATCATTGCTATCTCGTAACAACTCCAATTCATATTCTTTCCAGCCCATTACGGCTTTGTCTATCAATACTTCATGTATTGGCGAAGTATGCAATCCTCTATCAATGGCTTTATCAAAATCTTCTTTTTGGTAAACCACCGCACCTCCGCTACCCCCAAGTGTAAAGGAAGGGCGAATAACCAATGGGAAACCAAACTCCTGAGCTATTTCTTTACCTTCTAAAAACGAACGGCATATTTTTGATGGTGCCATGCCTACACCAATTGATTCCATACGGGTGCGAAATTTATCTCTGTCCTCGGTCACTTCAATGGCATCAATATCTACCCCTATCATGCGAACCCCGTATTTTTTCCAAATGCCCATTTCATCGCATTTCATTGCAAGATTCAGCGCTGTTTGTCCGCCCACACTTGGCAATACGGCATCAATATCTTTATTTTCTTCTAATATTTTAATAATAGATTTTGCTTCCAAAGGCAACAAATACACATTTTCAGCGGTTACTTTATCCGTCATAATAGTAGCCGGATTGGAGTTGATAAGGGTTACTTTAACACCTTCTTCTTTTAAGGAACGTGCAGCTTGTGAACCGGAATAATCAAACTCACATGCTTGCCCAATAACAATTGGACCGCTACCGATGATTAAAACTGATTTTATGGATTTATCTTGTGGCATAAAGTTTATGTGCTAAATTGCTTATTTATTGATGTGCTGATTAGATGATTAGATGATGTGCTGATGACGAATATTTATAATGGCGAAATTACTTATAAATGTGGCTTTAGTATGATTATTCTATTAACAAGTTTTCAAAAAAAATGCCTCTCACTTGAGAAGCATTTTTATTAATAATTAATTTTTGAATCGACACATTTTCAAAACAATATTCTATTTATGAGTTTTTTCGTCAGAAACTGTTAATTTTTTTCTTCCTTTAGCTCTACGAGAAGCCAATACTCTGCGACCATTTGCAGATGCCATTCTTTCACGGAATCCGTGTTTATTTTTTCTTTTTGTTACCGATGGTTGGTAAGTACGTAATGCTTTCATTGTTTTCCTTATGTTGTGCTCTTCTTAAATACGAAAAGCTAATTTATAAATTACAATTTTTTAATTCGGGACTGCAAAGATATAAACTTTTTCTATCCTGCAAATTTTTTCTTCCATCTTCTTTTAAAGAATTTCCCAAAACCGATATAAAAACTATACCTTTGCCCCTCAATTTTTAGATAAATGGCACGCAAAATCAATAACGACAACGATTTACCAAAGGCAAAAATCAATAAAAATTCGCTAAAAAAAACATTGCGGATATTTGAATATACTGGAGATCATAAATGGAAATTATATTTAGGGCTTGTTTTTTTACTTTTAACCAGCATTACTGCACTTATATTCCCTTTAATGTTAGGTGATTTGGTAAAAAGTGTTGAAAAAGGAGAGTTTTCAGCTATTAATACAATTGGAGGATTATTAATGTTGGTACTTACGGCGCAATCCATTTGTTCATATTACCGCATATACCTTTTTGTAAATTATACCGAAAACACTTTGGCCACGCTGCGCCAAAGAGTATATGAGCATATCATTAAATTACCGATGACCTATTTTGGACAAAAACGTGTTGGCGACTTAAATAGCCGCATGTCGGCTGATATTACTCAAATACAGGATACACTTACTACTACTATTGCCGAATTTTTACGCCAATTTTTATTGATTATTGGAGGAATTGCCTTTTTATTGGTTATTTCACCCAAACTAACATTATTAATGTTATCCATTGTTCCGGTAGTGGCTATTGCTGCCGTAATTTTTGGACGATTCATAAAAAAAACGGCTCGTGAGGTACAGGAAAAAGTTTCGGAATCTAATACCATTATTGAGGAAACGCTGCAAGGCATAACCAATGTAAAGGCATTTGCCAATGAGTTTTTTGAAAATGCGAGATACAAAAAAAGTACAGAGGAAATTGTCCTTAAAGCCATTCAGGGCGGAAAATACCGCGGATTTTTTGCTTCTTTTATCATTTTTTGTTTGTTTGGAGCCATAGTTTCTGTGATTTGGTACGGTGTATATTTAGCATCCATTAAACAATTATTGATTGGCGATTTAATCTCATTTATATTATACTCCGCCTTTGTAGGTGTTTCTTTTGGCGGTATTGCCGAATTGTATGCTCAAATACAAAAAGCGGTTGGCGCTGTGGAACGTGTATTTGAAATTTTAGATGAAGTACCAGAAGCAATTGATATTGTTGAGCCTAGCGCCCATATTAAACGCATTGAAGGTAATGTTACCTTTGAAAATGTTGCGTTTACTTATCCTTCCCGTAAGGAGATGCAGATTTTAAAAAATATTTCCATCACCGTTAAAAAAGGTGAAACCATTGCTATTGTTGGACCTAGTGGTTCTGGAAAATCAACATTGGTAGCCTTATTACTTCGCTTTTATGATCCGCAAAGTGGTAAAATATTAATTGATGGCATTGATGCTAAAACTTTCCCGCTTACCGAATTGCGCAACAACATGGCAATTGTACCACAAGATGTTTTATTATTTGGCGGCAGCATTAAAGAAAACATTGCTTACGGTAAACCAACGGCTTCTATTTCCGAAATTGCTGAAGCTGCCCGTAAAGCAAATGCTTTAGACTTTATTGATAGCTTTCCAGAAAAATTTGAAACCATTGTTGGCGAACGCGGCATGAAACTTTCCGGTGGTCAGCGTCAACGCATTGCCATTGCCCGCGCGGTTTTAAAAGATCCTAGCATTTTAATTTTAGATGAAGCCACCAGTTCTCTCGATTCGGAATCGGAACGATTGGTGCAGGAAGCGTTAGATAAATTAATGGTTGGACGCACCTCTTTTGTGATTGCTCACCGTTTATCTACCATCCGAAAGGCCGATAAAATTATTGTTATTGATAAAGGGAAACTAAGCGAAAGCGGTACGCATGAAGAGTTGATGTTGAATGCAAATGGCTTGTACCACAACCTAATTAAGTTGCAAATGGACATTGCGTAATCAATAATAGATAATTTCCCGCTCTGTTAATTCATTTATTTGGTTGTTTGCATACTTATTTCTAATAATCCAGTTTCCTGTATTATCGTATTGATATTCGTATTTGTAAATTATTGTTTCTCTACCTGTTTCGGCATAAATATTTTCAAGTAGCAAACCTTTATCATTATATTTATTTGAACTGGAAAGCCATAAAGTACTTGCTGGATTGTAAAAATTACTTTCTATTTCTCTTTCTTTTTTATCATACTTTGTAACTGTTCGGCTAACAATACTATCCAAGGCATTGTAGTATTTTATTTCTACTGTTTTACCTCCATCGGTATATGTATAAACCATCTTATCGTCTATACTTCCATCCGAATAATAATTATTTTTTTCTGTTACTTTTCCTTCTTTGTTGTATTTGTATACGGATCGGTGGTACATATTTTTTTCTCCGTCAAAATCGTCCCTTTCTATAATTTCGCCTTGGTTGTTATAGTCAAAAACAAATTTTTGAACTAAACTATCTTTTAGGTTATACCTATTGCTTTCAATAGCATTACCTTTATTATTAAATAAATAAACTACTTTAGAAATTACCTTACCGTTTTGATCGCAACTGTTTTCCTCCACCTGCTTTCCTTGTTCATCAAAACGTGAATTTGTTCTAAATAAAATTTCGCCTTTAATTATTGCACCATTCTTTTCCGATACATCATAATCTAATTCGGAAATAAATTTCACTTTGCCTTCCATACCTTCCTCGGTTGATAAGGTGCTAACCTTCTCCTGATTACATGAGAATAAAACAAGGCTTATCATTAATAAAAGTATCTGTTTCATGTATTTAGAAATATAAGTAACAAAAATAAACTAAATATTGATTTAGTCTAAGAATTCTCCTCCCAAATTACACAAAGGTTTACAATAGTTTTAACAGCTTTTTTCATATCTTGAATGGATACCCATTCGTGTTTGGAATGAAAAGCGTGTTCCCCTGCAAAAATATTAGGGCAAGGTAAACCCATGTACGAAAATCGTGAGCCATCAGTACCTCCTCTGATGCTTGATAATACTGGTGTAATGCCTGCTCTTTTTATGGCTTCCATTGCGTTATTTACAATGTCAGGGCTTTTATCCAAAATTTGTTTCATGTTTCGGTATTGATTTTTTACAATCATATCAAAACTGGAATGAGGATATTTTTTAAGAATACTTTCTGTTAATTTTCTTAAAAAATCTTCCTGTGTTTTTAATGTTGTTTCTTCAAATGCACGATTTATAAATTGAATACTCGCTTCTTCTACAGCACCTTCAATACTTACAGGGTGAATAAATCCTTGCATTTTTTCAGTGCTTTCCGGACTCATCCTATCTTTAGGTAAACTGCTCACAATTTCACTTGCAATTTTAATGGCACTTTCCATTTTATCTTTAGCAAAACCGGGATGTGTGCTCACGCCATGAATATTGATGGTAATCCCATCTGCCGAAAATGTTTCATTTTCTAAATGTCCTAATTCTTCTCCATCAATAGTATAAGCATAATCAGCACCTAGCTTTTTAAGATCTGCTTTGTCGGCGCCGCGTCCAATTTCTTCGTCGGGAGTAAATAATATTTTAATGATTCCATGTTTTATTTCAGGATGCGTCATCAATTGATAAGCAGCATCCATTATTTCTGCAACTCCTGCTTTGTTATCGGCACCAAGCAAAGTAGTACCATCGGTAGTTATAATATCGTTACCAATTTGTTTTAATAAGGAGGGGTGTTCACTTGTTTTTATAATTTGTTTTTTATCATTTATCAGTACAATATCCTTACCATCATAATTTTTATTTATCTGCGGGTTTACATCTTTACCAGAGCAGTCGGGCGATGTATCTATATGTGAACAAAAACAAATAACAGGAATTTTTTTATTTGAATTGCTCGGCACTGTGGCATATACATAACCGTTCTCATCCGTATGAGCATCTGTAATACCCATTTCTATTAACTCCTTTACCAATAGTTTTGCCAGGTTTTTTTGTTTTTCGGTAGATGGGCAAGTAGTTGAATTAGCATCACTTTGCGTATCAATTTTTACATAACGTAAAAAGCGTTCGGTAACAGTATGGTTATATTGCATAGTTTTTGAATTGAAAAATTTGGTATAGTTTACACGAATTACAGTATTTTTGCGGAATATTCAAAATAATAAAATGAAATATAAAAGACTTTCTTCTGAGGAATTAAAACATTTAGAAAAAGAGTTCGTTAACTTTTTAGCATCGGCTCAAATTACCGGTCCCGATTGGAAAAAAATGAAAACAAAAGAATTACAAAAAGCCGAAGAATTGCTGGATGTTTTTAGTGATTTAGTATTTGAAAAGGTAATGAGCAAAATTAAATACCTTGAATATCGAGATGAAAAAACCTTGAATATTTTTAATTGTGATGCTGAAAAAATATTTTTGGTTGGCTTGCGTGTAAAGGAAAACAGCACCTTTAGTTTTACTGCTGCCAATATATTTACGCAATGGAACGATAGCCATACAAGTGCAGTGAATGTAATTAAAAATGAAAAAAAGTATAGTAAAGAAAGAGGAGTGGAAGTGTTTGATTTATTGCAAACAGGTTGTTTTATAACGGACGAAAAATTATTTAATTTGTTGAATGGAATGTTGTAGTTTTTATTAATATTAAAACCACATAGAAACATAGTTTTAAAGTTTTTAGATTTATAATGCTTATTTGTATAGATTTATATAGTTTTGAAGCTGGCTTCAAATATAATATGGTCAATAAATTAAAATAAAATCTATGTCGAAAAATTTATTTTCCTTTTTGACCTGTTTATCGTACTTAATAAATTCAAATTAGCTATGTTTCTATGTGGTTAATATTTTTTTAATTTTAAAATTATCTAAAATGGCTATTGAAGCGTTAAAAAAAAATTGGCTTTTCTCTATTATTGTTGTTGCAACAACTGTTGGTTTAATGACGTTGATGAATAAATCAGCTAATAACAGTAACCAAATTGAAAGTAATGACGAACTTATACACGTGTTTTATAAACAGGAAGAGGCAAAATCTTGCATTAGTCCGCCATTACAAGGTATAAATATCCCTTATACTATTTATAATGTGAACGCAGAAAAGGGTGGAACTTTTGATTTTAAAACAGGTTCTACTATTGCGATTCCTAAAAATGCTTTTGTTGATGAAAATGGAAAATTATTGAAAGGTGATATTGAATTGCGTTACCGCGAATTTCACGACGTGATTGATTTTTTTGTTGCAGGAATTCCAATGACGTATGATAGTTTGGGCGTACGTTATTATTTTGAATCGGCAGGTATGATGGAAATGTTGGCATTTCAAAATGGAAAAGAAGTTAAAATGGCGAAAGACAAATCTATAAATATTGAATTAGCTTCCAGTCAAAAAGGTGCAGAATATAATTTGTATAAATTAGATACATTGAAAAATAATTGGTCTTGTTTAGGAAAAGACAAAGTGCTTGAAAATGATGCGACAAATTCTGGAAAAATCCGCGAACAAGCGATGTTAGCAAGTATACCTGAAATTAAGGAAATAAAAATACAAAAAGAGGCATCTGAAAAAGAGTTAGAATCAAAGATTGCCTCATTGGCAAAACCCAAAGTAAAGCCCTTAGAACCATTAAAACTAAGTAAGGAAAGATATACGTTTAACATTGATGTGGATCCAAAAGAGTTTCCCGAATTGGCCGTGTTTAAAAATGTTTTGTTTGAGGTAAGCCTCGAAAATACTAATTTTAAAAGAGAAATGTACAATATTACCTGGGACGAAGTAACAGTAAAAGAAGGGACTAAAAAGGGACAAAATTATTGGTTAATCTTAAAAAAAGGTACTCAAAAACAAGACTTGCTCGTGTATCCTGTATTAGAAGGCAAAAACTATGAAAAAGCACAGGCCGAATATCAAGGTAAATTGGATAAGTATACTCTAGCACTTGAAAAACGTAAGTTTGATGAAAAGCTGATAGAGTTGGATTACAAACAAAAATTAGAAAGTCTTAAAAAACAACAGAAACAAGTAGAGTTAAAATGGAAAGCAACCATGGAGCGAGAATTTGCTGCAATGGAAACCGAACAAAAAGTAAAGCGAATGTTTGCAATAAATAGTTTTGGAGTGTACAATTGCGATAACCCATTGGCTTTTCCTACAGGAGTTACAACAAAGGCAAATTTGTTGAATGAAAAAAACGAGAAGGTAATGTGTTACGAGGTGTATTTGGTAGATCGTACAAAAAATGCCTTGTTTACTTATACAAAAAATCCAATTATTAAATTTTCATTTAATGATCAAACAAAAAATGTATTGTGGACAGTTGATAATGGAGTTTTATATTGGTTAAAACCCGAACAGTTTGCCGATATTAAAGGTTTGGAAGAGGTGTGCAATTTAAAGATGAACCGAGTAGATCAAAAATTCAAATCGGTAGAAGAAATAAAAGCGTGTTTAAATTTTTAGCTTTTTTTCTTTTTCGTCTACTGTTTTCTAACTACTGTATTCTACCTTCTTCTCTTACAATCCAAAATTTATTCCAACTCTTATAATGGGGTTTTGATAAGGAGTATAATAGGAGGGAGTGAAGTTGTACAATACCATTGCTACTAAGGATGTTTTGGAACTGAAATGCTGTATATAACCACCACCACCTAATAAACTTCCCACATCCACTCTTCGTCTTGGAAAAAAATCAAAAGCTTCTAAATTCAAATATTCATATTCGCCATATCCGAATAAGTTATCTGTAATCATATATCTTCCAAATATTCTTGCACCGTACACATTGGTTTTAATGTCATACACATTGTTTTTATAATGAAAGTATTGGAAGGTTATTCCAACTCCTGCAGATATTTTATTGCTGAATTTATATCCTGCCAAAGGTGATATAGCTATAAATGTAGAAGATCCAAATTGCATACCTACATTGCCGCCAACATATACTTTATCCCAAAAAGGAGCTTTTGTTTTTTCTCTTTTTCTACTGATAGTATCTTGTGCAACAACGGTAATTGTATGCGTAAGTATAATAGCGAATAATAAGTGTTTTAAGTTCAATGCTATAATTTTTTTTTATTGTAAAGTTAAATAAAAATGTGTTTCTTTGAATGGATTCAAATTAATAAAATATGAATATAATTGTAACAGGAGCAAGCAGAGGAATAGGGTATGAGCT
Source organism: Bacteroidota bacterium (assembly GCA_947447995.1). GTDB lineage: Bacteria > Bacteroidota > Bacteroidia > 2-12-FULL-35-15 > 2-12-FULL-35-15 > 2-12-FULL-35-15. The sequence continues at coordinate 6,558 of CANFLQ010000017.1, read as the reverse complement.
TGTTAAAATATTAAGTGCTGATACTAAAAATACTATACTTGCGCTTTCGCGAAATCCTCAAAAATTAGAACAACTAAAAAATGAATGTTTAGCCTTAAATAGTTCATCAAAAGTGATACCAGTTGTTTGTGATTTGAGTGATAAAAATTCCATTCATCAAATTCAATCTGAAATAACAAAACATATCAAAACCGTTGATGTTTTAATTAATAATGCAGGTGCAATTGTAAACAAACCTTTTTTAGAAATTACTGCAAATGATTTGGAATATGTATACAATGTAAATGTATTTTCGGTGGTACGATTAATTCAAACTGTAGTGCCTTTAATGGACAAAAATACCCAATCTCATATTGTTAACATTAGTAGTATTGGGGGTGTTCAGGGCAGTTTAAAGTTTGCAGGTTTGTCAGCATATAGTTCAAGTAAAGCAGCTTTGGTTTGTTTAACAGAATGTTTGGCAGAGGAGTTTAAAGAAAAAAACATTGCATTTAATTGTTTGGCATTGGGTGCAACCCAAACCGAAATGTTGAACGAAGCCTTCCCTGGTTATAAAGCTCCTTTATCCGCAGCTCAAATGGCTGAATTTATTGCCAATTTTTCGTTAACAGCCCAGCAATATATGAATGGTAAAGTTATTCCTGTATCATTAAGTAATCCGTAAAGATAAGCCCCTCTCAACCTCTCCAAAGGGGAGGGGTTATTTACCTCGGATATTCCACCCTTACATGGTACACATTCATCAATTTTTTCTTGAATATTTTTTTGATGATATTGATGTCTTTAAAAGTAATATCGGAATTTAAAAATTGATTTTGTTCAATTTGGCTGGTAATAATCATTTCTACCAAATTGCTAATGCTTTCAGCATCGTATTTTTTTAAACTTCGGGATGCCGCTTCTACCGAGTCCGCCATCATTAACACAGCCGTTTCTTTGGAGTAAGGTATTGGACCCGGATAACGAAAATTTTCATCATTTATTTTTTCTTCTGGGTACGCGTTTTTGAATGAACGGTAAAAATAAGTTGTCATTCCTGTTCCGTGGTGGGTGCGGATAAAATCAATGATTTGTTCCGGTAAATTATGTTTTTTTGCTATTTCAATTCCTTTTATTACGTGTCCGATAATGATTCCTGCACTTTCCTCAAAGTTTAGGTCTTCGTGTGGGTTAATTCCGTTTGCCTGATTTTCTATAAAATACATCGGAGCATCCATTTTTCCAATATCGTGATACAACGCTCCTGTACGCACCAGTAAAGCATTTCCTCCAATTGTAAAAATAGCTTCCTCGGCAAGGTTGGCAACTTGTAAGGAGTGTTGAAAAGTTCCTGGAGCGTGTGAAGCTAGCTCTCGCAACAATTTTCCGTTGGTATCCGAAAGTTCTAACAAAGAAACATCAGATATAAATCCAAATATTTTTTCAAAAACAAAAATTAATGGATAGGAAAATAAGGTAAACATGGCACTTATCCCAAACCAAGCAAAATCTTGCCAAGAAAGCGCATCAATTCCTCCTTCTTGAACAATATTGATCCCTATAAAGGCTCCACTATATATTAAAAATATCAGCGCCGCAGTAATAAATATTTGTGATCGGTTACGTGTATTTACAATACTAAAAATGGTAACAATGCCACCAAGTAATTGAATATACACAAACTCAAAGCGGTTAGGTGCCATAAATGAAACAATAAGTGTTGCCATAATATGCACAAATAACGCTACTCGCGTATCATAAAATGCCCTGATAATTATTGTGAGCATACAAAATGGCAAAAGGTAAATGCTAAAGGATTGAGAACCTGCTGCAAGCCTAGCCATTAATACAGTAAGTATGATTAGTAATAAAATAAAGGTAATTTTGGTATTATCTAAAAAAATTTCTTTACGGAAATAAAATAAAAATACTACTAATACAGCAAGGCATTGTGTAACAACTATTGATTGCCCTAGCAGAATAAAAAGATAACTACCCGTTCCAGCTTGTTCATCGTATGTAGATTTTAAAGACTCTAAAATTTGAAATTTTTCACCGTCAATAATGTCTCCCTTAGATACAATGCTTTGATACTTTAAGATAAGATCACGGGATGGTGAAATATTTTCGATAGATTGTTTTAACACCTTTTCGGAAGTTTCCTTATCGTAAAATACACTATGCGCAATGCCATTTTCCAATAAAGGTAAAAGCTGTTTAACATCGGTGTTTTTTTTATAATTATTGAGTTCTTTTTTTACATATTCATATGCCGATGTAATAGTGAAAAAGTTATCCAATTCAAACTCTTCCTCAACATTGCCAGATAATATGTATATAGAATAATCGGATGGTTTATTGTCATTTTTTTCAGTCGACTCAATTATGCCATTACTGTATATGGAGTCTAAAATAGCGAGACCTACTTTTAATGATTGATCTTTAAATTCTTTATTTTCGTCCTCCCATTTATTTTGAAATTCGAGTATGAATTTTTTTTTCTTGATATTAACAATTTCTTCATCACGCTTAAAATACGGTTTGGTATTTTTTTCAATTTCTAATTTTTCGGCGGCTAATTCAGCATTTGTTTTTTTTATAGCAAAATCAAAAGGAGCTACTAAATTTTCGTGATACCAAGGCTTTCCTTTTAAATTCTGAAATTCGTATTTGAATTTACCTTGTTTAGGTAGTATATAAACAATGGTTACAATGGCAATAAAAAACAATACCCCTTTGTAAACTTCTGGGTGGGTATGCCTAACAAATGAAATTATATTTTTCAATTTCTAATATATTAATTTACGAAATTAATTAATATTATTGTTAAATACACCAAACTGTTAGTAAATTAGAAACATTGAAAATGGTTAAAATTTTTAGTTAGCTTTGTTAATTAAATATTTATCAAAAAAAATATTTAATTAACATGAATAAGGTTAAATTTGATTTCAATATTTAAAACAAATTAATAAAATAAAAATGAACGAAGTTTATATTATATCAGCAGTTCGTACTCCTATAGGTTGTTTTGGTGGTGCGCTTGCAGGGGTTACTGCAACAAACTTAGGAGCCATTGCTATTAAAGGTGCTGTTGCCAAAGCTGGTATTAAGGGTGAAGAGGTGCAGGAAGTATATATGGGTAGTGTGTTGCAGGCTAATTTAGGTCAAGCTCCTGCTCGTCAAGCTTCTAAATATGCTGGTTTGCCCGATAATGTTCAGGCTACTACTATTAATAAAGTTTGTGCCTCTGGTATGAAAGCAGTTACAATGGCAGCTCAAAGCATTTTGTGTGGAGATGCGGATGTAGTAGTAGCAGGCGGTATGGAAAACATGAGCAAAACGCCCTTCTATTCCGAACATATCCGTTGGGGAAATAAATATGGTAATGTTACCATGATAGATGGTGTTGCAAAAGATGGTTTGATAGATTGTTATCACAATTATCCGATGGGCAATGCTTCAGATTTTGGTGCTAAAGAGTGCAATGTAACACGCGAAGAACAAGATGCATTCGCTATACAATCGTATAAAAGATCGCAAGCTGCTTGGGCTGCCGGAAAATATAGTAATGAAGTAGTTCCTGTAGAGATACCACAAAGAAACGGTTCCGTACTTGTAGTTAACGAAGACGAAGAATATAAAAATGTAAAATTTGATAAACTTGCCGGACTAAAACCTGCGTTTTCAAAAGATGGTACAGCAACTGCTGCCAACTCATCTACCATGAACGACGGTGCTGCCGCATTGGTATTGATGAGTAAAGAAAAAGCTGAAAAGTTAGGACTTAAACCAATTGCTATTTTGCGCGGTTATGCCGATGCAGAACAAGCTCCAGAGTGGTTTACAACATCCCCATCTATTGCTGTTCCTAAAGCAGTTGCAAAGGCGGGTTTAAAAATGGAAGATATAGAATATTTTGAATTGAACGAAGCGTTTTCATTTGTTGGTTTGGTAAACATTCAAAAAATGAATTTGGATTCCGAAAAAGTAAACGTAAACGGTGGCGCTGTTTCTTTAGGGCATCCATTGGGCTGTTCGGGAGCTAGAATCATTGTTACCTTAATAAATGTATTGAAACAAAACAATGCAAAATACGGTGCTGCCGGTATTTGCAACGGTGGTGGCGGTGCAAGCGCTGTTGTTATTGAAGTTTGTTAAGCCCCAACCCCTAAAGGGGAAAAATAATACTAGGCTTCGGCTCCCTTTAGGGTCGGGGCAACTAACCAATGTACGGAATTTGTAATTTAAGCGTTATACCTTGCCGAAAGGAGTCATCCGATAAAAGCGAAATGGTTACTCAGCTTTTATTTGGCGAACATTTCCAGGTGCTGGAAACACAAGGCGCCTGGTGCCGCATAAAAATTGCGTATGATAATTACGAATGTTGGATAGATAAAAAACAATATTTATCCATCGGTCAACCAACCTACGATATTCTTGAAGCTACCGAAACCTTTATCAGTAATGAATTAATACAAGTTATTACCGATAGTAAAACCGGAATACTTTTTCCAATAGTTATAGCAAGCTCACTCCCCAATTTTGATAGTGGAGAGTGTATTGTAGAAAATCAAACCTACTTATACGAAGGAGCATATATCAATGGTTATTTACCATTTACTAAAATTGGCATTATTGAAACAGCCATGATGTATTTGAATACTCCGTATTTATGGGGGGGTAAATCTCCTTTCGGAATTGATTGTTCGGGCTTTACCCAAATGGTGTATAAATTAAACGGTATTAAATTACTCCGCGATGCTTACCAACAAGCCGAACAAGGAGAAACATTAAGTTTTGTAGAAGAAGCCGAACCTGGCGACCTTGCCTTTTTTGATAACGAAGAAGGGCGTATTGTTCATGTTGGTATTGTGATGGACGATAATAAAATTATTCACGCATCCGGCAAAGTTCGCATCGATGGTTTTGACCATCAAGGTATTTTTAATAATGAAAAAGGAAATTATTCTCATAGATTAAGGTTGCTGAAGAGGGTTGTGGGGCAGAATTAGCAGTAATGTTATTTTAGATGGTAATTACGTTGATGAAATTGATAGTGGTAATTTTGAAAAAAATAGAGCTTAAAATACCTAGCTCGGCGTAATGTTCATCATTAACTAGCTATTAACGTTACGAAGCAGCTGACAATTGTTATTGCCGATCGGAATACAGTAGAATTTGTAATTCTGCACTTACATAATTTGCCACAAAAAATTTTATAGAATCAAATAAAAATGAATCAAAAAGCGTTAACTTTGTTAAAACGCTTAATAAAAATAAAATGAACATACAGGCTGCAAAACTGGATATAGTACAAAAAATACTTACAGTTAAAAAAGAATCTATCATTGAAAAGATTAATAAAATATTGGATAAAGAAATGATAGTTGGGTACACAGTAGAAGGTAAGCCTTTAACAAAAGATGCTTATAATAAGCGTTTGCAAAAAGCGGAAGAGCAAATCCAATTGGGAGAATATCTTACTCAGGATGAAATTGAAAAAGAATCTGAAAACTGGTAATGGAAACCGTTAAAATTATTTGGACAAAACAAGCCAAAGTAGCTGTAAAAAGCATTTATAATTTTTACAAAGAAAAATCTTTACAAGGAGCAAAAAATGTAAAGTCAGATATATTGCAAAGCCCAAAAGCAATCCGTTTTTCTAAACAATAGCAGATTGATGATATTAATCCTAATTACAGAAGAATAGTAGTAAGAGACTACAAATTATTGTATAAAGAAAAGGGAAATACAATTCAAATACTGGATGTTGTTAGTACCAAACAATCACCTGAAAAATTAAAAAGAAAATAATTTAACAAAAAACACCGTGCAAAACACGGTGTTTTTTTGTTAAATTATATATATTACAGGATTAAACCACCATAGCAGCTTTTGCAACATTTCTATATGTAAATGAGCTATAAATATGTCTACGTCCAAATCTGCCTTGAGAATCGGCATTTACTAATTTAACATAAGTGTTTCTGGGTACGTCAAAATACTCATAACCGCTTCCATCTAAAAAGTCGATTCTAAGCGTTGTTCCTTGATATTTAATATCAGCAATTGCCGAAGTAGTAATAGTTTGAGTATACTCAGGCAAAGTTTTGGCAATGGTTTCAGGCGCAATGCTTACTAAAAAATGGTAGGATTCAATAATCAGTTTGCTTTTATGTTCCGCCTCTTTTAATAACTCATCGTTTCCATGAAATTTATCAGGATGAAACTCTTTCATAAAGTTTCTGTAAATGGTTTTTAATTCATCTAATCCGGCTGCTTTGGTAACACCCATTATTTTTCTGTAATCGCCTACTTTTTTCATGTTATGTATTCTTTTCTTGAATTTTTTGCAAATATAAGAATTTTTTGTGGTTATAACACACCCCCTCTAGTGCAATTGCATTATAATTAACAATTGATTGAAGAGAATAAATTAGAGAATTAGGTTTTTCGTATTATCTTAAATCGGACTTTTCGTACAAAAATGGAAAATCCGATTAGGCATTTTAAGAGTTTAGAAGATCCGCGCATAGATCGTTGCAAGTTACATTGGTTAGAAGAAATATTATTTTT
>CANFLQ010000016.1 GCA_947447995.1 Bacteroidota bacterium | reverse complement strand
CTAATAAAATACTAATGATTAATGGGATGATCATAATAGCTAATACAATGCCTCCAGCAAGTGTGCTGTAACCCGATGAAAATTCTACAAAATGCACAGCTATTTTTTCTTGAACAAAAGGTACAATTATCAATACTCCCCATACTCCATAAATAACCGGTGGGATGCCGGATAATAAATCGATAGGGGGCAGGAGAGCTCTTTTTACTTTTGCATGCGCATATTCCGAAAGGTAAATACCCGTAAGTAGCGAAATAGGTAAGGCTATAATAATTGCAATAGCAGTAATTGATAAGGTTCCGGCGATGTAGGAAAGAAAACCGAACGATGATTTAAAGGGCTTCCATTCGGCAGAAAGTAATAAACTACTTAAGGAATTACTGTGTAATATCGGAGCCGACTTGTAATACAAGCCGGCTCCAATGAGTATAACGGTGACGGTAGCAAGTAAGGTAAATATTAAAAATACATTCCCTGTTATTTTGTCAATTGTTAATCGTAAATTTTTCATTCAACTATTTTATTTAGCACCTAATTTTGCCTTTTCAGCGGTTAGTTTTTCATCCGACAATTTTATATAACCCGCTTCGTTCACATATTTTTGTCCTTCGGTTAATATCCATTTTGTAAATTCTATAACAATTGGATTTTGAGGTTTCCCTTTTGTAACAAAATATAAGTCACGTGCCGGAGGTGAAGGATATTTACCTGCAACAATTGCAGCTATCAATTGATCAACATTATCATAAAAATTTTCATCCGCATCAATTTTCCCATTATTGTTGAGGTCAATTGGTAATACAACGATTCCGTTTGTTGCCTTTTTAGTTTTTGAATCATAAATATAAACAATGTTGTTGTAGCCAATAGCTCCCGGATCTTTTTTTACAGCAGTTGCAAGTCCCGGATCGCCGTATACAGCAACACCTAGTAGGTCTTCTTGTTTTTTGCCAAAATATTTTGCCCATGTTTCAGCAGCGCCTGCGGCGTCTGAACGGGTATAAACATGAATTGGAGCAGCACTTTTAAATCCTAACTGATTCCAGAATTTTATTTTTCCGGTGATAAAGATATTATTTAGTGCATCCTTTTTTACGCCCTTGGTTTTTAATTCAGCTAAATAGGGATTAATAGCGCTAACTGTAGGAATAACAGCATCTTTGGTTACAGCAATTGGAAATGCACCTTTTTTTGCTTCTTCCGGATTCAGATCTCGTGATACTAATCCTATGTCTGTAACTTTAGATAAAACATCGGTGATTCCTTTACCTGCACCACCTGCCGAAATATCAATTTTTACCTTTGGGTGAATTTTTTTAAATTCCTCAGCCCATTTTACGGCTATGGGATACAATGCAAAAGCTCCTGAAATGCTTATGTTTCCTTCTAAATCAATAGGTGGTGCTTTTTTAATTACTGTGCCTGATGTAAGTGTTATAAAGCCTATCAAGACTCCGATAACTAGTTTATAATTTGTTTTCATATTCTATATTCTATTAAGTCGATAAAGTTAGTATAAATATTTGTTATAAAAAAATGTTATTTGAATATTGATTTGAATAGTTGTGGCTTAAATGTAACCGAAACGTATGCCCAAGTGGGTGTATAGTCTGCATTTCCGCCTTTTTTTATGATTGCCATCGATTGTTTGGCAATTGCATAAGAAAATCCTAAGTCAATTTTTATGTAGGATTTAGGGGTAAATACTACACCCAAGTCGTTTTCGTATCCAAGATAAGGGTTGATCGTTTCAGGTATTGTCTTTTTGTTGTACTTAACAGCATTTACAAAATTGTTTTCTGATAGGAACAAATGGAAGTCGGATCTGAATTGAACTTTTTTTCCTGCATTTTTCGTAAAAAACAAATAAGGGTTTATCAATCCTGCATTATTCAAATCACCGGGGAAAGTGGTAAAAAAGTCCATATTCCCGTTAAAACGATGTGCTACACCATACAAAGGAACAAAGTTATGATCCGAAGCACTTGGTTTTTCTCCATTATTGCCGCTGAATACCTCTGCTCCTAAGCGAATGCTTAGATTATCAGGGTTGTTATATTTTACCTCCGGTTGAAGATACCACGCATTGATATTGGTTCCTGTGCTGTTTGTACCCGATTGATAATATCCGCTGAATGTGACATAAATTTTACCTTTTTCAAAATCCAATCGTCCACCATCTGTATAACGTTGATAAATACCTTCTCTCGATAATGGTTTTTGGTAGCCATCCGCGGCATTGATCGTGGTTAATGTAAAAGCATCACTTATTTTATATTTTAGATAATGAACGGCTAGGGTTTTGTAAGTGGTAAATCCCGGATTATAGGTGGTGCCAAATAATGGTTCTCCATTGGGTTGATTAACCTGTCCGTTATTGCTGGATGTTTGGTTAAAGGCAAAGATTAATTCAGAGGATAATTTGTCTCCGGAATATTTGAAATTGGCTGCATCGTGTGAATTTGCATTCACTCTCCAATCATTTTCTGCAAATAATCGTTGGTTATCCAAAGCTATTTTTTGTCTACCCAGTTTTGCCGAAAATTTTGGATTCGGAAAAAACACTTCGCCATAAGCTTCAAATACTTGTAAACTAGCATTGTTTGATCTAGGGTCCGCCTGTCCCCAAACTCTCACATCCTGAATGGAGGTATGTAAGATAAATTTGTTTTTTTGCTCGTAGGTAAACAATAATCGTGTACGTTGATTGGTAAAGAATGCAGGGACTGCAGTATCGCTGGCAGGTATTAAATTTCTGTATCCGTTTCTGTATTCAGCTCTCGTTCTTAATTCGGCTCCAATGGTAAATGTTTTGTCTTTTGGTGTTTCTTGTTCTTTAATTGCACTTTCTGCTCTTAACGAATCGGCGTCAGCCTGAGTAATTGCACCTTTTTGAATTAGTAAGTTTAAAACATCCTCATTAGTTTGTGCTGTTGCAGATACGATAAAATAAGTAAGTGTTATAATTGTAAGTGTGTATTTTTTAGTTTTCATGTTGCTTGAATTTTAGTTTGAATAATTTAATGTCAAATTTTATTTTTTTTGTGGAGGATTGTTAATATATAACAATACATTCCTAATTAACTACCAATGCCATAAGGCAATTACAACAGTTTTTTAATAAAAATAATGACAACATTTTTACTCTTGTTTTAAATTTCGCTACAAATATATATAAATTCTATCAAATAAGTAGAATATATACATAAAAAAATAGCGAACTATTTTTTTACCAACTTTTTATTGGGTTTTAAAAATGATTGAATGCTAATTTTACTCATTACTAGCCTTGAGCCTTCACGGATTTTAATGAACTCGCGGCGTAGCGAACAGGCTTTTTCATCTTTACAATCATCACATTTTTCATAAAAATTAAGTGAAACACAAGGCAGCAAAGCAATCGCACCGTCAAAAACGCGATATACATCAGCTACCGAAACTTCTTTAGGATTTTTTAAAAGATAGTATCCGCCTTTGCTTCCTTGTTTGCTATTCACAATTTTGGCATGTTTCATATCCAATAATATTTGCTCCAAAAATTTTTTAGGGATATTCTCCTCTGTTGCAATATCTGCTGTATGCACATAGCCTTTTTGGTAATTACCTGCAAGGTTAATTAAGGCTTTAATAGCGTACTTACACTTCATTGACATCATAATTTTATCGTTTTTTATCGTTGAGTACCATTAGCGTCCGAAATAAAGCCGGATATAAAAGGAGTTGGCGTTCCACGACTAAGTAGTTTTGTTTTGAACAAATAAAACGAACTTAATTACGATTACGCCAATTCCATTGCAATGTACAACCTTTTATAAACAAATAAAAATGTGTAAAAATTTAGATTTACGATACGAGCGAGGGGAAATCCATTCCTTAGCATTTGTTTTGTTGGGAGTAATAACATCTTTTTTGTGTACACCTATTTTAGGACGAGACATAGTTCTATAACTACTAACTACAAAAGACTCGACAGCATCTTCACGTACAACTCCACACCTTCTTTAATTTCGTCAAGGAAAACAAATTCATCGGCAGTGTGTGAACGGCCTGAAAATCCGGGGCCTAATTTTAAGGATGGGAAATTCATTAAGGCTTGGTCGGAAGTAGTTGGTGAACCATACGTTTCACGTCCTAATTTTAAACCTGCTTTTACGATTTGATGATCCATACTAATAGAAGATGGTGTTAATCGTAACGAACGTGGTTTTACATCACAAGTAACATGTTGTTTGATGATGTCAAAAATCTCTTGATTTTTGTAAGCATCGGTTACACGCACATCCACTACAAACTCACATTTATCAGGCACTACGTTGTGTTGCGAACCTGCATGAATAACTGTAACCGACATTTTAATCGGGCCCAATGTTTCGGAAACTTTCGGAAATTTATAGGTAATGAACCAATTGATATCTGTCAATGCTTTGTAAATAGCATTCTCACCTTCTTCACGTGCAGCGTGTCCGGATTTACCGTGAGCGGTGCAATCCATCACTATCAAACCTTTTTCGGAAACTGCCAAATGCATTTGTGTAGGCTCACCAACAATTGCAAATTCAACATTATCCAATTCGGGTAAAATAAGTTCAATGCCGTTTAATCCTGAAATTTCTTCTTCGGCAGAAGCCGCAAAAACAAAATTGTAAGGCATATTTTCCTTCTCATAAAAATACATGAATGCCGCCAACAGTGATACTAAACAACCACCAGCATCATTACTTCCCAAGCCGAATAATTTACCATCTTCCACAATGGCTTCAAACGGATTTTTTGTATAACCCGAATTTGGTTTTACTGTATCGTGATGCGAGTTTAATAAAATTGTTGGTAAGCCGTCTTTATAATGTTTGTTACGCGCCCACACATTGTTCATCATACGAAACGGTGTAACACCTTTCGATTTCAGGAACTTTTGCAACAAATCAGCCGTTACGTTTTCTTCTTTACTAAACGACGGAATTGGAATTAACTGTTTCAGTAATTCTATCGATTCGTCTGTAACCAGACTTAACTTTTTTGCGTCAAGCGATGAGCTTTGTTCCTGTGTTGCCATTTTGATTTGTTATTTTTATTAGATCTTTTGAATTAGCTATCATTACAGCAGATACACCATTTTTAATAGCATCAAAAGAATTATCAAGCTTCGGTATCATTCCTTTAAAAATAACCCCTTCCGCTAATAGTTGTTTGTATGAATCTTTGGTTATAATATTTATTACTGAATTATCGTCTTCAACATCTTTCAATACTCCATTTTTTTCGAAACAATAATTCAATTGTACTTCGTATTTTTTTGAAAGTGCTACTGCTAATGCAGATGCAATAGTATCGGCATTGGTATTTAATAATTGTCCAGCTCCGTTGTGTGTAATAGCTGAAAACACAGGGGTAATACCATTCTCCAAAAAAACAGAAATCATCTCTACATTCACTCCCGAACTTTCAATGTCACCTACAAAACCGTAATCAATATCTACTACTTTGCGTTTGCTTGCTTTGATGGTATTTGCATCCGCACCAGATAATCCGATTGCATTCACACCTTTGCTTTGCATTGCTGCCACCACTTGTTTATTAATCAAACCAGCATACACCATGGTAGTTACTTTCAATGTGTCGGCATCTGTAATTCTTCTGCCGTTCACCATTTCCTGCTCAATGCCCAGCTTTTTAGCTAACTCTGTAGCTACCTTTCCGCCACCATGCACCAATATTTTTAAATCGGTTACCTTAGAAAAATCAGATAAGAATTTTTCTAATTCCGTAGGATTGTCAATTACGTTTCCGCCTATTTTTATGATTTGTAGTTTTTTCATTTGTATAGTGTGCAATACTATCTTTTTGTTCGCCCCCTGCGGGGTCGTATGTTTATAGTTAAATCAGCATTCTATAAACTTTTGACCCCAGCCGAGGTTGTACCTAATTAAAACGTATTTGTTTCCAATATTTTTTTCAAAACTGCTTGTGCCGAAAACAAACGATTGTTTGCTTGTTGATAGATTAATGAATTTGCGCCATCCAGCACCTCATCGCTTACTTCTAAATTTCTGCGAACAGGCAAGCAGTGCATTATTTTTGCATTATTAGTTACTTCTAATTTTTTGTTGGTTAGCATCCAATTGCTATCGGCACACAGTATTTTTGCATAATCGTTATAACACGACCAATTTTTTATATACACAAAATCAGCATCTATCAAGGCTTCCTGTTGGTTGTAAACTATTTTAGCACCTTTAGTAAAATCTTCACTTAACTCATATCCTTCCGGATGTGTGATGGTAAAATCAACATCCGTTTTTAACATCCATTCACTAAATGAATTGGCTACCGCTTGAGCAATTGGTTTAATGTGGGGTCCCCAGGTCAATACCACTTTTGGTTTTGTTTTCTTAGTCCAGTTTTCACGCATGGTAATAACATCTGCCAAACTTTGTAAAGGATGTAAAGTAGAACCTTCCATACTTACAATAGGTACAGTGCTATATTTAATAAATTGGTTGAGGATCATTTCACTGTAATCAGCCTCCTTGTTTTTCATTTGTGCAAAACAACGAATAGCAATGATATCACAATATTGCGACATTACAGCAGCAACGTCTTTTACGTGTTCTACCGTTGTTCCATTCATTACCACTCCTTCATTCATCTCCAATGCCCAGCCATCTTTATCAAGGTTCATCACCATGGTATTCATACCTAAATTCATACCTGCTTTTTGCGTACTTAATCTGGTACGTAAACTAGGATTCATAAATACCATTCCCAATGTTTTATTTTTCCCTAAATGAGAAAACGAGTATGGGGCCTTTTTCAGCATCAAGGCCTCGTTCACTATTTCATCGATGTTGGTGACATCGTTCACGGATGTAAAAATTTTCATTCTTTTTACTGATTATTTTGATAAAACACTTTTAAATGCAATTAAAAAACTATCTATATCTTCTTTTTTTATATTCAATGCGGGTAGTACTCGCAAGGTGTTTTTATCGGATGAAGATCCTAAAAACATTTTGTATTCCGATAACAATTGATTACGAATAGGAGCACAAGCTTCTTCCAATTCAACGCCAATCATTAATCCAAGCCCACGAACTTCTTTAACACCTTTAATGCTTTTCAATTCATTCATAATGTAATTGCCCATTGTTTCTGAATTGGCAATTAAATTTTCATCCTTAATTACATCCAATACAGCAATTGCAGCAGCACAAGCCAAATAAGCTCCGCCAAATGTAGTACCCAACATACCGTGTTTAGGTTTAAGGTGTGGAGTAATTAAAATACCTCCCACTGGAAATCCATTACCCATACCCTTTGCAACCGATATGATATCAGGTTTTACATCAGCATATTGATGCGCAAAAAATTTACCTGAACGTCCGTAACCAGATTGTACTTCATCCAAAATCATAACAGCTCCGTGTTTTTCACAAAGTGATTTTATCTTTTTCAAAAAATTAGTTGTTGGAATTTGAACCCCACCAACACCTTGTATTCCTTCAATGATAACAGCACATACATCATCGCCCATTGCCTTTTCAAATGCCGACTCATCATTGAATGGAAGTATTTCAATGTTATCTGTTAAGTTTACTGGCGCCCATATTTTTGCATCGTCCGTAGCTGCAACTGCTAAGGAAGTTCGTCCATGAAATGCTTTGCTGAACGAGATAATTTTTTTACGTCCGTTATGAAACGATGCTAATTTCAACGCATTTTCATTTGCTTCAGCACCACTGTTACACAAAAACAATTGATAATCGGTATAACCAGAAAGCTTACCCAGTTTATCAGCCAGTTCTTCCTGCATTTTTATTTTAACAGAATTGGAATAAAATGCAATGGCATTTAATTGCTCCGTTATTTTTTTTACATAATGTGGGTGTGTATGCCCAATCGAAATTACAGCATGTCCGCCATACAAATCAAGATACTTCACTCCATCTTTGTCCCATATTGTTGAACCTTCGGCTTTAACCGGTTCTATGTCAAATAAGGGATATACGTCAAATAGTTTCATTTTTATTTTTTATTAAAAATAATTTGCTTTCAATTTTAATCCTGCTGTTTCATCTAATCCAAAAGCAAGGTTCATGTTTTGAACTGCTTGTCCGGATGCACCTTTTAGTAAGTTATCAATACAACTTGTGATTAATATTTTGCCATGATGTTTTTGTATTTGCAACAAACACTTGTTTGTATTTACTACTTGTTTTAAATCAATAGCATTTTTACTGATGTTTACAAATGGATGTATTTCATAATAATCTTCGTACAACTTTTGAATCTTCTCAACACTCAAATCACACTCAGTATATAATGTTGCCATGATACCACGCGTGAATGCTCCACGGTAAGGAATAAAATTCAAATCCTTAGTAAAGCTTGCTTGCAATTGAGTTAAACTTTGTCCAATTTCCGCCAAATGCTGATGTTCAAATGCCTTGTAAATGCTTAAATTATTTTGTCTCCAGCTGAAATGTGAAGTAGCGCTCAACGATTGCCCTGCACCTGTAGAACCTGTTGTAGCCGTAATATGTACATCGTTGTTCAATAAATTATTTGCGGCCAACGGCAATAATCCTAATTGAATACACGTAGCAAAACAACCGGGATTTGCTATGTAATTAGCTTCTTTGATTACTGCATGATTCAATTCAGGAAGTCCGTATACAAAAGGATTTGCAACATTAGAATTCTTCGAATTCAATCGGTGGTCTTGCGACAGATCAATCAATTTTATTTTAGGATCAATTTTATTTTCCGACAAAAATTTTTTTGCTTCGCCGTGTCCGGTGCATAAAAACAATACATCAATGGCATCCGACAAAGTATCCGTAAATTTTAAATTGGTATCGCCAATTAAGTCGGTATGTGTATCGTAAATAAAATTACCTGCATTGCTTTTGCTGTGTACAAAAGTAATTTCGGCATTCGGGTGATTCACCAATATACGCAAGAGCTCTCCTCCTGTGTAACCGGCACCACCAACAACTCCTATTTTAATTTTTTTCATTTTGTTAAACGTAAATAATTTATTTTTTCTCAAGCGTTGAATTTACCTGATGATAAATTGCTACTTGATTACCAAATATTTTTGAGAATCCTTTTACGTCTTCACCTGTCCAAGCGTTGTTCATTTCGCCATAGCTACCAAATTTAGCCGACATCAAATCGTGTTCCGACTCAATGCCGTTTAATTGAAAACGGTATGGATACAGCGTTACAAACACTTTTCCAGTTACATTGGTTTGTGTATCTTCTAAAAACTTCTCAATGTTTCTCATTGTAGGATCCATGAACTGACCTTCGTGCAGCCAGTTTCCGTACCAAGCCGACAATTGTTCTTTCCAGTACAATTGCCATTTTGTTAAGGTATGTTTCTCCAACAAATGATGTGCTTTGATGATTACAATAGATGCCGCAGCTTCAAAACCTACGCGACCCTTTATTCCGATAATGGTATCTCCCACATGTATATCTCTCCCAATTCCATAACCAGAAGCAAGCTCATTTAATTTTAAAATTGCCTCTACAGAAGACATTTTTTTATCGTTAATTGCTACCAACTCTCCTTTTTCAAAAGTAAGACTTACATCTTCTGAACCTTGTTTTGTTACAGGTGTAGGAAATGCTTCTTCCGGTAAATATTCTCTGGATTTTAATGTTTCCTTGCCTCCTACCGATGTCCCCCAAATACCTTTATTGATAGAGTATTTAGCTTTCTCAAAATTCATTTCAACGCCATGCTCTTTCAAAAATTCAATTTCCGCTTCACGCGATAATTTCATATCACGGATAGGAGTAATAATTTCAACGTTAGGTACAACAATGTTGAATACCATATCAAAACGTACCTGATCGTTACCAGCACCAGTACTGCCATGCGCTACGGCAGTTGCACCAATTAATTTTGCATAATTAGCAATTGCCATTGCTTGCGCAATGCGCTCCGCACTTACCGAAAGTGGGTAGGTATTGTTTTTTAATATATTTCCAAAAATTAAATACTTAACAACGGTCTTATAAAAATTGTCAGTATCATCAATACATTTGAATGATTTAACACCCAATTTAAACGCATGTTCTTCTATTTTTTTCAACTCTTCAGCACCAAAACCGCCTGTGTTTACAAGTACGGCATGCACCTCCATGTTTTTTATTTTGTTTAGATAGATGGCACAATACGTTGTATCTAAACCACCGCTGAATGCTAGTACTACTTTATTGTTTTTCATTTTATTATAATTTTAATTTTAACCAATTTTTAAAGATACCATTTTATCCACCTTCAGCAATAAGGATTGTTTAATACGCATCCAACGTTCATACAATTTTGAATTTATCTTGAAATTTTTAGTCGCGTTATCTTCCTTATCATGTTTCTTATCTGCTGGATCGTAAAGCATGGCCGTACACATACAATTTTTACGATCCTTACTCATAAGGATCTCAAAATTTACACAACTCTGACAGCCTTTCCAAAATTGATCGTCCTGCGTCAATTCCGAATAGGTTACTGGTTCGTAGCCCAATTCAGAATTTATCTTCATTACCGCCAAACCCGTAGTTAAACCAAATATTTTCGCATCCGGATACTTGGTTCGAGATAGTTCAAAAACTTTCTTTTTTATTAGTTTTGCCAAACCACTTTTTCTGAAATTGGGTGACACGATCAAGCCTGAGTTAGCTACATAGTTACCCGATTCCCAGGTTTCGATATAACAAAAGCCAGCCCAATCACCTTTGGTAGTAAGTGCTATAACAGCTTTTCCCTCCCGCATTTTTTCGGCAATGTACTCAGGCGAACGTTTTGCAATACCTGTACCACGGGCTTTTGCCGACGATTCCATTTCGTCGCAAATGATTTGGGAATATTTTATGTGTTGCTCAGTTGCAACAATTATTTTGAATTCGGGATTCTCCATCAGAAGAAAAAATTAAAAGATGAAACGTAGAGAAAATAGCAATTATATGAGCTATGATTTCAAATTGTTTTAAATAAATATTTTCGGAAAATGACCTCTACGTAAGGGATCGGAACAGGATAGACGAACTATCGTCTGGGAGAATAGGGTACTCGGATTGCAACTGGAATGGCGGCAATCTTGAATGTAAACAAAACAGCAATTGTGCTGAACATCTTGTCAGCTGCTGAAAGGAAGTTGGAAAACAACTTTACTTTTTTCATCTTTTTGCAAATAAAAGAATTATAACTTTTTTTAATTATCGTTTTGAGGTACAAATATACGTTTTTTTGAAAAACTTTGAAAATATTTTTTTGGTGGGGAAATGCCAAATCCATGAAGTTGTCAAAGTTTTTTTGTTGAGGTTAAAATTCTAGGAGAAAATCAATATCGCTATTATCCACAACCTGATTACGAAAAAAAGAACTAAAAATATCAAGGCGCATTACTCCATAACGAATCTTACAAATACTCCTCCAGCACACCAAGTCCTTGTCGTAAAACAATTGCCTCATTTTCGGTACAATCAACTACAGTAGACGCTTCATTGTTTCCATAACCGCCTGCAATAACAATATCAACAATGTTTTTGTATTTTTCGTGAATCAATTCAGGGTCAGTTGTATATTCTATAATATTGTCATCGTCATGTACAGATGTGCTCATGATGGGATTGCCCAATTGTTTTACTATTTCAAGACAAATATTATTATTAGGAATACGAATTCCTACTGTTTTTTTTTTACTACTGAACAGTTTAGGAACATTGTTATTAGCATTTAAAACAAACGTAAATGGACCAGGTAAGGCCTTTTTCATCAGCTTATAAGTGTGTGTGCTTATAGGTTTTGTAAAATCAGAAAGATGACTTAAGTCGGAACAGATAAAAGAAAAGTTGGCTTTATCTGGCTGTATGCCTTTTATTTTACATACCTTTTCTACCGCTCGTTGTTTGTTAATATCGCAGCCTATTCCGTAAACAGTATCGGTAGGATAAATAATTACACCTCCATCGCGCAAGCATTTTACTACTTGTGCAATTTCGTTGTAATTGGGTTTATCGGGGTTTATTCTTAGAAGCATTTTTTATTTGTAAGTGATTAGTTGTTAGTAACCAGTGAGTAATTTTAGTATTGAGTTGATTTGAATAATTCATCACCTATACTCGGTTTTAATTACTAACAACTAATCACTAATCACTATTTTTTTGCATCTGCTAAAAACTGTGCCAATCCAATATCAGTTAATGGGTGTTTTAATAATTGAAGTATTACACTGAGCGGACAAGTAACTACATCTGCGCCAATGGTTGCACACTCTATAATGTGCATAGGATGACGAACAGAAGCTGCTAATATTTGTGTTTCGAAAGCAAAGTTGTCATAAATAACACGAATGTCTTCTATTAATTGCAATCCATCGGTAGAAACATCGTCTAAACGACCAACAAAAGGAGAAACATAAGTAGCTCCAGCTTTTGCAGCTAATAAGGCTTGTCCGGCAGAAAATACCAAAGTGCAATTTGTTCTGATTCCTTTTTTAGAAAAATATTTAATGGCTTTGATACCATCCTTAATCATTGGAATTTTTACAACAATTTGTTTGTGAAGTTTGGCCAACGCTTCTCCTTCTTTTACCATTCCTGCAAAGTCTGTAGAAATTACTTCAGCACTTACATCACCATCAACAATTTTACAAATGTCAATATAATGTTTTAAAATATTTTTTTCACCTTTAATACCTTCTTTCGCCATTAGGGATGGGTTAGTTGTTACACCGTCAAGTACGCCTAGGTCTTGCGCTTCTTTTATTTGTGTAAGGTTTGCTGTGTCAATAAAAAATTTCATAGTTATATTTTTAAATGGTTAAAATTTTGCTGAAATAAATTCGGTTGCGAAGGTATAAAATTACTGTATCTGAAAAGTGCCGATTGGCTAAATGTGGAAATTTGGTAATAAGTATAAAAAAGGGGTAAGCTACTTACATCGCACCGCTCAACCTATTACCTTTGCTTACTTCCGTACCTGGAGGGTTTTAGGGAGCTGGTCGTATAAGACTTACCCCAGCACAAAAGTAAAAAAAATATTTGATTTACAAAGATTAGAATTTAATATATCTATTTATCTTGTTATAAGGGGTATTTACCAGGCATCAATATACCTCCCATTTCTTGTTTTGTACGATTGTTCGGGGTAGGTGCTATTGGCATTTATAACCCATTTTCGAGTATCAATAGGGTCTATCACTTCATCAATTTCCAATACAGAAGCCGCATTGAATGCCGAACCTTGCTCATGCGCTTCTTTTAGTAATTTTTTAAATAAAGCAATACGCTCGTTTTCATCCTGTATAGCCTCCAACTCTTTTCTAAAACCTAATTTTACAGCACCTTCCAGTCCCATTGCGCCAAATTCAGCCGAAGGCCAAGCAACTGTAAATTTCGATTCGTAAAATCCGCCGCCTGCTAAAGCCATTGCTCCTAAACCATATCCGCGTCGGGTAACAACCGAATAAATTGGCACATCAATGTTTGCAGCCACAATGAACAATCGGGAAGCATGCCTTACCATTGCTGTTTTTTCACAATTTGGCCCAACCATAAATCCAGGAACATCAATTAATGAAAGTATAGGTAACCCAAAAGCATCGCAAAGTTGTAAAAAACGAGCTATTTTATCTGAGGCATCACTATCCAAAGCCCCTCCCAAATGTTTAAGGTTATTGGCGATTAATCCCATAGGGCGACCGTCAATTCTTATTAACGTTGTTATAATACTCTTTCCAAAATTAGGTCTTAACTCTAAAACAGAATTTTTATCGCAAAGTATATTTACCAATTTTCGCATGTCATAAGCATACTTTCTCTCTTCTGGAATAATATTTCGCAATGATTCTTGATTTTCACATTCATTATATTTTATGCTGCCTTGAAAATACGATAGATATTGTTTAGCAACTTCTACAGCTTGTTTTTCATCCGCTACCAAAATATCAATTACGCCATTAGGTACTTGAAAACTTGGAGGTCCAATTTCCGAAGGATGAAATGATCCAAGCCCTCCTCCTTCTATCATAGCTGGACCACTCATGCCAATAGATGAATTTTTGGTGGCGATAATTACGTCAGAACAACCAGCCAAAGCTGCATTTCCTGCAAAACTATAACCGTTAACAATTGCAATACGTGGCACCTTTCCACTTAGTTTAGCGTATTGGGCAAAGGTGGTAAGATTTAGTCCGCCGAGGCTAATAGGATAATAATCTACATCGCCAGGTCTTCCGCCGCCGCCTTCTAAAAAAAATACAATAGGTAATAAACTTTTTTGAGCTATTTGTAATAACCGATCTGTTTTTTTGTGGTTTGCCAATCCTTGAGTACCAGCCAAAACCATGTAATCATAGCTCATAACCATACATTTAGAAGCAAACTCATTAAAATGGCTACCATTTATAGTGCCAATTCCTCCTATAAGCCCATCGGCTGGAGTGTTTGCCATCAGGTCATCAATGCTTCGTCGGGTGCGTTGAGCAGCTATAAGTAAGGATCCGTATTCTAAAAAGGAGTCAATATCACAAAGGTTTTCAATATTTTCTCTAGCGGTTAAAAATCCTTTGCTTTTTCGCTTATTAACGTCCCTTGCTCTGTTCTCATCTTTTAAGTATGATTGTCTTATCTTCAGTTTTTGTAAATCTTTGCGATTCTCCATAATATTTAATTTCGGGTCAATTAGATTTTTGTATTAGCAAATTAATGTTTGTGCGGCAATAGATAAAGCTATGAATATTAGTCGAACCGATGCTATTTTGTAAGCAAAATATTTCAGAATTTATTAGATATTTTCCTGCAAGTATTTATTACACCCTTTTTGCCGCGTTTATACGAACTTTTTTTTATTATATTTGCCGTCGTATGAATATTTCAGTAGTAATACCATTATTAGACGAACAAGAATCTTTGCCTGAACTTTGTTTATGGATAGAGAGGGTGATGCGTGATAATAATTTTTCGTACGAAATGATATTGGTGGATGATGGTAGTAAAGATAATTCATGGAAAATAATTGAGCAATTATCAGCTCAAAATCTAAATATCCGAGCAATAAAATTTCGCAGAAATTACGGTAAATCTGCCGCATTGAGTGTAGCATTTGAAGCTGCTCAAGGCGATGTGATAATCACTATGGATGCTGATTTACAAGACTCGCCCGATGAGATTCCTGACTTATACAAAATGATATTTTTAGACGGTTTAGATCTTGTATCTGGTTGGAAAAAGAAACGTTACGATCCAATTACAAAAACTGTTCCTACTAAATTATTTAATTGGGCTACCCGAAAGGTAAGTGGAATCAATAATTTACATGATTTCAACTGCGGTTTAAAAGCATATAAAAAAGATGTTGTAAAAAATATTGAGGTATATGGCGAAATGCACCGTTATATACCTGTAATTGCCAAATGGGCTGGATTTTTAAAGATAGAAGAAAAAGTAGTACAACACCGTGAACGTAAATATGGTACAACCAAATTTGGTTTTGAACGTTTTATTAATGGTTTTCTGGACTTAATGTCTATATCGTTTGTTTCCAGATACTCCAAACGCCCAATGCACTTTTTTGGATTATGGGGAACCGTTTCTTTTATGTTGGGCGGTTTAGTTGCTATGGTTTTAATTGCTGAAAAGATATATAAATCAGCATTTAGCATCCCTACCCGTGATGTAACAGATATGCCTTTGTTTTATCTTGCTTTGGTTGCAATGGTAATTGGTACACAACTATTTCTTGCCGGATTTTTAGGCGAACTCATCTCTAGAAACTCTACTAGCAGAAATCATTACTTGATTGAGAAACGCCTTTAATTTTATATTAGCTATATTTAGTGGATTGCCAACACTTTTATTCAAATTGTTTTGTTTATACATTTAACAACGCATTTGGAATAATGTTGAATTAGATATGTGGCAAATTATTTATTTTATTAAATCAAAATCATGGTCTACGATAAACATATATTTATTTGCACCAATCAACGAGTAGCAGGTGCGCCAAGAAAAAGCTGCGGAGAGGCTCATGGAATGGAGATAGTTGAGGCATTTAAAAATAAGTTAAAAGAGCGTAACTTGTCCATAAAACTTAGAGCTCAAAAATCGGGGTGTCTTGATATTTGTGATTTTGGGCAAACAATTGCCATTTATCCAGAAGGAGTTTTTTATGTGGGCGTGGAGCTAAGCGATGTGGATGAAATTATTGACGAGCATATTGTCAATAATAGAGTTGTGGAAAGATTAAGATTAGAAACGGTAAGAGCAAAAAGATTAAATCAATGATGGATATTAAAAACATATCTCAATACTTTAATCGACTTGATCTTATCAAAGATACAGCCAGTCAGATTATCAAGGATTTTGATATGTTTGGAATGGATATTAAATTTTCTGGAAATGCCTATAATGCTTATGAGGAGTTATTTGAGCAGATTGAGCCACATATCCACAAACTTATTTCAAATAACCATTCTAAATTTTTAGGTGTCATGTATCGTATTGATATCAGTGATATTCAAATAAAAAAAGCTGTAGATTCAAATGCTTCTGAATCGTTCTCCGAAATCATTACTGATTTAATAATTAAGCGAGAGTTGCAAAAAGTAGTTATCCGTCAATATTACAAAAAGAGTTAAAGCGTTTTAAAATACGGTTATTTGTATTTTTTGCCCATGTAAATTTATTCATATATTAAAAATAGTTGTATCTTTTTTATTTTACCCCCTATAAAATTTATCACTAAAAAAATATTTTTTAAAATGCTCAAAAGTTAAAAACTGGCGAATTTATTTCCTTTTTTCGCTAAAAACCTTAAATTTGTAGGCTTTAAATTAATTTTCAGAATAAATATGGATAAATTTTCCTACTTGGGCAATGCAGACATCTCTTCAATGGAGGTTTTGTTTCAGCAATATATGAACGATAACAGTTCGGTGGATTACGGTTGGCAAAAATTTTTTGAAGGCTTTGAATTTGCCCGAAAGAGTTATCAAGATACAGGTGAAATTCCGAATAATGTAAAAAAAGAATTCGATGTTATTAATCTAATTAATGGTTATCGTTCTCGCGGTCATTTATTTACACTTACCAACCCCGTTCGCGAACGTAGAAAGTATACTCCAACTTTGGATGTGGAAACATTCGGATTAGGGAATAGTGATTTAGAAACGGTATTTCAGGCAGGAGTTGAATTAGGAATTGGACCCGCAAAGCTAAAAGATATTGTAGCGCATTTGAATGAAACCTATTGCCGTTCTATCGGTGCAGAGTTTAAATACGTGCGTCACCCAGATGTTGTAAACTGGTTTCAAAGCAAAATGGAAACAAGCAAAAATTTGCCTGTGTTCAGTGTTAAAGAAAAGCTAATCATCCTAAATAATTTAACCAAAGCTGTTGAGTTTGAAAATTTTTTACATACAAAATTCGTTGGTCAAAAACGTTTTTCGTTAGAAGGTGGAGATGCTGTTATCCCTGCATTAGAAGCCCTTTTTGAAAAGGGTGCCGATATGGGAATTAAAGATTATGTTGTTGGTATGGCACACCGTGGGCGATTAGGTATTTTAACCAATGTATTGGGTAAACGTTACGAAGAGTTGTTTGCCGAATTCGAAGGATATTTGTCGGAAGATATTATGTTTGGTGGCGATGTTAAATACCATCAAGGTTTTTCGAGTGACAGGGTTACAGAAAAAGGAAATAAATTTCACATCAGTTTAATACCAAATCCTTCACACTTAGAAACCGTTGACCCTGTTGTTGAAGGGTCTGCACGTGCTAAAATTGATATGTTTCACAATGGTGATAACAATAAAGTTTGCCCCATTTTAATTCACGGTGATGCAGCTTTAGCCGGACAAGGAATTACGTATGAAGTAATTCAAATGAGTTTATTAACTGGTTATAAAACGGGCGGTACTATTCATATAGTAATTAACAATCAAGTTGGTTTTACTACTAATTATTTAGATGCTCGTTCAAGCACCTATTGTACCGATGTTGCTAAAGTGGTGCTATCTCCCGTGTTTCACGTAAATGGCGATGACACCGAAGCAGTAGTATATGCCATACAAATGGCAATGGAATACCGCCAAAAATTTCATAAAGATGTATTTATAGATGTGTTGTGTTACCGTAAATACGGGCATAACGAAGGTGATGAACCTCGTTTCACACAACCGTTGTTATATAAAGCAATTGCTGCTCATCCCAATCCTCGCGAGATATATGTTAAAAAATTAATTGCAGATGGAATTATTGATGAAGCTTCATCCAAACAGTTGCAGAAAGATTTTAAAGATCTTTTACAAGGGAAATTAGATTTAGCTAAACAAAAAGGTCAATCAGTATTACCATCCTATCTTGAAAGTCAGTGGAGCAAATTAAAACCCGCTGAGCCTGAATTTGTTGATATTGCAAACAGTACCGCAGTTGATAAAAAGACCTTTATAAATATTGCAAAAAAAATATCGGTGCTTCCATCCGACAAAAAGTTTTTCAATAAAACAGAAAAATTATTTGCCGACAGAGCTGCCATGATTGTTGATGATAAATACGATTGGGCAATGGGCGAATTGATGGCTTATGCTACTTTAATGAACGAAGGTAATCCTGTTCGTTTTAGCGGACAAGATGTTCAAAGAGGCACATTCTCCCACCGTCATGCTGTAGTGCGTGTGGAAGATTCGGAAGAACAATATATTCCATTGAATAATATTGGAACGGACGCTAAGTTGGCTATTTATAACTCTCATCTTTCTGAATATGGCGTTTTGGGCTTTGAATACGGTTATTCATTAACGGCCCCATTTACACTTACTATATGGGAAGCCCAGTTTGGCGACTTTTTTAACGGTGCTCAAATTATTATTGACCAATATATTACAGCATCCGAATACAAATGGAAACGAATGAGCGGATTGGTTATGTTATTGCCTCATGGTTTTGAAGGTATGGGTCCAGAACATTCAAGTGCTCGTATGGAACGTTTTTTACAGCAATGTGCCGAGGATAATATGCAAGTGGTAAATTGTACAACACCTGCTAATCAGTTTCACGTATTGCGCCGCCAATTAAAGCGCGATTTCCGTAAACCATTGGTTTGCTTTACACCTAAAAAATTATTGCGTTACCCTGCTTGCGTTTCATCGTTGAAAGACTTTACAGAAACAACATTTCAGGAAGTAATTGACGATGTTACAGCAACTGCTAAATTGGTTAAGAAAGTAGTTTTTTGTACAGGAAAAATTTTTTATGATTTGATAGATACAAAAACAAAAGAAGGTTATGATGACCTTGCAATTGTGCGATTAGAACAATTGTATCCTTTCCCATTGAAAAAAGTAAATGAAATTATAGCTAAATATAAAAATGCGGAAGAATACCTTTGGGTTCAGGAAGAGCCAGAAAACATGGGAGCCTGGGTACATGCGTTATTATCATTTAGAACTGTAAAATTATTGAATGGGCAAATTCTAAAATATGTTGGTCGAGCAGCATCCGCCAGTCCAGCAACAGGATATGCTAAACTGCACGTTGCACAGGAAAAAAATATAATGGAAGCAGTATTTAAAAAACAATTGGTAACTAAATAGAAAAGGCCTTAGCTCAGTTATTTTTAAAGGAGAGAAGGTGTAATATTTATAAAAAATTAAGAACTAAATTATGGCAATCATAGAAATTAAAGTACCTAGTCCCGGTGAATCGATTACCGAAGTTGTTATTTCTCGTTGGATAAAAAAGGAGGGAGAGTTTGTAGAAAAAGATGAGGAAATGGCTGAAATAGAATCGGATAAGGCTACATTGACGCTTAATGCCGAAGAGTCTGGCGCGCTTAAAATATTGGTTGCCGAAGGCGAAACAGTAAAAGTTGGGCAAGTGGTTTGCTCGATAGATACTTCTGTAAAAGGAGAAGCGAAAGCCGAGGCACCTAAGGCTGCTGCTAAAGCGGAAGCACCTAAGGCTGCTGCTACGCCAGTTAAGGAAGTTGTAAAGTCGGAAAGCTACGCCAGCGGAACACCTTCGCCAGCAGCTAAAAAGTTGATGGAAGAAAATAAAATTTTAGCTAATAAATTAAGTGGAACAGGTAAAGATGGTCGTATCACCAAAGGGGATGTTATAAACGCATTGTCTGCTGGATTTGATAGTTCAGCCACAGCAGGTTGGGGTGGAACCAGAGATACCGAAAGAGCGAAGATGACTCCGCTTCGTAAAAAATTAGCACAACGTTTGGTGGCTGTAAAAAACGAAACTGCTATGCTAACTACTTTTAACGAAGTAGATATGAGTGCTATTTACGCATTACGTGCCAAATACAAAGATAAATTTAAAGAAGTACACGGTACAAATCTTGGTTTTATGAGCTTTTTTACAAAGGCTGTTACAGAAGCGTTGAATCATTTCCCTGCTGTAAATGCCATGATAGATGGTGAAGAAATTGTATATCATAAATATGCTGATATTGGTGTTGCTGTGAGCGCACCAAAGGGCTTGGTAGTGCCAGTTGTTCGTAATGCAGAACAAATGAGCCTTGCACAGATAGAAACCGCAATTAAAAATCTGGCAATAAAAGCCCGCGACAATAAAATTACATTGGATGATATGACAGGTGGTACATTTACAATCACCAACGGCGGTGTATTTGGCTCCATGATGAGTACTCCCATCATTAACCCTCCACAAAGTGCTATTTTAGGGATGCACAATGTAGTTGATCGTCCAATAGCGGTAAACGGACAAGTGGTTATTCGCCCAATGATGTATGTGGCATTGTCTTACGACCACCGCGTTATTGATGGTCGTGAATCGGTTGGGTTCCTTGTAAAAGTAAAAGAAATGTTGGAAAACCCTACCAAGATGCTGTTTGGCGGAAAAGACCCGGGTGAAGTTGTTTTAGGATTATAATAATATTGATTTAAAATAAAATTGAAGAACTAATTTTAAAAACAACAACGCCCTTAGTTAACTAAGGGCGTTGTTGTTTTTATGTTCTAATGTTGGATTGGGCTTGTATACAATTATTATTAGCGTACAATTATTTTAACCTTAGATACATTCTTTTCCTCTTGAATTACCTCAACTGTATATAACCCCGAAGGTTGATTTGTTAAATTAATACTGTAAATCATACCCGAAAAATCTAAATTCTCGATTATTTTTTGCCCTACAGAGTTATAAATGTTAATAGCAACTTTGGAAACTAATCTGTTAAATTTAATTGCTGATTGTCCATTTGTCGGGTTTGGATAAACTATAAAATTAGTGTTTACTGAAGTTTCTGAAGCAATCTCCGATGCTACATTTTGAGTATTTAAAACCTTTAAAGAAAATCCCTGAGTCCTTAAAATATTTCCTTTGTAATTCTTGCCAATCGTATGACAATAAGTACACGTATTATTAGCAGCTGTTGTTGCTGTTAAACAGACGTTATAAGTAGTGTCTGTGGAAAAGGCATGAGTAGGTTGTACTAATGTAGAAGTTGTACCATCCCCAAAATTCCAATTGAAGCTGGTTGCTGATACTGCTTGATCTACCAATAAAGTAAATTGATTTTGAAGCGTATCATAAGTGGTAATAAAATTTGCAAAACAATTGCGATAACACGATCCTGTGGTGCTTACGTTTATCGTCCCTGTTACTGTTGTCGAATTATTACAATAGCTACCAACTAAAGTATATGTATAAACACCACTAGCTCTTGCCGTATCAATAATATCAAGATGGCTAGTTGGGCATGGTGCACAGCAACAGTTTATATTAAAAAATTTTGAAGTAACTCCGGGAGGTAATCCTTTAACGGTACTATTGTCTTGAGTATTATATGTAATGTCATTAACCGGAGAATCTAAACAAATAGTTTGATTATTATTTCCTGTATTAAGCGTAAAATTACAATCCAATACCTGAGCATAGGTATTGATTAATGTAATCACGTAAATTATTGCTGTTATTACCTTTTTTTTCATTTTCTTCATTTTTTTGATATGGTAAATATAACAATATATTAAATTGATATACCAAAGATTAAGGGAAGGTTGGATTACCTTAAATTTATCATCTATTTCTTAAATTCAATAAAATATCCGCAAAGGGAATTTTAATTGAAATCCTAGTTGTTATATTCTGCATTGGTATTAAATATTTTTTCATCTTTGTATTATAAAAAAATTAGAGGCTCAATGTCTTCACATACTCATCATCACGACCACAAGGAGGAACACCTCAAAAGCTCTGAATTTATTACAGATGTTGTTATTGGTATGGCCGATGGTCTTACCGTTCCATTTGCGTTGGCTGCCGGATTAAGTGGCGCTGTGCATGATAATTCCATCATCATCACCGCAGGTATTGCAGAAATTGTAGCAGGAAGTATTGCTATGGGTTTAGGTGGTTACTTATCAGGAAAAACAGAACAAGAACATTATCAGGCAGAATTGAAACGTGAGTACGATGAGGTGGAACACAAACCAGAAATGGAAAGAGCAGAGGTGAAAGAAGTATTTGCTAATTATGGTTTTACCGATGCTACCCAAAATTTGATAGTAGATGAATTAGTGAAAGATAAAGATAAATGGGTTGATTTTATGATGAAGTTTGAATTGGGTTTGGAAGCACCACATCCAAACCGTGCCCGTAATAGTGCCGCAAATATTGGTATTTCATACATAGTAGGTGGTTTGTTACCGCTTTTAGCATACTTTTTTACTTCAACTCCTTATGAAGGATTAATGCTTTCGGCATCAATCACCATTGTTTGTCTTTTTATTTTTGGTTATTTTAAAAGTAAAGTAACCGGACAAGCGCCAATAAAAGGTGCTTTAAAAGTAACACTTATTGGTGTATTAGCTGCTGCTGCTGCATTTGGAGTAGCTAAGTTTTTTGATGGGGTGATGTAGTTGGTTTATTTGATTATACTTACATTTGTATAGATGGAAAACGAATTATTAAATAGAATTACTATTAATTCTGATATCTGCCACGGTAAACCCGTTATACGTGGCTTGAGGTATCCTGTTGAATCAATGCTTGAGTTATTGGCTTCAGGAATGTCTACAGAAGAAATATTAGCTGATTATCCCGATTTAGTAAAAGAGGACTTGTTGGCTTGTATAGGCTACGCAGCAAGGCTTACTCAAATAAAAAGCATTTACAAAATCGCCTCGTGAAGTTTATTGTCGATGCACAATTGCCAATATCTATTTCTGAACTTTTAAATTCAAAAGGTTTCGATTCTAAGCACACCTTAGAATTAACAGATAAAAACTCCACTTCCGATAAACAAATAATTGAGATTTCGCGGCAGGAAAATCGTGTTGTAGTTACAAAGGACAATGATTTTTTAGAATCGTATTTGATAAAACATCAACCCGAAAAACTTATTGTGGTTAGAACCGGAAACATTAAAAATAATGAATTACTTACTATTTTTGCAAACAATATAGGGTATCTTGTAGAGGCTCTAGGTAAAAATTCATTAATAGAAATTCACAAAACTAAAATTATTGTTCACGAATAAATGAAAAATCCTAAAGTTGCAATTTTCGGTACAGCAGGCTCATTCCATTATTTGGCTGCTCAAAAATATTATGGTAAAGATGCTGATCTATTGGAGTGTGCTACTTTTTTGAAAGTTGCTGATGCATTAAAAACAGGTGATGCAAAATATGCAGTACTGGCTATTGAAAACTCTTTAGCAGGAAGTATTTTACCCAATTATAATCTTATAAATCAATATAAACTTAAAATTATTGGAGAGCAATATTTAAAAATTGAATTAAATTTGCTGGCATTAAAAGGTGTAAAAATAAAGGACATTGAATTTGTTCATTCTCACCCAATGGCATTGGCACAATGCACTGTATTTTTAAATAAATACCCTCATATAAAAATTGTAGAACAAGGAGATACCGCTTCTTGTGTAAAAAACATTGCGGATAAACAATTGCGCAATACTGCTGCTGTTGCCAATGAGTTTTCCTCAAAGCTGTACAATGTGCCCATTTTAGATAAAGGCATTGAGAATAATAAATTTAATTTTACCCGTTTTTTAATTCTTACCAAAGCGGATGAAACACCTAAAAATACAGATAAAGCATCCATCTGCTTCCGTCTTAAACATAAAGTTGGTTCATTGAGCGATGTACTCAACATTATAAAAGAAGAAAAATTAAATCTTTCTAAAATACAAAGCGTACCTGTATATGGCGAGCCTAGGCAGTATTTCTTCCATTTAGATGTTGAATGGAAAAAAAAGGATTACGAGCACTTTAAAAAAGCAATGGCTAAAATTAACAAGGAAACCAATGATTTTTCGGTATTGGGAGAATATGTGAAAGCGAATTTGCCAGAGCAATAGTTATACAACCTAATACCATATTGCAAAAGTTAAATTACATTCCCCAAAAAAACCTTTGTATCCAAAGTGGCTGTTAACTTCTAATGTGGAAGATTAGTTATAGTTGAGTACTCAGTTTTATAAAAACAGAAGATTTAAGCTATAATTTTTGGTAAATTATTCGGATGTTTTATAAGTCTATATTTAGTTGGTTTTAACACCAACTAAGGCTTAATTAATAATCTGTCTTTATAATTCCTAATTTTCTAATACTATCATTTGCAATTCTGAAAACAAATTCTTAAATTTATGAAAAGCAATTTGGATGCGATAATTGCATTGTATAAAAATTGAAAATTAATAAATAAAAACACTTTGAAAAATAATAGAAGATATTTTCTTGTATTTACATTGTTATTTTTTGCCGTTAATATTGTTTTTGCTCAAAAAAAAGGAAAAAAATCTGAATCAAAATTATCTCAGTACCAATATCAAGGTCCATTTTGTGATGGTATAGCTACAATTAAAGTAAATAGAAAATGGGGCTTCATTGATTCATTAGGGGTTGTGTTGGTATCTCCAAAGTACGACGAGGTTGAAAAATTTTCGAGCGGTTTAGCAAGGGTGAGAATGAGCTCAAGTGGACATAATGCAGGTGGCTGGGGGTTAGTAAATACTAGCGGACAAGAAATTGTTCCTCCCATTTATGAATGGATTTATGATTTTGAGAATGGCGAAGCAAAAGTTAAAAGGGCAGGACAAGAAAATTTTATAAATCGAAATGGTAGAATTGTAAGGTAACTACCAATAAAAGAAAGTTAATATGGAAAAATTTCCCACAGTAAATGAAAAGCAAGTGGTGTTGCTAAGATCTGATTATAATACAGGAGATGTATTGGATGAAGGTTTTGTGTCGGATGTTAATATGGAACAAAATGTATATACCGTATTTAATTGTATTGATGAAAGCATTGCCTATATCCGGTCTATTTTTAGTAGAAGAGATGACATAGAATTTATAGTTTATGATGGTGATAAAAAGGTGTTAAAATATATTTCGAAAGATAATCCTTTGTAGACATAATTTTTGTTTTTCTAATAGTTAAAGCCAAGTTAAATTTTATTTATATAAATTTATATCACTTCTAAAGGGTTTTTTTAACTATTTTATTGCTTTTTCTTCTATAGCCGGAACAGAAAAGTAATTGTAGCTGACGGATATCACAGAATGTGTGCTGTGTATACGTTTGACGAGGATGCGTTTATTCCATGTAAGATAGTTTAATTTAGAATTAAACATCAAACGATAGTATTTTCTTGGAAGCAGAAAGTAAAATTTCAAAGCGCTCGTGTTTATGTATTCCACCTGAAATTTTTAAAGTGTAAAGAAGTTTATTATCGAACTTACTCATATTTACCTGCCTTGATTTTAAAGCACATTGTTCCACAAAATTTTGTATCATCTTGTTCGAATCTGTATTATTCTCAACAGTTATTTTATAATATTTATCAGCATTTTTTTTATCTATAATAGATTGTATTCCCGA
This sequence comes from Bacteroidota bacterium, assembly GCA_947447995.1. GTDB lineage: Bacteria > Bacteroidota > Bacteroidia > 2-12-FULL-35-15 > 2-12-FULL-35-15 > 2-12-FULL-35-15. The sequence continues at coordinate 8,658 of CANFLQ010000016.1, read as the reverse complement.
AAACCCTAATAAGATTATCAGTACAGCTATTAATGTATTAAAAGCAAAAATAAATTCGCCCGAACCGATAGCCATTCCAATGGCAGCACTTACCCATATTGTTGCAGCGGTAGTTAAACCTGAAATGTTTGAACCCTCCTTAAAAATAGCACCAGCACCTAAAAAGCCAACACCAACAACAATATTACCTACTACGTGAAAATCTTTGCCTCCAGCTATTTCATTTGACAGCAATGTAAATAATGTAGCGCCGATAGTAATTAAAGTAATGGTTCTAAAGCCAGCATTTTTACTTTTATATTCTCTTTCTGCACCAATGATAGAACCAGCCACCATGGACGCAATAATCTTTAATACATCTTCGTTAATAAAATCTAAAATTGTCATAAGATGAATTAAATTTTAACTGTTTTTTAATTGTTTTTTAATTGTTTTTTTAAATTATCATAACGTTAAACTATTGTTTTGGCAACGCTGCCATTCCTTGTATTGCTCTTTGGTTTTTAGGGTCAATTTCCAAGGCTTTTTGCCATGCGTTGCGTGCTTTGGAAAAATCTTGAATCATATAACTTACGCCACCCAAATCGTACCAATAATTGGCATTAGTAGGGTCAACTTCCGTAGCTTTTTCAAGCAATTTTATAGCTTCTAATAAATCAGGCACATTTAGCGGTTTTTTTGAACCCAATATAACTGCCTTATTATAAAACATAGAACCCAAAGCCTTATAATTTGTTAGTAAAAACGGGTTATTCGGATAAATGACTTTAGCTATGTCCCATTGCTCTTTTGCCTTATCTAAATCACCTAATTTATAATATGCTACACCTAAATTCAAATATCCATTTACATATCTTTTGTGTACGGATACAGCTCGTGTTAAATGAAAAATAGCTTTAGCAATAAACTCTTTTTCTTTGCCTTTATTCTCAGGCAATTCAGAAAGATCCATATATGCTTTTCCCGCATTCCCATTTACCAACACACTGTTGGGTACCGTTTCGGCATCGGCAATAAACAGTACCGAATCGTTTTTCCATTGCGCATTGCGCTTTATTACTTTATCGGCACACCATACGGTAACAATCAACCCCAAGGCTACTGCAATTGCTGTTCGTACTTTAGGTTGAGTTATCTTGTTCAACCCAAAATTAATTCCCACAGCAACAATCATAGCAAAGCCTAACGAAGAGTTGTATACCAATCGTTCGCCCATGGTAGCACCAATTTCCATTAAAAAGTTGCTTACTAATGCCAGGTGCAATAAATAAAATGCAAGTGCAAACGATAAAATATTGCGTTTGAAAAATAATACAATAGTGCTTATAATTAAGGAAACATGTAGTACGAGTGATAACCATACTCTGCCATTTTTAAAATTGCTGAAAGGGATGGTACTGTAGGAATAATCGCTGGAAAGCGGATCGGGGTAAAACATTAGTTTTAAGTAACGATTCAAAATATCAAATTTGGTTGCCAATCGTTCATTTCCGGTAGCAAACTTAAATGGGGCATTGAGTACATCCGGGTTTTCTCCGGTTTTACCAACACCAACAATTTTGAAACGGATAAACAGGTATATTAATGCAACTATGAAATAAGGAATAGTTGAAACAATGCTTTTTTGAAGCGTTTCGCCACTTACAATATAAAGTAACATTGGTATTAAAATTAATAAGGTAATACCATATTCCTTTGAAAGTAATGCTAAAAAATAAAGGAACAATCCCCAGTATAAATGCTTTTTTTCTTTTCTTTCGCTGTAGCGCAAAACAGCAATAAAGGTAAGGATAACAAAAAGGAAGGATAAAATTTCGTCGCGACTTTTTACGTTAGAAATAACTTCGGTATGGATAGGGTGAATTAAAAATATAAGTGTGGTAATAAATGCTACCAGCGGCGTTTCCTTAAAAATAAAATTCTTCAAAAAATACAAGAGTACTACAATTGAAAGGATATAAAATACCACATTGAGCACGTGCCTCACAAAAGCAACATCAGTGGGTGGTTTAATTTTTTCTTTGCTTCCAAAAAGCGATTCTTCAATTGCAAATGTAACTACAGATAGTGGTCGGTAACGCCCGCCGGCCAATTCCTGTTTAGCTCCCATCTGACGATAAAAGCTATCATACGCATCTGTGCTAAGAATTTCGGGAATGCCGGAAATCCCTTTTTGAACATAATCATTTTTTTGAATAACAATTCCATCATCCAATGCATATTCATTGTAAAATGAATTGGAATAAATTACAAATCCAATGATTACTAAAATAATTGCCTGTATTTTAAAATTACTGAACGACCAAGGCGCGTTTTCCGTTATGGGTGGCAATGTGTTAGGAGTACTTTTAGGAATAAGGGTACTTTTAGGGGTATTTTTAGGTGCTGTATTTGTTTTCTTCTGAGCCATTTTGCTTTGGTACAATTTGTGAGGCAAACATGCCGTCGGTATTTGATTTATAAAATAGTAGTTTTGTGTAAAATTTTAAACACAGTAAGTAATTTGTTAATTGTTTGCTGTCGTTTTTTTTCTTAGGATGTAAAAATACACGAATAAAATCTTTTTTTGAAAAAAAATTGAAAAACAAACTTTATCTTCTTTTTTTAGCGGCTTTTCTTTTTTTAGCAGCTTATTTTGTACATCGCCCATTTATGGATGGCAGAGCTTCTGCTGTTGCTGATTTTGAGAAAAAATTGCATCGTAAGGAGTTGAAGCTAAACGACGAAATGCGCTTACTTGCAGGGCGTGCTGTAAAGCAAAATTACAATCAACTGTTTGCCCAAAAACCATTTTATTACAACAGCTTGTTTCAAAAAGAAGGTGTTGTAGTGTTAATCTATGAAAATGATACGTTAAAATTTTGGAGTGATAATTCCATCGCTGTTGAAAATTGGAGAAAAGAAATTTGCTTGGATACCAAATTGGTAAAACTTCACAACGGATGGTTTGAAGTAATGAAACCCGAAACCAATGCCGCAACATCTAAAACAATTGTGGGTTTAATTTTAATAAAAAATGAATATCCGTATCAAAACAAATATTTGGTAAACGAATTTCAAAAATCGTTTGCCGTTCCACCAGATACACAGCTTGATCCAACGTGTTCGGATGCTAAATACCAGATAAAAAATTTTAATAAGGAATCTTTATTTTGTTTGGAGTTTAATTCGGCAAACAATTCTGTTGGGTTTACCTCATATTTAGCTTTAGTTCTTAATTTACTAGGCTTTTTGTTTGTTGTAATTTTTCTTAAAAGTGTCTTTATTATTGATAAGCCACTTTTAATAGGAAAAGAGCAAAGTATGAAACATAATTACTCCTTATTGCTCTTATGTTCCATTGTAATATTGTTACGCTACATAAGTATCAAATTTTCCTTTCCGGGAATATTTTATGAATTTAATTTGTTTAGTCCAAAAAATTATGCCGATGCAAGTTCTGTATGGTTAACCTCATTGGGCGATTTGTTTATTAACAGTTGTCTTTTATTTTTTCTGACATATATTTTTACTAAAGAGTTTCAGGTTAAACCTGTGGTGCTAAAATTAAAAGGCGTAAATCAATTGTTGCTTAGTTTTTTCTGCTTTTTAGGGTTCTTTTTTTTCTCATGGGTAATTACCACGCTTTTTATTGGACTGATAAAAAATTCTAACATTCCGTTTAGCATCAATAATTTATTTACGCTTAATCAATACAGTTACGTCGCCTTATTAATTATAGGATTGTTGTTATTTGTTTGCTTTTTATTTGCCGATAAAATAGTGGAGATTTTAAGGCAATTTACCCTTAGTACACCACAGTATTTTATTGCATTTACAATTGCAGCACTTATTCATGCAAGTATTTGGCAATTACTGGGAACACTTGACTTAATATTGATTTTGTGGCCTTTTGTTTTAATACTTGTAATTACACTTATCAAAAAAAATTATTCCGGTTATTACTTTTCTGCAATTGTTTTTTTAGTACTTATTTTTTCCTTGTTTTCGGTACATATTTTTATTAAACATACAAGGATAAAAGAAATTGAAAGTCGTAAGAGATATGCCGAAAAGTTGGCTGCTGAACAGGATCCGGTTGCCGAATTTTTATTTGAGGATATTCAAAAAAAAATAAACAAGGATACTGTTTTAATATCTTATTTGAATGCAGTAGAAAAGCAGCCGGCTGATTTTGAGAAACGACTGAAACAAGATTATTTTAGTGGCTTTTGGGAAAAGTACGATGTGAAAATTACATTGTTTGATAATATGTGTGCACCTGTTATCAAATCACAAAATTCAATGTTTGATAATACCCTTTATTTTGATGAACTGATTGATAAAAAAGGGGCATCAACGGCTACACCCAATCTGTTTTTTATTAATAATGCTTCAGGAAAAATCAATTATTTAGCAAAGATAACAATAAACTCAACTCAATTTCCAGCTTTAAAAATAGCTACACTTTATATTGAGTTGGATGCAAAATATATTTCAGATGAGATAGGTTTCCCCGAATTGTTATTGGATAAAAATGTGGGCATGTCTCAGGAATTAACTAATTATTCCTATGCCAAATACAAGCACAATCAATTGATTAGTCAGTATGGTAAATTCCCATATAACCGTAGTGGGTTGATATTTTATACCAATCAAGGTAATTATGCTATTATAAATAAAGAAAATTATAGCCACCTGTTGTATCGCCCCGATGCAAATACACTAATTATTATAAGTAAAAAAAATGATGGCATTGTTGCTCAAATTTCCAACTTCTCCTACCTGTTTGCATTGTTTAGTTTATTGTTACTTATCATATTATTTTTTCGTCAGGTAATAGGCGGTTCTTTATTTGAAAATTTTAATTTTAAATACCGTATTCAGCTGTTGTTGGTGCTTATTGTATTAACCTCTTTGGCATTGTTTGGTGGAGGAACTATTTATTATATCAAACAACAATTTGAAACAAAAAACAGGGAAAATATCAGCGAAAAAATTCATTCGGTATTGATAGATATTGATAGTAAATTGGCAAATGAAAATGTGTTGGATAAGTCTTTGTCAGAGTATTCAACCTTTGTGCTCAAAAAATTAGCCTATACCTTTTTTACAGATATTAATTTGTACGATACACAGGGAAATCTTTACGCATCCTCGCGTCCAAAAGTTTTCGATGAAGGATTAACATCAAAAAAAATGAACCCTGAAGCCTATTTGCAAATGGCAATTTTAGGAAAATCAGAGTTTGTACACGATGAACGTATTGGTAAACTGGAATACCTGTCGGCTTACACCTCCTTTAAAAATAAAGAAGGTAAAGTGTTGGCATACCTTAATCTGCCTTATTTTGCAAAGCAAAGCGAATTGGAAAAAGAGATTTCCGGATTTTTGGTAGCACTTATAAACATTTATGTTTTGTTGTTTGCCTTATCCATTGTGATGGCAATTTTTATTTCCAATTATGTAACCAAACCGCTTAAATTAATTCAAGATAAATTGAGTAAAATAAAGTTAGGTACTACCAACGAATTAATTGAATGGCATGAGAAAGACGAGATTGGCAGTTTAGTGAGCGAATACAATCGTATGATATTAGAATTGACTAATAGTGCCGAATTGCTTGCCAAATCGGAACGTGAAAGTGCATGGCGCGAAATGGCAAAACAAGTAGCACATGAAATTAAAAATCCGCTTACGCCTATGAAATTAAGTGTGCAACATTTACAACGAATCTGGAAAGATCGTACACCCGATATGGATCAAAAAATGGAACGATTAACGCAAACCATTATTGAACAAATTGATACACTTTCGGGTATAGCTACTGAATTTTCCAATTTTGCAAAAATGCCAAAAGCCAATGTAGGTAAGGTAAACCTAAATAAAATTGTTTTGAACAGTATTTCCTTATATTCGGATTTGGCCAATCCCAAAATTAAATTTACAAACGAAACAGCTAGTGATTGCTATGTTTTAGCCGATAAAGACCAACTGTTGAGGGTGTTCAATAATTTGATAAAAAATGCCATTCAGGCAATACCGGAAGGTATTTTGGGTGAAATTGATATTCGATTAAAAAAAGAAGATGATTCCTTTATTTTTAGCATAAAAGATAATGGATTGGGTATTGCAAAAGAAGTACACAACAAAATATTTGTACCTAACTTTACTACAAAAACTGCTGGTATGGGGTTAGGACTGGCAATGGTAAAAAATATTGTAGAAAGTGTGGAGGGTAAAATTTGGTTTGAGAGTAAAGTGGATGAAGGATCCATTTTTTTTGTTACATTACCCTGTTATTCGGAAGCATAGTAGCTTAGTTTTTGTATATTTGCTTTTGATTTATAATTTGCTTCATTTTTATGAAACGACCCATAAGAGTTTTAATTGCCAAAGTTGGTTTAGATGGGCATGATCGCGGAGCAAAAGTAATTGCATCCTTTTTGCGCGATGCTGGTATGGAAGTAATTTATACCGGGTTAAGACAAACACCTGAAATGGTTGTTAATGCAGCTTTACAGGAAGATGTGGATGCGATAGGCATAAGTATTCTTTCGGGCGCACACAATACCGTTTTTCCAAAAATTATTAATTTGATGAAGGAAAAAGGTTTGAACGATGTATTACTTACTGGTGGCGGAATTATTCCCGAGAAAGACATTGCAAAATTAAACGAACAAGGTGTTGGCACACTTTTTCCTCCAGGAACAGATACCAAAGAAATTATTGATTATATAACCAATTACGTGAAAGAACATCGCAATTTTTAGCTTTTAGCTTATAACTAATAACTCTTAACTAGTAACTAATTTATGACATTCGAAAATCTTTTAACAGCAAATGATAATGGCGTTTTAACAATTACTATTAATCGCCCCGACAAATTAAATGCCCTTAATAAAAAAACAGTAGATGAAATAGGGGCTGCTATAAAAAATGCAATAACAGATGCTACAGTAAAAGCAATTATCATTACAGGTGCTGGACAAAAAGCATTTGTTGCAGGAGCTGATATTTCTGAGTTTATTGGTCGTTCGTTAGAGCAAGGTAAAATGCTTGCGCAAGCAGGACAAAATATATTTAAAGAAATTGAAAATTGCCCTAAACCTGTTATTGCAGCCGTAAACGGATTTGCTTTAGGCGGTGGTTGTGAACTTTCAATGGCTTGTCATTTACGTGTGGCAAGTGATAATGCTAAATTCGGTCAGCCGGAAGTAAACTTGGGTTTAATTGCTGGATACGGCGGAACACAACGTTTGATCCAATACATCGGCAAAACAAAAGCAATAGAGTTGCACATGACTGGCGATATGTTAAACGCAGAACAAGCATTAAATTTAGGCTTGGTAAATTATGTAGTTACTCCCGATCAATTGATGCCAAAATGTTTGGAGATTATTGCTAAAATCAGAAGTAAATCGCCAAGAGCCATTACCGGAGTTATCAATAGCGTAAATGCCTATTTTGAAAACGAAGTGGATGGTTTTGCAACCGAAATAGATGAATTTGCCAATTGCTTTGCTACCGAAGATTTTAAAGAAGGTACCAGCGCATTTGTTGAAAAAAGAAAACCAAATTTTACAGGAAAATAAGATTGGGTTCCCCACTCAAAAAACTCGCCTCACAAACAGCCATTTATGGCTTGCCTACTATTGTGGGGCGATTATTGAATTATTTTTTAACGCCACTTTTTACTTATCTTTTTTCTACATCCGAATTTGGTGATGTAACATCGGCTTATGCCTACGTTTCTTTTCTTTTAGTGTTTTTAACGTATGGTATGGAAACAACTCTTTTTCGTTTTTCCCAGACAGAAGACAACAAGGAAAAGGTATACAGTACGGCATTGGTTTCTTTATTTGTTACCTCTACACTGTTTATTTTTGTGAGCGCTTATTTTGCTGTACCCATCTCCGAAACCCTTAAATTTTCAGGGCATCCCGAGTATGTAGTATGGTTTGCCATTATTCTTGGCTTTGATGCTTTGGCTGCCATTCCCTTTGCCCGTTTACGTTTGCAAAATAAAGCAAAGCGGTTTGCCGTAATCAGGTCGTTAAACATCGCCATCAATATAGGGCTAAATTTATTTTTTTTAATTTTTTGTAAAGGCGTTCACGAAGCTCCCGAATCAGCGTTTAAGCCTTATGTGGATATGATTTACAATCCATCCATTGGTATTGGATATATTTTTATTTCCAATCTTTTTGCAAGTGTAATAACGCTATTTTTGTTATTACCCGAAATGTTATCTGTAAAATGGCAAATGGAAACAGCACTTTGGAAACAAATGATGAAGTATGGATTGCCTTTACTTATTGCTGGTTTAGCGGGTATGGCAAACGAAACCCTCGACCGTGTGCTTATTCCGCATTTACTACCCGAAGCAATTGCAAAAAGCCAGAATGGTATTTATGGAGCATGTTACAAAGTGGCAATCCTTATGACCATTTTTATTCAGGCATTCCGCTTTGCAGCCGAACCTTTCTTTTTTAATCACTCTAAAGAAGCGGACTCAAAAACAACAAATGCACTTATCATGAAATATTTTGTAATCATCTGTTCTGTTATATTTCTGGGAACAATGATGAACATGGAGTGGATACAATATTTTATTGGCGACAAATTTAGGGAAGGTTTAAAAGTAGTTCCTATATTGTTGCTAGCTAATTTATTTCT
>CANFLQ010000015.1 GCA_947447995.1 Bacteroidota bacterium | reverse complement strand
TGCTCCCGACTGTTTTACGCCTAACAATGATGGTTTAAACGATTTTTTTGAACCTAAGTATTTTAATATAACGGTTCAGGATTTTAAGATATTGGATCGTTTGGGCGATGTTTTGTATGACGATAAAAATACGTGTTCCTGGGATGGTAAATATAAAAACAAAGAATGTCCTCAAGGCGTTTATATATTTAGGATTGTATATACCAATCCTATTAATACTATTGTTTTAGAAAAGTTTGGTAAAATAGTTTTGATGAGGTAAAGGTAAGGGCAAAAGAAGGGCTAAAAAATAAAGTAACCTAAGTTACTTTATTTGTGATTTTTTTTTCGGAATATTGAACAACATTAATCCTAAAATAAATTACATGAAAGACTTTAAAAATAAGGTAATTGCAATAACCGGTGCAGGATCGGGTATGGGTAGAGCATTGGCAATTAATTTTGCAAAACAAGGCGCAAAATTAGCCCTAAACGATTTTAATGAAAAAGGGTTAAATGAAACAGTAACGCTGTTGCCTTCTTCAACCGAAGTATTTACATCGGTATTTGATGTTTCTAAAAAAGAGGACATGTTTAAGTTTGCCGATGATGTAAATAAAAAATTTGGCAGAGTAGATGCGATGATAAACAATGCAGGTGTTGCAATAGCAAAACATACTACCGATCAGGTGCCTATCGAAGATTATGAATGGATACTAGGCATTAACATGTGGGGTGTAATGTATGGCTCTTTAGCGTTTTTACCTTATTTGAGAAAACAAAAAGAATCCGCATTGGTTAACTTTTCAAGTATTTTTGGATTGCATGGAATTCCTGGTCAAACACCTTATGCTACTGCTAAATTTGCGGTAAGGGGTTTTACCGAATCGTTGGAATTAGAAGAAAAAATTCATAAAACAGGGGTGGCAGTTTCTTGTGTTCATCCTGGTGGTATTAAAACAAACATTGCAAAAGCTGCAAGGGGTGCAGAGGATGATCCAAAATCAATCGAAAATTTCGAGAAAATGTTTATGACCACTTCTCAAAAAGCAGCTCAAATTATTATTGATGGAATGAATAAAAAAAAGTCAAGAATATTGGTGGGTATCGATGCACATTTCTTCCATTATTTTTCAAACAGAATGCGATTTATTGCTAAAAATATTGTGTCAACAGGATATAAAAAAATGTAATAAATTAAACGCTAAATTTCGCTTGAAATGCTTGTTTCCAAGTTATTTCAAGCGAACTAAAGTGTAATCAATAAACAACCAGTTTCACTACATTCAATTTTGTAGTATCAGCGTACATACTCAAAAAATAAATTCCTTTAGTAAGGTTACTTACATCAATTGTTTTTTCTTGGGTGGTGTTTGAATTAGTATATGCTGATAGGCGTTTCACTTCTTGTCCTACTAAATTTGTAATGCGTATTTCCATATTTCCATTGCTTGTATAAATAATGTTTAAATCTTTATCGGTTGGATTTGGATACACATTTTTTATCTCAAAAAGTTTATTTAGTTCTTGAGATTTCGCAATAGAAACAAAGGTACACGTATCATTAAAATAACGATTTTTAATTGATCTAAGCGATTTGTATAAATTTAATCTCCCTCCCGTTACAGTTTTGCCATTAAGCGCAGCTATTGGGTCAACAGCACCTAATATGGAATCCTTTATCATCAATGCAAATGCTGCCGGATTGTTTTTGCAATCAATCATTAATTGTGAACAGGCAACAGCATACATCAAAGCAACTGTGCCAGCTACATGCGGTGTTGCCGCAGATGTCCCAGAAAGTGTAGTGTATCCGTTTGATAATCCTGTGGATGTTATTCCTGTTCCAGGTGCGCCTAAATCAATTGTTGTAGCACCAAAACCGGAAACTGCTTTGGCATCTGTGTTAGTTGTGTTAGTGACTGTAATCAACCAATTACTAGCACATGCGGATGGCATATCGCCTTGAGTATCTACATTGATATTTGAGTTTGAAGTTGCTCCTGCATTTAAAATACCAACCGAGCCTAAACTGTCGTACATAGCGCACCATATTGGATGTGCTGCTGGCTGACCAAGATTGAAGCCAAACGACGAATTGCTGGAAACAACAAAAGCTCCTTTTGCACCATTGGTTTGATTATATAACCTGCGTTGCTCTAAAATATAAGAATAGCCTGCAAGTATTTCAGATTCAAGATATGCATTTATACTAATAGGCATCATTTTTACATTCCAATTAATTCCACTTACCCCTATACCATTATTGCCTTTAGCGCCAATAATTCCGCAAAGGTTTGTCCCATGTGTTTGTATTGCCAAAATATCACTGTGGTTAGCGGTATTCCAACCATTAAAGTCGTCCACATAGCCATTGTTATCATCATCAATTTTATTGTTAGGTAGTTCGTGATAATTTTTCCAAAAAGTAATATCCTCGTGCGTGATGTCAAAACCCTCATCAATAACGGCAACTACTATTGTGTCACCGCTGGCGGTTAATCCTCCTGTTGCAATGTTCCAGGCTTTTACGGCGCTGATGTCGGCACCAGCAGTGCCGCTATTTTGCCCTGTGTTGTTCATGTTCCATTGTTGTGCAAACTCCACATCGTTGGGAGTATTACGTTTCTCGGCAATATGGTTAAATTGAGCTGTTTTTACAAACGGAAACATTTTTACCACATTGAGTAGCATAGTTGCATTTACTGCGGTTGCATCAAATTCAAATAAATAAAGGAGCATCTGTTGGGATAAAATACGTGCAACTTTTAAATTTATTTTTGCTTCGGAAAAATAATTGAGTTCATTTGAAAGTTTAGCAGTATCAGCGGCGGAGTTTAACATTACAATGATATTCCCCGGAATAATATTGGTTTCCTGCGAAAAAAGAGAATGAGTAGTAAACGTTAATATAAAAACGAAATAGTGCGAAATTTTTTTCATGGCATCATTGCTACCAACAATGATACTGAATTTTGCGTAAATTGCCAATCGGTTCAATTTATTTCAACAAAAATGTCAGGTAAAAACTTTACTATTTATAAATCTTCTGCCGGTTCCGGAAAAACGTTTACGCTTGTAAAGGAGTATCTCGCTTTGGCCTTGAACGATGAATCGGACCCTCCAAAGGCTTACCGACATATTTTAGCAATTACGTTCACCAATAAGGCAGCTTCAGAAATGAAGGAGCGTATTATTAAGGCCTTAAAAGAACTCTCTTTTGATGATTATACAAAGCTTTCCGGCGGAACAAAAACATTGTTGGAAGAATTAAAAAAGCATCAAACATTAAATCTGCGTCAGCAATTAACGGATACTATTATTCGTAAACGGGCTTCAAATGTGCTCAGTGCGGTATTACATAATTATTCCGATTTTGCAATTGGTACCATCGATAGTTTTGTACATAATATTGTAAGAACATTTGCATTTGATTTAAAAATTCCAATGAGCTTTGAATTGGAAATGGATGATGATAAATTATTAACCCAAGCTGTTGATTTATTGATTGCTCAAATAGGTTCCGACGAAAGATTAACAAAAGCTTTGGTGGAATTTACCGAAAGTAAAACAGATGACGAAAAAAGCTGGCACATAGAAAATGATCTAAAATATTTTGCTAAAAATTTATTGAATGAAGAGGGTGCTATATATATTGAGAAGCTAAGGGATTTAAGTGTAGATGATTTTTTTAAAATAAAAGATACCATTCAGGTCGAATTAAAAAAGTTTGAAACCTTCATAAGTAAATGCGGTGAAGATGCTTTAAAGATAATTGCGGATGAAGGTATTCAGCACGATAAGTTTGCAGGAGGTGCTAATGGCATTGCTAAATATTTTTCCTATTTATCCGATGTGAGGTTTGATAAATTAACTCCTTCCAATACTGTTCAAAAAAATGTAGATGCCGATAATTGGTATGCTGCTAAAACTACTACCTCCGATAAAGATGTTATTGATGGCATCAAAAATAAATTATTAGAAATTTATCATAAAGCTTTAAGTTTTATTGAAGCAAACAATCAGGAAATGATTGTTTTTAGATTGATAAATTCTACTATTTATTCGTTGGCGGTATTAAATGAAATTGAAAAATTGCTCAACCAATACAAAGCTCAAAATAATATTTTGCACATTTCGGAATTCAATAAAATGATTGCCAAAATTGTGTTGAACGAACCAATCCCTTTTATTTATGAGCGTTTAGGTAATAAGTATAATAATTATTTGATTGATGAATTTCAGGATACCTCCGTTTTACAATTTCAAAATTTGTTGCCTTTAATTGATAATTCATTGGCTGCCGGGCATTTTACTATGTTGGTGGGTGATGGCAAACAAGCAATTTATCGTTGGCGTGGTGGCGAAGTGGAACAGTTTGCAATGTTACCCGAAGTATTTGCACATAATGATAATCCATTAGTATTGGAGCGGCAGGAAGCATTGATACGGAATCACAATCCACAAGTATTAGCAAAAAATTATCGCAGTAAGCGTGAGATAATCGAATTTAATAATGCTATTTTTAGAACGCTTTCTAATAAACTAAACGATAAATTTAAAAGCATTTACGACACATTAGAACAAGGTTTTAATCCTGAAAATAAAGGAGGGTACGTACAGGTAGAATTCCTTCAAGGGGAATCGGATGAAGTGAGAGAATTAAATCTGGAACGCACACACGTAATAATTTTAGAATTGTTGCAACAAAATTTTCAACTAAAAGATGTTGCCATATTGGTCAGAAAAAATTCGGATGGAAGCGAAATTGCGAATTATCTGTCTAAAAAAGGAATAGAAGTAATTTCTTCTGATTCTTTGTTACTAAGCAATTCGGCGGAAGTTAATTTTATTTATTCATTGCTTAGGTATTTGAATAATACCAGTGATCAAATTATTAAAACCGAATTGTTGGAATACCTCATTGCTTCCAAACGTATTGAAAATACAGATATAAACCAATTGTTGATTGAGAACAATAGTCTGAATGAAAAAGAATTCATAAAAATTCTTAAACAAGTTTGTAAAGAATTTAATATTTCTGTTCTTTCAAAAATGGCGCTGTATGAGCTTAACGAAGAGTTAGTGCGTTTATTCGCACTCAATAAACATCCTGATGCTTACATCCAATTTTATTTGGATGAAGTATTAAATTATTCTATCCGACAAAATAATAACCTGAAAGGTTTTATTGAATATTGGGAAGATAAAAAAGAGAAGACATCGTTAATCGTTCCACAGGGAATGAATGCAGTTACAATAATGACGATACATCGCGCTAAAGGATTAGAATTCCCTGTGGTGATATTACCGTTTTCATCAGGCAAAACCAATATGGGTAAAAAGCATTTGTGGGTAGATATTGACAATAATAAAATCCCAAAACTTACATCTGCATTGGTTTCTGTAAAAGCCGAATTAAAAGAAACAATATATGCCGATGTATATGAAGAGGAAATAAATAAATCCTTATTAGATTCGTTAAATGTATTGTACGTTGCGCTTACCCGCCCCGAAGAACGTTTGTATATACTCACTTCCAAACCATCCAAAACTCCTGATAATTTAAGTACTCTTAGTGATATGTTCGCCTATTATTATCAAACAACAGGTGAGTGGGAGGATGCTAAATCACTATATACCTTTGGTGAGCAGAAAATACATGATACAACTTTACATCGTATTTCAACTTCAAACTTTCAACTTTCAACTTTCAACTCTAACCAATGGAGAGATACTATTAAAATGCGAGCAGCAGCACCAAGTATTTGGAATTTGGAATTAACAGAAAGCAAAAAAGATTATGGAGTAATGGTACACACTGCCATGGCAAAAATTAAAACTTCGGACGATGTTGAAATGTCTTTAAATTCAATGTTTACAGAAGGTTTAATTAGTGGTGATGAAAAAACTACACTGTTAAATACAATCACTAAAATAATTGAATTGCCTCAATTAAAGCCACATTTTGCAAAAGGATTAACTATAAAAAATGAAGCAGAAATTATTACTCAAATGGGCGAAATGTTTCGTCCGGATAGGGTAGTATTATCTCAAAAAAGTGCAGTAATAATTGATTATAAAACAGGGGAAGAAAAACCGGCACATAAAAAACAAATCCTTCAATATGCCGATTTGTTAATTCAAATGGGGTATACCGTTACTAAAAAATTGTTGGTATATATTGAAGATGAAAAAGTAGTGGTGTGTTAAATCGCCCTCTCCATGAAAGTATTTCCGCTTCCCTTTTCCAACCGAAGGCGGATGAGGTTGAGAGGGGGTGGGCTGAGGTTATTTCTCTTTCTTCAATATTCTTTCCAAAAAAAATGTCCCGAAAGGCAAAAAAGACAATAGAAAAGCGATGATTACTGTTTTTATTTTCCATTTATAAACAATAGTAGCTTGCGCTAATGCCAAAGCATATAACACAAATAAAATACCGTGAAGCATACCTACAATACGCACAGGTGTAGGCATGTCGGCCATGTATTTTAAAGGCATAGCAATAAATAAAAGGATTAAAAAGGATGAGCCTTCTGCAAAGCCAATTTTTAGAAATCTTCCTAGAGATGTTTTTAAAGAATTATCAGACATTGAAGTTTATTTTAAGATTTATTCTTGAACTTAGTAAGCGCATTTACAAAAAAATCGGAAAGAGCCAGATAACTAACGGTACTTGCTTGTTCACTTAAAAGTGTATCCCAATTTTCTGTACCTACCCAAAAATCTTTTTTCAGCATTTTCATTGCTTCCAGATTTGATCTGGAAAGTTTATCGGTAAGTGTTGCAATAGCTGCATCTAATTCTTCTGTAGTTTTATATACATCAGCATACATTCCTTTTTCCCTAGCCCAGTTGGCACTTTTCCATTCTGTTGCGTTTATCGTCAAGGATGAAAATGCGGAAAGCCCCATTTTTCTTCGCACTACAGGCCCTATAACAAATGGTCCAATGCCAATTGCTAATTCACTAAGTTTAATGGAAGAGGATTCTAACCCAACTGCATAATCCGCTGCACAGGCAATGCCTACACCACCTCCAACAACTTTTCCTTGCACACGTGCTATCACAAATTTTGGTATTTTACGTATAGCGTTAATCACATTTGCAAACCCCGAAAAAAACTGTTCGCCAGTTTCGGTGTCTTTAATAGCAAGCATTTCATCAAATGAACCGCCCGAACAAAATATAGCATCTCCTACACTTTGTAAAACAATAACTTTTACTTCGGCATTTATACCATTGGTATGTATTGCTTCCGTTAATTGTTTCAACAAAACACTTGGCAGGGAATTGCTTTGTGGATGAAAAAAGGTGATGGTGGCTATACCATTTTTTATTTCTGATTTTACGTATCCTTCCATAATAATTAGTTCAATGTTTAAAGTTACAAAGTTCAAAGTTAGAAAGATATTAAATCAAAGATCAAAGTTTTTAGAATAGTCATTTTTAGAATTCAATTTCATCTTTAGATGTCTTATTTCTTTATTGCAATAGAATCTACAAACTTTTTAAACTAAATTTTAAAATAAAAAAGCACCCCGATTACTCAGAGTGCTTTAGTAAACTAATTAATAGTTTAACCCTTATATAAAACAAAAATTAGTTCTCGCAATAAGCTGGCAATTTGCCTTCTTTAATTAATTGAATGCTTTTTTGTTTGTGTTCTTCAAAATTACCGAAGCATAAAGCATCCAAAATCTCCAGTTTTGTTATTTGTTGATTGTTTAATTGATCTTTGATCTCACTCTCACAACGATCAACATATTTTTGAAAACGTTCAGGTGCCCAAATATATTGTTTTTTATGCCAATCGGGCTGACTACGATCAACAGTAAACTCAGTTGGCATATCCACGCTCAGTTTAATGCTTGTTTTAACATCTAAGCCTTCAAAACGTTTTGGAATCAAACGATTATCAAAAATCAACGGTCGGCTGATCTTAATAACATGTTTTTTCTTTTTAACATCTACAATAGCTAACCCTTCAATGGTTAAGCCCTTTTTTTTAAGGTAACCATACTTAGTCTCAAAACTTTTTAAAATCTCAAACATGATTATTTATATATTAGTGGGAAGTCAAAGGTATGTAAATAAATCATTAATAATGAAACATTTAGATAATATAATATCAAATACCTACAATACGCTTTAATAAGTAGATGAATGCCTTTTTTTGTATCATGAAAGATAATTTTGTGATACAAAACGCTGCTTTATTTTGTTAAATAACTGATAATCAGCTGCTTGTTTTTTTTAAAATTTTTCGGTCTGTCAACTTTACATCATACACTTATAATGTTTGTTGATTAAACTTTTTATTAATTGTATTTTTGGCGTTAATCACCTCTCGGTCGATTTTAATTTCATCTCTTTATTTGGTAATATTTATATAAGTATGATTATAGGCATTGGAACGGACATCGTTGAAGTACTTCGTATTTCAAAAAGTATTGAAAACGAGGCTTTTAAAATAAAAGTATTTTCAAAAAATGAAATTGCATATTGCGAAACAAAGGTAAATAAAGCAGAAAGTTATGCTGCCCGATTTGCAGCTAAAGAAGCTTTTTTGAAAGCCCTAGGAACCGGCTTAAGAGGGGATATTGCTTTAAATCAAATTGAAGTTTTTAACAACCAATTGGGTAAGCCGTCTATCCAATTAATTGGAAAATCAGCTCAGTTTTTTGTAGATAAAAAAATTAATACAATTCACCTCTCTTTGTCACATACAAAACAAATGGCGCTGGCTATGGTTATTCTAGAAGCTTAAAACTATGAAATATAATTCTTAGTGAGGCAATAAAGCCAGTACCCTTAAATGCAACTTGTTTTTTAGCGATTTTTGATTCCATATTAATTAAATGTATATCAAATTAAAGTTAAGTACACGCATATTAATAATAAAATTGGCAAATAATAAAATTGTTATTCTATATTTGCACTCCAAATTAATAAAATGGAGAAATAGTGAATTATAGATTTTTTAAAATACAATTCACTGTCGCTCCAAATGACTAAATCACTAAATTAAAACAATTATGCAAAACAAAGGTGCCATTAGGCTTTTTGCGATTTTACTGGCTTTAGCCTGTGCTTATTATTTGATGTTTACATGGGTGGCGTATGGTATTCAAGAAGATGCTAAAGCGTATGCCAAAAATTATACTACTTCTCCAGATATTGTAAATGCTTCAAAAGCTTCTTCCCAAAATCTTTCGGATCAAAATTCATTTCTAGATTCTGTACGTACTACAAGAACAAATTATTATTTGGATTCTATAAAAAATCTTCCAGTATATGATATGATTATCACTCAATATACGTATGAAGATGTTAAAAAACGTCAGTTAAATCTAGGTTTAGATTTAAAGGGAGGTATGAATGTTACTTTAGAAGTTTCTGTTGCGGATATCATTCGTTCATTATCAAATAACAGTAACGATCCTACATTTAATCAAGCCATTGCTCAAGCGGTTGTTAGGCAGAAAAAAGACCCTAAAGATTTTGTTACCCTTTTTGGTGAAGAATTTAAAAAGATTAATCCCAATGCTAAATTGGCAATTAACTTTCAAACCATTGAATTAAAAGGGAAAGTTGATTTTAATACTTCTGATGAAGATGTATTAAAATTTTTACACGAAAGAGTAAAGGATGCTATCGAAACTTCTGAAAACACGTTGCGTTCCCGTATCGATAAGTTTGGTGTAACTCAACCAAACATCCAAATGTTGCCTTCGTCTGGACGCATTTTAATTGAGTTGCCTGGTGTTACGGATAAAAAGCGTGTACGTAAATTATTGCAAGGAACAGCTAACTTAGAATTTTGGGAAACGTATGATAACAAAGATATTTATCCTTTATTGGAGCAAGCAAATACTCGCTTGAAAGAAATTTTAACTCCAACTGCCGATACAACTGCAAAGGATTCTACTATTGTTGTTGCTAAAGATAAATCAGGAACTGAAATTGCAAAAGACACATTAAAAAAAGAATCATCGTCTTTATCTGCTCAATTAGGTACTGGTAAAGATACGGTTAAAACTGCTGAAGGTGCAAGAGCTGATACCATTGCTAAATTAAGAAGAGACAATCCATTGTTTGCTTTAATGCGTGCAGCAATTCGTCAAAACGAAAAAGGACAGTCTATTTTAACGGATGGTCCTGTTATAGGTTTTGCAGCTATTAGCGATACCGCTAAATTAAATACCTATTTAAGTAATCCTAAAATTAAGTCGATTTTTAGACCTTACACCAAATTTTTCTGGTCGTTTAAAGCAATTGATAAAGAAGAAACAACGTTGCAATTGGTTGCAATTGATGGAGCGAGTAACAGAGGAACAGCTGCTTTAGCAGGTGATATTATTACTGAAGCACGCAAAGTATTTGATTTGGGTGGCGGAGGATCGCCTCAAATTTCTATGAGTATGACTGCAGATGCAGCAATTGCATGGAAACATTTAACGAAAGATAATATTGGTAAATCCATAGCTATCGTTTTAGATAACAGTGTTTATTCATATCCTACTGTACAAGGCGAAATAGCTGGAGGAACTTCTTCAATTACAGGTAACTTTACCATTGAAGAGGCAGACGATTTGGTGAACATTTTAAAAGCTGGTAAACTTCCTGCTCCTGCGCATATTGTTGAAGAAAGCGTTGTTGGTCCAACACTTGGTGCCGAAGCGGTTTCTAAAGGTTTTATATCAACACTTATTGCACTGGTATTGGTGTTCTTTTTTATGGGCTTTTATTACAACAAAGCAGGTTGGGTTGCCGATTTTGCCATGTTGGTAAATAATTTCTTTGTAATTGGTATTCTCGCTTCATTTGGTGCTGTTTTAACCTTGCCAGGTATTGCAGGTATAGTATTAACAATAGCTATGTCAGTTGATGCTAATATCTTAATTTTTGAACGTGTTCGTGAAGAGTTAGCTATTGGTAAATCTACTGCTGCAGCAATAAAAGAAGGTTACCACAATGCAATGTCTTCAGTAATCGACTCTCACGTAACCACATTGTTGTTGGGTATTATCCTTTACATTTTTGGTACAGGTCCTTTACAAGGGTTTGCAACTACCTTAATTATAGGTATTATATCATCTTTATTCTGTGCTATTTTTATTACTCGTTTGGTGTTTGATCGTTGGTTAGCTGGCGGAAAAGAAATTTCGTTTTCAAATAAAATGACTGAAAATGCGTTCAAAAAAATCAATATCGATTTTGTTGGAAAACGTAAATTATATTATGTGTTTTCCGGATTGATTATCGCAGCAGGTATTTTTGCGTACATACAAAAAGGTGGATTTAGTTTAGGTGTTGATTTTAAAGGTGGTCGCTCTTATGTTGTTCGTTTTGATGATCCAAAACCTACTGAAGATGTACGTGTAGCCTTAACAAAATCGTTTGGCGAAGCTCCCGAAGTTAAAACGTATGGTGAAAGTAACCAACAACGTATTACAACTACTTATTTGATTGATGAAGCAACCGACGAAACGGAAGCAAAAGTAGAAGCTAAATTGAATGAAGGGTTAAAAACATTAGGTGTAAAATATCAAATAATGAGTTCTCAAAAAGTGGGAGAAACCGTTTCAAGAGATATTAAAACAAAAGCTATTTGGGCAGTGTTATTGTCATGTTTAGTCATGTTTGTATTTATTTTTATCCGATTCAAAAAATGGACGTATGGTTTAGGTGCTGTTGTGGCATTGTTCCATGATGTATTGATTGTATTATCAATATATATCATATTTGATGGGATATTACCATTCTCTTTAGAAATTACTCAGGATTTTATTGCTGCTATTTTAACAGTAATGAGTTACTCGATGACGGATACTGTTGTTGTATTTGACCGTATTAGAGAGTATTTAACGGAACGTAATAAATCGGATTTGGATAAAGATGAAAAAGTGAAAGTTATCAATTACGCATTAAACAGTACTTTAAGTCGTACTATCAATACGTCCTTAACTATTTTCTTTGTATTGTTGGCTATCTTTATTTTTGGAGGGGAAACCATTCGAGGCTTCTCTTTCGCATTATTAATTGGTATTATTATTGGTACATACTCATCCATTTGTATTGCAACCCCAATTGTAATTGATTTTGAAAAAGACAAAGGAGAAACAATATAATTAAAAATTTTGATGATAAAAAAAACCGATGTTCAAACGTGCATCGGTTTTTTATTTATGTAGCTTTGTACCCGTATTGACATTTATAACATGACCAACTTAATAATTTTGTTTTTAAATCTTGGTGGAGGTGAATTATTTTTAATTGTACTTGTTATCATCATGTTATTTGGTTCCGATAAGTTACCTGATTTGGTAAAGGGCTTAGGAAAGGGTATTCGTGAAATTAACGATGCTAAAAATCAAATTCAAAATGAGATTCAAAAAAGTACAACTGGTGTTAGAGCAGAGTTTGAAAAACATACGACAGAAATTTTAAAAGGTACTGAAAGTATAAAAGAAGAATTTGTTAAATACACAACCGAAGTTGAAACAGAAATAGAAAAGGCAGGTCTTAGCTTAAAACGTCAGATGGGTAATGTAATTAAACCGATAGTAGAGAAGGAAGTTGATACAGATATTGTATCGGAAGAATCTATAAAAAATAAAGGCTGACGAAATTCGTCAGCCTTTATTTTTTATAGAAATTTATAGAGTCTTAAATTTTTGCAGTTTTTACAGTTTTGATTATTCGCGCTGCAATTTTATATGGGTCTCCGTTTGAAGCAGGTCTTCTATCTTCTAACCATCCTTTCCATCCTTTTTGCACTGTTATTAGAGGGATTCTAATCGAAGCCCCTCTATTAGATACACCATAAGAAAAATCATGAATAGAAGCTGTTTCGTGTTTCCCAGTCAATCTTAGGTGATTAAATTCTCCATAAACATCAATGTGTTCTTTTACTACAGGTCTAAAAGCTTCGCATATTTTTTCATAAATTTCTTTAGAACCACATGTTCTCAACGTTGTATTAGAGAAGTTAGCGTGCATACCAGACCCATTCCAGTCAGTATCACCAAGCGGTTTTGGATGGTATTCAATGTACCAGCCATAGCTTTCTGTAAGTCTATCTAATAGGTAGCGAGCAATCCAAATTTCATCTCCTGCTTTTTTTGCACCTTTTGCAAACAATTGGAATTCCCATTGTCCACAAGCAACCTCTTCATTTATTCCTTCAAAGTTTAAACCTGCCGCAATACATAAGTCAGCGTGTTTTTCTACTAATTCTCTACCATGCGTATTTCTACCACCTACCGAACAGTAGTACATTCCCTGTGGAGCTGGATACCCATTAACAGGGAAACCTATTGGTAATCTTGTTTTGGTATCCATAATAAAATACTCTTGCTCAAACCCAAACCAAAAATCATCGTCTTCATCTTCAATTGTAGCTCTGCCATTTGATGAATGCGCTGTTCCGTCAGCATTCATAACTTCAGACATTACCAACCACGCATTTTCTCTTGCAGGATCGGGATAGATAGCTACAGGTACCAATGAACAGTCTGAAGAACCCCCTTCCGCTTGCTTTGTAGAAGAACCGTCAAAAGACCAATTTCCTAGTTCTGCTAACGTACCCTTAAAATTTTCATGTTCCTCTACTTTGGTTTTTGATCTCATGTTTTGAGTTGGATAATAACCATCCAACCAAATGTACTCCAGTTTTACTTTGCTCATGACATTAAATTTTTAATTAGTTATTTATTGTTTGAAAAAGAGTTTCTTCCAACAAAAATACAATATTTTTACGTGTAATTATAAAAAACATCAGTTTTTTTTATAATTGCATTAAAAAAAACGGGGTGTTTGAATTAAATATCTAATATTTTTAAAATATTCATTAATTTAATCTATGAATTATAGCCTTTGGTTTTTAAAAAAATGATTTTAGATAGAAAATATTCAGTTTTATACATTGTGTTAATAAAAATGAATTGTTTTTTTTTGCAAAACTTTAAAAAACCAATACATTCGTTTTTGTAAATTAGTATTCACTTAAAAAATAAAAATAAAATGGCCTTTCACAGATTTAAAGCACTAGAAACTGTTCTTTCAAGAACACCTGTAAACGTAATAATGCCTAGCAATAAATTGTCCGAAATATTCGGAGCAAATGTATTTGGTATTGATGCAATGCGCGAATATTTAACTGAAGATGCCTTTAAAAGCGTTCTCTCTGCTATACAAGAAGGTACACGTATCGATCGTAAGGTTGCAGACCCAATTGCTTCTGCAATGAAAAGTTGGGCATCTACTAAAGGTGCTACACATTATACACACTGGTTTCAACCATTAACGGGTACTACTGCCGAAAAACACGATGCGTTTTTTGAACCCACCGAAGGTGGTCGCGCTATTGAACGTTTTGGAGGCGCTCAATTGGTGCAGCAGGAGCCAGACGCATCTAGTTTCCCTAATGGAGGAATTCGTAATACTTTTGAAGCAAGAGGTTATACAGCATGGGATCCAACATCTCCTGCATTTGTAATTGGTACAACATTGTGTATCCCAACTATTTTTGTTGCATATACTGGTGAAGCGTTGGATTATAAAACCCCATTGTTAAAAGCATTATCAGCACTGGATAAAGCGGCAGTTGATGTATGCCAGTATTTTGATAAAAATGTTACTAAAGTTACCGCAACTTTAGGATGGGAACAAGAATATTTTTTAATTGATGAAGCATTGTACAATGCCCGCCCAGATTTAGTAATGACGGGTCGTACTTTGTTTGGACACTCTTCAGCAAAGGGACAACAATTAGAAGACCATTATTTTGGATCTATACCAGAACGTGCTGCAGCGTTTATGCGCGATTATGAGGTGGAATGCTTAAAATTAGGTATTCCTGTCAAAACTCGTCACAACGAGGTTGCTCCAAATCAATTTGAGTGCGCTCCTGTTTTTGAAGAGTGTAACCTAGCAGTTGACCATAATCAATTGTTGATGGATGTAATGGATAAAGTTGCAAGACGTCACAACTTTCGTTGTTTAGTGCATGAAAAACCATTTGCAGGTGTTAATGGTAGTGGAAAACACAACAATTGGAGTTTAGGTACAGATACAGGTAAAAATTTATTAAGCCCAGGGAAAACACCTAAAACCAATTTAAAATTCTTAACGTTTTTTGTTAATACAGTTAAAGCAGTTCATGATAACGCTGACTTGATGCGCGCATCTATAGCTTCAGCAAATAATGATCACCGATTAGGTGCTAATGAAGCACCACCTGCTATTATGTCAGTTTTCTTAGGCTCTCAACTTTCAAGTGTATTAGATGATTTAGAAGCAAAAGTAAAATCAGGAAAAATGAGTCCAGATGAAAAAACGGCACTTAAATTAGGCATTGGTAAAATTCCTGATATTTTGTTAGATAATACGGATAGAAACAGGACATCACCATTTGCATTTACAGGTAATAAATTTGAGTTTCGAGCAGTTGGTTCTTCTGCAAACTGCGCAGGACCAATGACTGTTTTAAATGCCATAGTTGCCGATCAATTGATATTGTTTAAAAAAGATGTTGACAGCTTAATTGCAAAAGATGTAGAAAAGGACGAAGCCATATTTCAAGTTTTAAGAAAATATATTGTGGAGTCTAAAAAAATCCGTTTCGAAGGAAATGGTTATGGCGAAGAATGGGTGAAAGAAGCCGAAAAACGCGGATTGTCTAACATTAAAACTACCCCTCAAGCTTTAGGAGCATTTGTATCTAAACAAACTATGAGTTTGTTTGAACGTCATAATATTATGAGCGAGCGAGAGCAACATGCACGTTACGACATCTATTTAGAAACATATACTAAAAAAATTCAAATAGAATCTCGTATAATGGCTGATTTAGCAATGAGCCACATAATTCCTACTGCAATTAAATACCAAAGTTCTTTGATTGAAAATGTTAGAGGCTTAAAAGAAATAATGAGTGAGGCTGATTTTAAAAAATCGGGTCAGATTCAATTAGCAATGATTTCAGAAATTTCGGATCACATCAACATCATTAAAACAAAAGTTTATGAAATGACAGAAGCTCGTAAAAAAGCAAATGCAATTTCAGATGTTAAAAAACAAGCAATTGACTATTGTGATAAAGTAAAATCATATTTCGATATAATTCGTTATCATGTAGATAAATTAGAATTACTTATTGATGACGAAAATTGGCCGTTGCCAAAATACAGAGAACTGTTGTTTACAAAATAAAATGTTAATTTGTTGAAACCCATGCTAAGCAGCTTGTTTAGCATGGGTTTTTTTATTTTTTAAAATTGTATATATTAAAATTGGTAAAAAGAATTGTTTTGTTTTAAATATTTACATACTTTAGCGGCATATTTTAAAAAAACTAAAATTTAATATGAAAATAGTTGCAAAATTAGCTTTTGGATGGGCTTTAATTTTTTTGTTTTCTGCTGATATAATGGCTCAGCAAGACTTTTTTAAAGATGCTGAAACAGCTTTTACGAACAAAGAATTTTTCAATGCAATTGCATTGTATAAAAAAGCGTATACTAAAGAAAGAAAGTTTGAAACTAAAGCCTTGATTATTTTCAGAACTGGCGAGTGCTATCGTTCTATTGGTGATTTTAAACAGTCAGAAGCATGGTATTTTAAAGCGATTAAAGCAAATTATACAAATCCCAAAGCTAAATTATACTTGGCAGATGCAAAAAGAGCGCAAGGTAAATACGATGAAGCTATTATAGAATATAATAATTATAAAGCAGAAGTACCCTCTGATCCTAGAGGTGAGGCTGGTGTAAAAGCGTCTGAATTAGCTAAAGAATGGACTAACAAACCCTCACTCTATAACATAGATAATGTTACCTTAATTAATACAAAGGATCGTGAATTTAGTCCTTGTTTTGTGGATAGAAAATATAATAAAATCTATTTTACATCAACCCGTCCTGGAGTAAAAGGGAACGATTTTGATGCTACTATTGGTGAATTTTATAGCGATATTTTTGAAACTTCAGTAGATAAAAAAGGTGTATGGAGTACTCCAGTGGCATTGTTAGAACCTATAAATACAAAAAACAATGAAGGTTTAACATCAATAACTAAAAAAGGGGATATGATGTATTTTACTCGTTGTGTACCCGTTGCAAATAAAGTTGTTTATAATCAATTATGGTCAGCCGTAAGAAAAGGTAATGCTTGGGGAGAACCTGAAAAATTGCCATTTTGTAACGATACTAATAAATTTGCAGCACCTGCAATATCTGATGACGGAATGACATTGTTCTTTTCTTCTGATTTGCCTGGCGGTCAAGGTGAAAATGATATTTGGATGGTAAAGTTTGATAAAAAAGAAAAAAAATGGGGTACGCCTATTAATTTAGGAACAGAAATAAATACAGCAGGAAACGAAGTGTTCCCATACATTCATGATGATAAAACATTGTATTTTTCATCAGATGGTCATTTAGGAATGGGAGGGTTGGATATTTTTAAAGCAGAGTCAGTAGCTGAAAATTCTTGGGGCAATCTTATAAATATGAATTATCCATTAAACTCTCCAAGCGATGATTTTGGGATTATTTTTGAAAGCAATAAGGAAAGAGGCTACTTAACTTCTAATCGTGAAGGAACAAAAGGTTTGGATGATATTTGGTCATTTGTGTTGCCACCTTTGTTGTTTTCAATTGAAGGAGTCATCTTAGATTCTAAATATAAAGAACCAATAGAAGGAGTGACTGTTAAATTACAAGGGTCTGACGGAACAACGGTAGAATTAAAGACAGATGCTAACGGTGTATATAAGTTTGCCGAAAATCCTGCTGGTGGACGTTATGTAAATCCTAACACATCTTATGTAGTTTCAACTCAAGTTGGAAATGATGTGATAACTAAAAATTCTAAGTACGGTTTTGTGAATAGTTCGGAAAAGTGGACAGAAACGACTGTTGGAGAAAAAGAATCTAAAGTATTTAAAGGACATAACTTTAGTTTAACTTCTATCGAGAAATTCATTGAATTTCCCGATGTATTATATGATTTAGGCAAATCAACCTTACGTGCAGAAGCTCAGGATTCATTGTTATTCCTATATCAAACATTGTTAGACAATCCTACATTTGTTATTGAGTTAAGTGCTCATACAGACTCTCGCGGCAGCGATGTTGAAAATATGAAATTATCGGAAGCTCGCGCTAAAGCATGTTATGATTTTTTAGTTGCAAAAGGGATTTCTGCCGCTAGAATTATACCTAAGGGTTATGGAGAGAAAGCATTGTTGATTACAGATAAGCAGATTAATGCAATGAAAACAATTCAAGAAAAAGAGGTCGCACACCAAAAAAATAGACGTACTGTGTTCTCTGTATTGCGTAAAGATTATGTAGATCCTAATGCACCTAAAGAAGTTCCTAAAGTAGAAGCACCTAACAAAACTGAAACGAATGAAGTAACGCCAGAGGCGACTGGTGAACCAGCAACAGATACATCTGCTCCTGCAACGGAAGCAACGCCAACTGGAAAATAAATAATTTTTTTTTAATATTAAACATCCCGAATCCCAACACTTAAAGGGGTTCGGGATGTTTATTTAAGATACGACGATGAATACCGATAATAGATACAATCAACGTGGAGTTTCGGCATCTAAGGAAGATGTTCATAACGCAATTTCAAAAATTGATAAAGGATTATTTCCTCAGGCATTTTGTAAAATAGTTCCCGATTATTTAAGTAGTAATAAAGATTACTGTGTCATTATGCACGCGGACGGTGCTGGAACAAAATCGTCCTTGGCTTATATTTATTGGAAAGAAACTGGAGACGTATCCGTATGGAAAGGCATTGCTCAGGATGCCGTTATTATGAATACCGACGATCTTTTATGCGTAGGAGCCACAGATAATATTTTATTGTCATCCACCATCGGACGTAATAAAAACAATATTCCCGGCGAAGTACTTTCAGCTATTATTAACGGAACAGAAGAGTTGCTAGAGAAATTAAGAAGCTATGGCATAGGAATATATTCTACTGGAGGCGAAACGGCGGATGTGGGCGATTTGGTGCGTACCATCATTGTTGATTCTACCGTTGTTTGCCGAATGAAACGTTCCGATGTAATTGACAATAAAAATATTCAAGCAGGTGATGTAATTGTGGGCTTGGAATCGTTTGGACAAGCTACTTACGAAACTGAATACAATGGCGGAATGGGCAGTAACGGCCTCACTTCGGCCAGACACGATGTGTTTGAAAAAACACTGGCGAAAAAATATTCTGAAAGTTTTGATCAGGCGGTTCCAGAGGAATTAGTCTATTCAGGAAAAATAAAACTGACCGATAAAATTGATGTTGGCGGACAACAAGTTACTGCTGGAAAATTAGTGCTTTCGCCTACCAGAACGTATGCGCCAATCATTAAAAAAATTCTTGAAAAATACCGCGGAAGCGATCAAATACATGGAATGGTGCATTGCAGTGGAGGTGCACAAACAAAAGTATTACACTTTGTAGATAATTTACACATCATTAAGGATGATTTATTCGCTCTCCCTCCCTTGTTTAAGCTAATTCAGGAACAAAGTAACACCTACTGGAAAGAAATGTATAAGGTGTTTAATATGGGGCATCGTATGGAATTATACGTGCCTAAAACCATTGCGGAAGATATTATTGCAATTTCAAAATCATTTAACGTAGATGCCAAAATTGTGGGAAGAGTAGAAAAAAGTGATAAAAAGCAACTAACCATTAAATCCGAATTCGGAATTTTCGAATATTAGCTTTAAAAATAAATTGTTGGCTTTGGCAATAAACAATGGAGTATCATTGTATAAAGCCAAGCCATTTTTTTTTGTACTTTTGTGTCCCTAAATAATAAAAAGATATTTTAATTTTCAATTAATAATAAGCAAACGTGTTAGATAAATTAGCAGCCATAAAACGTCGTTGGGAAGAGGTAGAGCAAAAACTTTCTGACCCTAAGGTTATTGGCGATTTAAAGGAATTTAAAAAATTCAATAAGGAATACAAAGAGCTTACAGATGTTGTAAACGCTTACCACGAATATAAAAATATAGTTGAAAATTTAGAGTTCAATAAAAGTATTTTAGATACTGAAAAGGATGCTGAAATGCGCGAAATGGCAAAACTCGACATTGATGAATTGCTTCCTAAAAAAGACAAAATGGAAAGTGATATACGTCAAATGTTGGTACCGAAAGACCCCGAAGATGCTCGTAATGCAGTAATGGAGATTCGAGCTGGTACAGGTGGCGATGAGGCAAGTATTTTTGCGGGAGATTTATTTAGAATGTACACCCGTTATTTTGAAGAAAGAGGATTGCGGTATGAAGTGGTGGATTCTAACGACGGAACCATGGGTGGTTATAAAGAGGTAATCATCAACATTACAGCAGATGGTGCTTATGGATTATTAAAATTTGAAGCGGGTGTTCATCGTGTTCAACGTGTGCCATTAACCGAAACTATGGGACGAGTGCACACTTCAGCTGCAACAGTGCTAGTAATGCCCGAAGCTGATGAGGTGGATGTGGTGCTTAATCCAGGTGATATTGAAATGCAAACATCGCGCTCCGGCGGTGCAGGTGGACAAAATGTAAATAAGGTTGAAACTAAAGTACAACTTACACACAAGCCAACAGGTATTGTCGTGGTTTGTCAGCAAGATCGTTCGCAATTAGGTAACCGCGAAATAGCAATGCAAATGCTAAGAACAAAGCTTTATGATATTGAAATGACGAAACATTTAGATGCCATTTCAAAACGTAGAAAAACAATTGTTGCAACTGGTGATCGTTCCGAAAAAATAAGAACCTACAATTATCCGCAAAACAGAATTACGGATCATCGTATTAATATGACCCTTTATAATCTTACCGATTTTATGGATGGTAAAATTCAAAATATGATTGACGCACTTCAATTAGCTGAAAATACAGAGCGTTTGAAAGAAGGTGGAGTAGGAGTTTAAGCCCTCCCAACCTCCCTGAAGGGAGGAGTTTAGGAGTAATGTTAAAATAAAATGATTTAATTTGATACGTATTCCTCCCATTTAGAGGAGGCTAGAAGAGGCAAATGACTAGAGACGAATTATTTAAAAATATAATTACTAAAAAAAGCTTTCTCTGTGTTGGCTTGGATACCGATATTACCTTAATTCCAAAACATTTATTAAAATCGGATGACCCTGTTTTTGATTTTAACAAACAAATTGTTGATGCCACCAAAGATGTTTGTGTGGCGTACAAGCCAAATACTGCGTTTTACGAAACTTTAGGTACGCAAGGGTGGAATAGCCTTGAAAAAACAATTAATTACATGAATAGCACTTGTAAAGGTGTTTTTACAATTGCAGATGCTAAACGTGGAGACATTGGCAATACTTCCAAAATGTACGCAAAAGCTTTTTTTGAAAAATTAAACTTCGATTCTGTGACCGTTGCCCCATACATGGGGGAAGATAGCGTAACACCTTTTCTTGAATTTAAAAATAAATGGGTGATTTTGTTGGCGCTTACTTCTAATAAAGGAGCACTAGATTTTCAATTGAGTTCAAAGTTCAAAGTTCAAAATTCAAAATTTTTGTATGAAGAAGTACTCGAAACATCTAAAAAATGGGGTAACTCAGATAATATGATGTACGTTGTTGGCGCAACTAAAGCGGAAATGCTTTCTGATATTCGTAAAATTATTCCCGATAGTTTTTTATTAGTTCCGGGTGTTGGTGCTCAAGGCGGAAGCCTTAACGATGTTGCACAATTTGGAATGAACAAACAATGTGGTTTGTTGGTTAATTCTTCTCGAGGAATTATTTATGCTAGTAGCGGCGAAGACTTTGCTGATAAAGCCAGACAAGAAGCCCTGAAACTGCAAAAAGAAATGCAGATATTGTTAGATAAGTATTTATAGATCAAAAAATCATCCATGAAAATCAAAAGTGACACTTTTGATTTTCATGGATGATTACAAATGCTTCAAACGAATATTTATAAAGTCAGATAAACTTGCAATGTTTATTCCATTCTTTGTTTGGTAGCTATCTCCTGTTGGAATAACAATAAAATTATTTTTCGTTTTCAGATCTTCGATAGATTGCAAAAAACCTTTGCTTACTTGCGGTGATGTAGATAGTTTTATTTCGACACAGGCTATTGGTTTTATACCTTTTACCAAAATAATATCGGCTTCGGCGCCTTGGTGGGTACGGTAAAAATACATATCCAAATGAGGCGGTTTTAATTGCCGTATCTGCTCAATCACAAAACCTTCCCACGATGCACCTACATGCGGATTCCCAAACAGATCATCTATATCCAATGCTCTAATAAGTGTATGCAAAATACCCGTATCACGTATGTATATTTTGGGCGCTTTTACCAATCGTTTTTTTGAATTATTGAACCAGGGTTGTAAACGGGTAACTAAAAATGCACCTTCCATGTATTCCAAATATCTGCCCACAGTTGGAGCTGTTACACCTAACGATTTCCCGTAACTTTCCTTATTCCAGAGGCTACCATTGTTATGCGCTAACATGCTCCAAAAATTACGAATCGTAACCGACGAAAATTCCACACCAAATAATTCTTTCATATCCTTTTCGGTATATGATTTTATAAGGTTGCTATACCAATTATGTACCGCAGTATTTTGTTTTAAAGTTAAAGCAACGGGAAAACCGCCTTTTAGCCACAAAGCATCCTGAGCTATTTTACTTTTTTGAGCTTCGGGCAGGTTTATACCTCCCATATCTAAATAAGCGATGCGACCCGCTAATGATTCGGAAACACCTTTTATTAAGTGTGGCGATGATGAGCCCAATAATAAAAAACGGGCAGGTTTACGGTCAATATCAACCAATGCACGCAACAGTGCAAATAGTTTGGGCATACGTTGCACTTCATCAATAATAATGAGCTTGTGTTTGTTTTTTAACAAATAACTTTCCGCATCGTTTTGTAAACGGTTAAAATGACTTTCCAGTTCCAGATCCAAATACAAGGTTTCTTTTTTCGACTTTTTGGCATACAGTTTTGCCAAAGTAGTTTTGCCTATTTGCCTTGCTCCCAGCAGTGCAACCACAGGGTTTGTTTTTAATAATATGGTTAATTCAGTTAATTCTATACGTTGTATCATAATGCAAAGGTAATATATTTATCCATGAAAATCAAAAGTATAACTTTTGATTTTCATGGATAAATATATTAAGGTGTTCTGTTAATTATGTATCTGTTTATTTAAACACAACACAGTCTTTATTTTTAAATCCCTTTTTTATTTCTAATTTCACTCACAATTTAAAATATCATTTTATGACTGAAGAATTCCTACATCATATCTGGAAATTCAAATTGTTTGATCAGCAAGATTTAAGAACTACTACCGGCGAAGTAGTGGAAATACTTAAAGCTGGAGTCCATAACTTTGATGCTGGCCCCGATTTTTTTAATGCTCAACTCAAAGTAGGTGAAACCCTTTGGGCTGGTAATGCTGAAATTCATATTAATGCCAGCGATTGGAAAAAACATTTTCATCAACAGGATAAAGCTTATAATAATATTGTATTGCACATTGTATACAATGCCGATGAGCCCATTTACAGAGCTTCCGGCGAAGCAATACCGACTATAGAAATAAAAGAAAGGATTGACAAAAAGTTATATCAAAATTATTTGAATTTTAAATCCAATTCCGATTGGATTCCCTGTGAAAAACAACTAACAGAAGTCCCTTCATTAATAATCAACAGCACACTGGATAAGTTATTGTTGGAGCGTTTGGAGCGTAAAGCTCAATCTATTCTGGATAGTTTAAAATTGAATAACAACAATTGGGAAGAAACATTTTATCAGCATTTGGCGCGCAATTTTGGTTTTAAAACCAATGCCATGCCTTTTGAATTACTTGCTAAATCCCTTCCCTTGCTCATTTTGGCCAAACACAAAAGTAGTTTGTTGCAAATTGAAGCGATGTTGTTTGGGCAAGCTGGAATGTTAAACGAACATTTGGAAGATAAATATCCTCAGTCATTACAGAACGAATATGTTTTTTTGAAACAGAAATTTCAATTAAATCCCATCGATACACATTTGTGGAAATTCTTGCGTTTGCGTCCCGTTAATTTTCCGTCTGTTCGCATTGCTCAGTTTGCAAATTTGATTTTTAATTCAACGCATTTGTTTTCTAAAATTATTGAAACAGAATCATTAGATGCCTTGAAATTATTGATGAATGTGGATGTATCTGAATATTGGCAAACGCATTATGTGTTTGATAAAGCTTCAAAAAACAAATCAAAACATTTAGGAGAAGATTCGTTAAACAACATCATCATCAATACAATTGTGCCATTTTTATTTGTGTATGGCAAACAAAAAGATGATCAAAAATACGTTGATAGGGCATTGGCATTTTTAGAACAAACGGAGGGCGAGGATAATTCCATTATTAATAAATGGGAATCATTGAAACTGCCTGTAAAAAATGCGTATTCAACACAAGCATTATTACAATTGAAAAATGAATATTGCAATGTCAAAAAATGTTTAAGTTGTAATATTGGAACGTATCTGATAAAAAACTCTTAATTTAGTTCAACTATAAAAGTGTGGTAAAATTAACCACATAGATTCATAGGAATAAGGTAAGACAAAGAAAAATAAATTTTTAACATAGATTTTGTATGATTACCCGATTTATCGTGTAAACTATGTAATACTTAGTTAAGAATATAAACGATGTTTCTATGTGGTTAAATTTATTTTAAAACATGAGCAATGATAAAAAAAATCACATCTTGGTTTGAGCAACAAGCATTTGGTGTTTGCGAATGGTGGGGAAATAAATTAGGTATTAGTACTACAAAAATTCGTATGTATTTTATTTACCTTTCTTTTTTTACGGTTGGATCACCCATCATTATATATTTCATCATGGCATTTATATTGGAAAATAAAAAATATTTTAAACCATCGCGCAGCAAACGTCGCAGTGTTTGGGATCTCTAATAACTAATAACTAATAACTAAATTTTATAGTGTTTTCTTTCCGACAATTTTCAAAAATATATATTCCCATATTACTCCTTACGCTAATTGTTTGCTCAGGAATTGTGGGTTTTATGATAATTGAAAAATTTAATTTTTTTGATGCTTTTTACATGACCATTATTACTGTGGCTACGGTTGGCTTTGAAGAGGTGCATCCCATGAGTGATGCGGGTAGATTATTTACCATATTTTTAATTATCACAAGTTTTGGTACATTTGCCTATGCGCTCACTTCTGCTACAAAATATGTAATGGATGGCGAGTTTAACCAACATTTTAAAAACTATAAATTGAGTACATCAATTGATAAACTTAACGATCACGTAATAATATGTGGTTTTGGGCGTAATGGCAAGCAGGCTGCTCATGTTTTAAAAAAACATGATAAACGCTTTGTGGTGATAGAAAGATCCAAAGACCTTGTGGCGGCCGTTAATCACAAGTATGCCGATTTGGTGCTCGAGGGTGACAGCACACAGGATGAAGTGCTTATAAAGGCTGGGATACTTAGAGCAAAAGCATTGATAACAACATTACCTATAGATGCGGATAACTTATTTATCGTATTGTCCGCTAAATCACTTAACCCTAAATTAACCGTTATTAGTCGTGCTTCAGAAGAAAATTCTGATAAAAAATTAAAAATTGCCGGAGCTGATAATGTAATTATGCCCGATAAATTAGGTGGAGCCCACATGGCGTCCTTGGTAATGAAACCGGATGTTATGGAGTTTGTTGATTATATCACCGGACAAGGCGGAGATAACATTCGTTTGGAAGAAATTACATTTGATAATCTTTCGCCTACTTACCGAAATAAAACTATAAAGGAACTGGAGGTTAGAAATAGATCAGGAGCCAATATCATTGGTTTTAAAACGGCACAAGGCGAATATATTATTAATCCAAGTGCCGATACCCAAATTATTCCCGATGCAAAATTGTTTGTACTCGGTACTACCGAACAAATTTTAAAATTGAAAGAATTGTTCGAATAGGTAAATTAATTTTTCAAATTCCAAAATTACATCAATGACAAAAATTTTAATTACTGGGAGCAATGGATTGTTGGGACAAAAATTAGTACATACACTTTTAAAAAGAAGTGATGTTATGATTATTGCTACTTCGGTTGGCGATAACAGAATAGTTGAAAAAGAAGGATATTCTTATGAACCCTTAAATATCACTATTAAATCGGAAGTTGAAAAAATTATAAA
The DNA here is from genome assembly GCA_947447995.1 of Bacteroidota bacterium. Taxonomy (GTDB): domain Bacteria; phylum Bacteroidota; class Bacteroidia; order 2-12-FULL-35-15; family 2-12-FULL-35-15; genus 2-12-FULL-35-15. Next base: position 8,583 of record CANFLQ010000015.1, on the reverse strand, counting down.
AAAACACCTTCCTGATGTAATCATCAATACAGCAGCAATGACCAATGTAGACGCTTGCGAGAGTAAACGCGATGAGTGCTGGGCTTTGAATGTTGGAGCAGTTCAAAATATTGCAGATGAAATTGCTGCCATTTCTCCTAAAACGCACTTGATACACCTTTCTACCGATTTTATTTTTGATGGTGAAAAAGGTAGTGAATATGAGGAAACAGATATTCCAAATCCAGGAAGTTATTACGCTGCCACAAAATTGGAGTCCGAAAAATTATTGCAAAATAGTACAATTAAATGGGCTATTGCGCGCACCATGATTGTGTATGGAATTGCAGATAATATTAGTCGCACCAATATTGTTTTATGGGCAAAGGAGGCATTATCAAAAGGGCAAAAAATAAATATTATTGATGATCAGTTTCGCGCACCTACATTGGCCGAAGATTTAGCCAATGGTTGTATTTTAATTGCTGACAAAGGCGCTACGGGTATTTATCACATTGCTGGACCAAAAACATATAGCATTTTAGACTTGGTTTATCAGATTGCAGATTTTTGGAAATTGGATAGGTTACTTATTACTCCATCCAAATCCAATATCATTAATCAAACTGCAAAACGACCGCCATTTACAGGTTTTGTGATAGAAAAGGCAAAACGTGAATTAGGATATAATCCACACTCATTTGTTGAAGGGTTGGCGATTTTGGATGCGCAGCTAAAAATGCTCTAAGCTAATATAACACAAAGCACCTGCAAAATATCCAAGTAATGCCAGCCAGGCAATCTTTTTTAAGTACCAGATAAAGCTAATTTTTTCCATGCCCATTGCGGCAACGCCAGCGGCCGATCCTATAATTAAAATGCTTCCTCCAGTTCCAGCACAATAAGCTAAAAACTCCCAAATATAGGAATCGGTAGGGTAGGTGTTCATATCGTACATTCCCATCGAAGCAGCAACTAGTGGCACATTGTCTATGATAGCTGATAGCAAACCAATTAAAGGAACTATAATATTCAAATCACCAATTTTATCATTCATGTAGTGCGCCAACTCACTTAAAATACCTGTGGATTGAAACACAGCAATAGCAAGTAATATCCCTAAAAAAAATAAAATACTTGGCACATCAATTTTACGTAAAGCATGTACAACTGTTAATGGATCTTTATCCTCATCATTTTTTTGAGCATGCATAATTTCAGTAATTATCCAAAGAATTCCCAATCCAAATAAAATCCCCATAAATGGAGGTAAATGAGTAATGCTTTTAAATACGGGCACAAATATCAATGCTCCAATTCCTAAAAAAAATACAATGTTTCGTTCACTTTCTGATGTAGGGTGTAATGCAAAAGTTTCACTCAGTTCTGGTTGTCGTATATTTCCTTTCAATTTAAAAGAGAGTACCAACATTGGTACAACCAAACTTACCAGACTTGGAATAAATAATTTTGTCATAATATTTTGAGCGGTTATTTGTCCTCCAGCCCAAAGCATGGTAGTTGTTACATCTCCAATAGGGCTCCACGCTCCCCCGGCATTAGCGGCTATTACAATCATGCCGGCAAAAAGTAATCGCTCCTCTCTATCGTCTATTAATTTTCGTAATAACGAAACCATTACAATTGTAGTAGTTAAATTATCTAAAACTGCAGAAAGGAAAAATGAGAGTAAACAAATAATCCATAATAATTTTATTTTTTTTGTAGTTTTTATTTTCGACGTAATAACCTCAAAACCATCATGCGCATCTACTAATTCTACAATGGTCATAGCTCCCATCAGAAAAAAAAGGATTCCCGATAATTCAGATAAATGAATTGTCAATTGTTCGGAGATGGTATGCGAATCATTTCCGAATAAAATATAAACTGTCCAGCACAATACCCCTGTTAATATTGCACTTGCCGATTTATTTATTTTTATAACATGCTCAAAAGCAATTGCAGCATAGCCGAGTATAAAAATGAAAATAAGAATCGTAGACATATAATTTATTGCAGTTTTCTAGTCAACAAAATTACATAAAAGAAAATAGCGCTTCCTAGGTTTTAAACATTTATATTTGACACTTAATCAAAAATACTGTTTACGTTTATTTTAAAATTTGCTGTCGATCAACAAACGTTGAACTTTTAAACTTTGAACTTTTAATTAAAAAAATATGGCAAATCTTTGGGCAAAAAAGTCAATTACTGAATTACAAAAAGAATCAGCTGAAGAAACAGGAGGGTTGAAACGCACCCTTGGGCCAATGTCGCTTATAGCTTTAGGTATTGGTGCTATCATTGGTGCAGGGTTGTTTTCTATTACAGGTGGCGCAGCTGCTAATAATGCAGGTCCGGCAGTTACCATATCTTTTATTATTGCCGCTTTAGCATGTACATTTGCAGGTTTGTGTTATGCCGAGTTCGCCTCTATGATACCCGTTGCAGGAAGTGCGTATACATATTCGTATGCTACCATGGGTGAATTTATTGCCTGGATAATAGGTTGGGATCTTGTTCTTGAATATGCTGTGGCAGCGGCAATGGTTTCTATAAGTTGGTCAAGATATTTAGTCAAATTTTTGGCATATTATGATATTTATTTGCCGGCAGCATATACCCTGTCACCTTTTGATACAGCTACTTTAACGGATGGGACTATTGTTCATGGTATGATAAACATACCTGCTGTGTTTATAGTAGTTCTCATGTCTTTGTTATTAGTGAAAGGTACAAAGGAATCAGCTTTTGTAAACGGATTAATTGTAGCTTTAAAAGTTGCAGTGGTATTGACTTTTATAATGCTGGGTTGGAATTATATCGACGATGCAAATTTTACTCCTTACATCCCTGTAAACAAGGGTATTGAAGTTACTTCTGCTCAATCATTTTTTCAGTTTTTGGGTTCTTCGGAATTTGGTCATTTTGGATGGAGTGGAATTATTAGAGCCGCTGCAATCATATTTTTTGCCTACATAGGTTTTGATGCAGTTTCTACGGCAGCCCAAGAAGCAAAAAATCCGAAACGAGATATGCCGATTGGGATTTTAGTTTCCTTAATTATTTGTACTATTTTATACATATTGTTTGCCCATGTTATGACAGGAGTTACAAGCTATACTAGTTTTCAAGGTGCCGATGGCATTGCTCCGGTTGCCGTAGCTATTGACCACATGGGCGAAGTTGGTGCTAATGGATTGATAACTCCAGCTTTCCCTTGGCTCAATAAAATAATTATCCTTGCAATTTTGGCAGGATACTCATCTGTTATAATGGTAATGTTAATGGGGCAGTCAAGGGTATTTTATTCAATGAGTAAAGATGGTTTACTTCCAAAAGTATTTTCAAATATTCATCCTAAATTTGGAACCCTTGCAAAATCAAATCTTTTGTTAATGGTATTTGTGAGTTTAATTTCAGCATTTGTTCCGTCGGATGTGGTTGGTGAAATGACAAGTATAGGAACCCTTTTAGCCTTTGTGCTTGTATGTATTGGTGTAATGGTATTGCGTAAAACACAACCTGATTTGCCGCGTGCTTTCAAAACTCCTTTAGTTCCCCTTGTTCCTATTTTAGGAATTATTTCCTGTTTGGGTATGATGGTTTTTTTGCCAGGTGATACGTGGTTGCGTTTAGTGATTTGGCTTGCAATTGGTTTTGTTATTTATTTTATTTACGGCATAAAAAACAGTAAGTTCAACAATAAATAATGCCGGCAATCATTGCCAATACAATGATTTGTACTCCTGAAAAATTATGAAACAATTCATCCGTGAATATTTAACTTTCAATAAACGGGAACGGAATGGCTTGTTTGTATTAATTATCATCATTACTTTAATGCTTATTTATTTGGGAATTTCCACCAGTTTCAGCGGTTCTCAATCAGTTGATTTTTCCAAATTTGAAAAGGATATAAAACAATTTAATGCATCTTCAGAACGCGCCCCTCTATTTTCAAGGAGAGAGGATGAGGTTAAGGTCAACGAATATGAGGTAAAGCAGGATGATTCGAACATTGAACGTTTTAGTTTTGACCCCAATCACTTATCTGTAGAAGATTGGAAACGCTTAGGTTTTACCGATAAACAAATAAAAGTAATACAAAACTATAAAGCCAAAGGAGGCAAGTTTTTAAATAAAAATGATCTTAAAAAAATGTATTGTATCTCCGAAAAGCAATATCTGTCGTTAGAGTCATATATTTTTATTCCTGAAACAGAAAATAATTTCCAACCATTTACAAAAAATAAACTCGAATCTTCAAAACCCAAAATTTTAATTGTAGAACTCAATAGCGCTGATTCTTTACAACTCATATCATTAAATGGGATAGGAGGATTTTATGCACACGCAATTCTCAAATACAAAACCCAATTAGGCGGGTTTTATTCTATAAAACAATTGTTGGAAATATGGAAGTTCGATGAAAATAAATTAAAGGACATTGAAAACAAAATTGCTATAGATACTACTGAAATTAAAAAAATAAATATCAATACCTGTGATGGAAAACAATTAAAACATCCCTATTTAAAATGGAATCAGGTAAACGGAATAATTAATTACCGTAATAAACATGGACGATTTCAGTCCGTTGCTCAAATAAAAAATACTGACCTAATCGATGAAATGACGTTTAGCAAAATCTCATATTATTTAATTGCAGAATAAATGTTACAACCAAAAATTAAAAAAGTAATTCGTGATGTGCCTGATTTCCCAAAGAAGGGAATTGTTTTTAAAGACATCACCCCCATTTTGCATCATCAACAATTATGCACCGAAATTGTTGATTCTCTTGCCGATCATTATAAAAATAAAAACATTGATGCCGTTGTAGGTATTGAAAGCAGAGGGTTTTTATTCGGTTTTTTGTTGGCAAATAAATTGAACAAACCATTTATATTGGCTCGTAAGGCAGGTAAATTACCATATAAAACAATTTCATACGAATATGAGTTGGAATATGGTAACGCTACAATAGAAATGCAGGTTGACGATATTCAACCCGGGTGGAATGTATTGATACATGATGATTTGCTTGCCACAGGCGGAACAGCAGAAGCCGCTGCCAAATTAATTCAGATGCAAAATGGTAAAATTGCCGGTTTTGCATTTTTAGTTGAACTGGAGTTTTTGAATGGGAGAAAAAAATTAGAGATTTATTCTTCCGCTATATTAAGCTTAGTTGGTTATTGATAAAACAGCGTATTTAGATTACCTCTAAATGAATTTAATTAATAAATTTGTATATCATTAATATTTAAAAAAACGCATAATGGATTTTAGCTTAAACGAAAATCAGCGACAAATAGCTGATATGATTAAAAAATTTGGGAAAGAGCACATTCTTCCCAAAATGATGGAGTGGGACGAGTCGCAGTATTTTCCTATCGATGTTTTTAAAAAGTTGGGAGAACTAGGATTAATGGGTGTGGTGGTTCCTACCAAATATGGGGGATCAGGTTTTTCATATACCGAATATGTTACCGCAATCGTAGAATTATCCAAAATATGCAGTTCTATTGGTCTTTCAATGGCGGCTCATAATTCATTGTGTACAGGTCATATTTTAGCGTTTGGTACCGAAGAACAAAAAATGAAATATTTGCCTAAATTGGCTACAGGTCAGTGGATAGGTGCTTGGGGCTTAACCGAAACAGTTACCGGTTCCGATGCTGCAAACATGATTACAACAGCTAAAAAGGATGGGGATTATTATGTGTTGAATGGAGCTAAAAATTTCATTACTCACGCGTTAACAGGTAATGTTGTTGTAGTAATTGCCCGTACAGGCGAAAAAGGGGATACGCACGGGATGTCTGCATTTATTGTAGATAGAGCTACACCTGGATTAAAAGCCGGTAAAAAAGAAAATAAATTAGGTATGAGAGCCTCCGAAACGGGGGAAGTTATCTTTGATAATTGTCGTATCCACAAAGATCAGTTGATGGGTAATGAAGGCGAAGGATTTATGCAAGCCATGAAAGTATTGGATAGCGGTCGTATCTCCATAGCCGCACTTTCTATTGGAATTGCAAAAGGGGCTTTTGATGCAGCATTAAAATATTCTCAAGAGCGTGAGCAATTCGGACAAGCAATTGCTAAATTTCAAGGAATAGCTTTTAAACTTGCCGATATGGCAACAGAAATTGAAGCAGCGGAACTATTAACATTTATGGCTGCCGAAAGAAAAAAAGAAGGATTAAAAATGACCAAAGAAGGTGCATTTGCAAAGTATTACGCATCCGAAGTAGCTGTTCGATGTGCAAATGAAGCAGTACAAATATTAGGTGGATATGGTTATACCAAGGATTTTCCCGTTGAAAAATTTTACCGCGATGCCAAGCTTTGTACAATAGGGGAGGGAACCTCCGAAATTCAAAAAATTGTAATTGCCCGTAAGGTGCTAGGACAAAAACGACTTTCAAAACCGCATTAAAGAAGTAAAATAAATTATTTTTATTCAAAATATATATTTATATTTGCGTCCCGTTTATATAAATGGGTAGTTGTTAAGTAGATAAAAAAACGAAAGAGTTAAAAATTAATAAAATCTGAAACATGTTAATAGTTCCAATTAAAGAAGGCGAAGCAATTGAAAAAGCACTAAAAAAATTCAAAAAAAAATTTGAAAAAACAGGTGTTGTTAAAGAATTACGTGAGCGTTCAAAATTCACTAAGCCTTCTATCGTTTACCGCGAAGGAAAGAAAAAAGCAATCTATAAATTGAAAATGCAAGAGAACGAAGAAGCATAGGCTTTTTGTTTTACAATTTTTTAGGGAGATAAATTTTATTTTTTGTCGCATAACATTTATTTGTTATGTTCGTTAAAGAATAAACTTTATCTCTTTCTTATTTTAATGGATTTAGAAGTAAATCGTGATGCATTCATTGAATACATCCAATTCGAAAAAAGATTTTCAAATCATACCTTGGTAGCATATACCAACGATTTGACTCAATTTATTTTATACCTTACCAACACTTATGATATTAATACAATAACAGATGTAAATCACACTGTTATTCGTTCATGGGTAGTTTTCCTGATGGAACAAAAAATCGTTCCTCGCTCCGTTAATCGTAAAATCACCACGCTTAAAACCTTTTATAAATTTTTATTGCGTCAAAGTGTCGTTACCGAAAACCCCATGTTGAAAATTCAGTCGCCCAAAACATCTAAAAGATTGCCTGTTTTTGTGGAAAAAGAAGGGATGGATACATTGCTTGATAACATTGATTTTGGCAATGATTTTGAAGGGCAACGTAATAAATTAATAATTGAGATATTTTATTCTACCGGTATGCGGTTAACGGAACTTGTTAACCTTAAGCAATCGAATGTGGACATATACAATTCCCAACTAAAAGTGTTGGGAAAAAGAAATAAGGAGAGAATCATTCCTTTTAATGATGTTTTAAAAGAGCAGATTAAAACCTATCTGCAAGCAAAATCAACATTGAACGGTGAGTTTTTATTTGTTACAAGCGCAGGAATCAAAATGTACGATAAGTTGGTATATCGTATTGTAAACACTTATTTGTCACAAATCACAACGGTTGATAAAAAAAGTCCGCATGTTTTGCGACATACGTTTGCCACCCACATGCTAAACAACGGTGCGGATCTTAATTCCATAAAGGAATTACTGGGACATGCAAGTCTTTCTGCAACGCAAGTATATACACACAATACAGTGGAAAAATTAAAAAACATTCACAAACAAGCTCACCCAAAAGCATAAATAAATTTATAAGGAAACTTTAATTGTATTTTTACCGTACAAGTAATCCCTTTCATTTTTTGTAGGCGAATAATTATTAATTAAAATGGGTAGGAAATAGTTGTTTTTTTGTCTATGTTTGAGATGATGATGATGTGATAAAATTAAGGAAACAAAATATCGAGATTATAAACGTAATAAATGTTAATTTAAATTGGGAGGACTAGATTATGACAGTTAAAATTCAGTCAGTGCACTTTGATGCAGACAAAAAACTTGTAGAATTCATTCAAGAACGAATTGATAAGTTAACGCACTTTTATGATGGTATAATAACCAGTGATGTAACCCTTAGAGTAGATAAATCAAGCGATTCAGAAAATAAGGTTGCAGAAATTAAGGTTCATGTAGCTGGAAGTGATTTATTTGTAAAAAAACAATGTAAAAGCTTTGAAGAGGCAGTCGATACTAGTATTGAAGCGCTAAAAATTCAAGTAAAAAAACATAAAGAAAAAATTAAAGGAATTTAACCTTGTTAATTCAAACATTTGCATAAATTTGCAGCCTCAAAAATAACGGGGCTGCATTTTTTTTGAAATAAATGATATTTTTTTTGCCAGTCAATAAAAATAGTGTAGCTTTGCAATCCTTTTTCGCCTAGTTGTGTAGAAAATGGGTATTTAAAATGTTTAAAGTTCTTTTAAGATATAGTGTTGTAGTATTAGCCGATGTAGCTCAGTTGGCCAGAGCAGCTGATTTGTAATCAGCTGGTCGGGGGTTCGAATCCCTCCATCGGCTCTTTTTTAGCGCCATATTATCGGGGAGATACCAGAGTGGCCAAATGGGACAGACTGTAAATCTGTTGTT
>CANFLQ010000014.1 GCA_947447995.1 Bacteroidota bacterium | reverse complement strand
TACGGATTAACCTTAGAAAGTCAAACGCATAGCCAGGTAGCTTTACGTGATGAAGCCAATTTAATGATACGCCCATTGTTATCTCAAATAAATGGAATATCAAATGTTATCGTTCGTGGTGGAAAGGCAAAGGAATTTGTAATTATTCCTAATGCCATAAAATTATCATCATTGGGCTTAACCCCTAATACACTTATCAATGCGTTTAATAATAACAATTTTGTTTTATCAAACGGATATATGTCTGATTACAAAAGACTGTATTTAAGCCTTACGGATACCCGCGTAAATGATATAGATGAGTTGGAAAATATCATTATTAAAAATGATGGTATTCGTATCATCAAATTAAAAGACATTGCAAAAGTTGAAATTAAGGAACAACAAGAATTTATCAAGATAAATTCAAATGGCGGAAGTGCTATTTTAATTGATCTGGTGAAACAGTCCGGTGTTAATCTCCTTGATTTTTCGAAAGATGCAGAACAAAAGGCAGATGAAATAAGGAAGTTGCTGCCTAAGGGATACGTATTAAAATCATATTATAATCAAAGTGCATTTGTTGGTGATAGTGTTAGCAGTGTAGTGGAAACCATTTATGAAGGTTTGCTATTAGCGATCATCGTAATGATATTATTTCTTCGTTCATGGAGAGCGAGTTTAGTAGTACTCCTTACCATTCCGGTAACGTTGGCATTCACCATGCTGGTATTGAATATTGTTGGAATTACCATTAATATTATGTCTTTAGGTGCTATCGCGGCATCAATAGGTTTAATAATAGATGATGCTATTGTAATTATTGAACAAATTTATCGAGGACATGAAGAACATCCCGAGAAAAATAAATACACTATTGTTAGCGAATCTATAAAAGATTTGTTTCCGGCAATGATAGGTTCATCATTAGCAACTATTGTGATTCATTTTCCTTTTCGATTAATGAGTGGTTTAGCGGGTTCTTTTTTTAAAGAACTATCTGACACCATGCAAATAACAATGATTACTTCGTTTTTAGTAACATGGCTACTACTTCCTGTATTACATTTAATTATTGGTTACAAACCTTTGCTGAAATCACATCATCTGAATGCTGATGAGGCAGTGAAAAAATTATCATGGCTTACTTGGTTTTTTAAAAAGCCGAGCATTTCTTTTTTATTTGTTTTACTATTGGCAGGTTCTGCTTGGTGGGCTTCTGGTAAATTAGAAACAGGTTTTCTACCTGATCTGGATGAAGGTTCCATTGTATTGGATTATTTTTCTCCTGCCGGTACAGCCTTAGAAGAAACGGACAGGTTGTGCAGGGAGATGGAACAAATAATCATGAAACATCCGGATGTAGAAACGTATTCCCGTAGAACAGGAACTGCTATGTCTTTTCGTTCGGTTCAACCTACTGAAGGTGACTATTTAATTCAATTAAAAAAGGACAGAAAGAAAAATACATTTGAAGTTATTTCTGATCTGAGAAATCAAATAGGTGCTTCTGTACCGGTAATGGATATTTCATTCGGACAACGTATATCCGATCTCTTAGGTGATTTAATGAGTACTTCTAAACCTATAGAAATTAAAATATTTGGAGATGATTATAAAACATTGAGACAATTATCAGCAAAGGCTGAACCCATTATTCAACAAATAAACGGGATTGCCGATGTAAATAACGGAATGATGGTAGCGGGTCCATCCCTGATATTTATTCCTAATCAGGAAAAATTAAATCAATATAAAATTGCGCTTACCGATTTTCAAACTCAGCTTTCTGCTTACACTGGCGGTGTTCCTTTAGGAATGAATGCAAATATACCAACTCCATCGCCCGCTCAGGCGGCTATGACAGGTGGCGTACAGGTAGGGCAGTTGCAGGATGGAGAACAAATGCGAAGAATATTGATGCGTTTTACCAATTATGAAAATAATGATCTGGAAAATCTGAAACGTCAGCTTATCTTTTTACCGGATGGCAGCACACGTCCGCTTTCTTTTTTCTGTGATGTAACTATTATTCCCGGCGAGGAGGAACAAAGAAGAGAAGATTTAAAATCAGTAATTGCGGTTACAGCTCGCTTGGATAATAGAGATTTGGGAAGTGCCATACAGGAAATAAAAACTAAATTAAAAGCAGAATTGCCATTACCTCATGGCTATACCATTGTGTATGGTGGCGCTTACGCAGAGCAACAACAATCATTTACCGAACTGCTGTTGATCTTGTCATTGGCTATATTATTGGTGTTTGCAGTATTATTGTTTTTATTTAAAGAATGGATAATTTCATTACTTGTTCTTTTTATTTCTGTGATGGGAATCGGAGGTTGTATAATTGCCCTTTATTTAGTGGGTATTCCGTTAAACGTGAGTAGCTATACCGGCATTATAATGATCGTAGGTATTATCGCTGAGAATGCAATATTTACAGTAAATCAGTTCAAAGCCAACTATAAAATTAATGCAGATGTTGATCAATCAATCAATTATGCAATTGCCTTGCGAATTCGACCAAAATTAATGACCGCCATTGGTGCAATTTTAGCATTAATGCCACTTGCCATGGGATTAGGATTAGGTGCTCAAATGCAACAACCATTAGCTGTTGCAGTAATTGGCGGTTTTATGGCAGGTTTGCCCATGTTGTTACTGGTGTTCCCAAGTTTTATGAGGGTAATTTATAAAAATACAAAGGCATAAAAAGTTTCAGTATGTTTTTTAATTATTTGCTGAACTTCTTTAATAGTCCTTTTTTATCTTCTTTTATGGTTGTCTTTTTTTCTGAAGCATCAATATCTTTAACAATTGTAATTGTTTCAACAATAACTGGTACAGCAATTAGTGCCGCTTTTTTATCTACTTTATTCTTCTTTTTATCGGGATTGCCTTCCGCTTTTTCTTTTCGTGATTTTTTTGAAACATAAACATCGGTAGATTCTTGTTTTGTATTTACAAAAGTATCAGTGTATTCATCATCTTGGTAATAATATTTTTCTCTTTTAGATTTTGATCTCTTTTTTTGTCTACCCACAGCCATATCAGCTTCAGAATCATATTTCTCAGAATTTACTGCTTGTTTTTTTATATCATCTTCAATTAAAGTGCTTTTTTCTATTTCCACTTCATCTACTATAGTAAGATATCTCCGTATTTTTGTTTGAATCATACTGATATACGCATCTTTGGTATAATCGCCAATGTTTGCTATACTATCTATGTACATTGCTTTATCCAATGTTTTAAGCGCGTCTCTATATTTGTTGGAGTTCATTTCAGAACAAGCCTTATCCAATAAATTATTCCATTGTTGATTCGTTCGGTATTGGCTTGCAAACCTGTCGTAAATACATGGAGGAGGGGTTTGCCCCGAAACAGAATAATACATCAGTAAACTAAATGCAAAAACGATGATAAATTTAAACATGTTCATGGAATCAATTTTAATCTTTTAATTTATCCCATTCGGGGATAAATTAAAAGAGTTCAAAGGTATTAAATTATTTAAAAACTTGTGTAAACATCAAAAAATAGTTAATTTTTATTAATTAGGTCAATTTGCTTGCTTATTCCTTGTGTTTCCTCATAAAAAGTGTATCACCAGATTTGGGTTCTTGACTAGATTCCATATTATTTTTGCGGTAAAGCCGTTTTAATTTTATTCCGTACATCTGTGATATAGATTTCATAGTTTCCCCACTTTTTACAATATGAAAGGGGGCTTTTGCTTTATTTCTTTTGGGTTGTAGAAACAATTTTTCGCCTGGTATTAATTTATCACTTGCCGTAAAATTGTTGTACTTATATAATTGCCATAGATCTTTGTCTGTTTCTTGCGCAATTTTATCAAAAGTGTCTCCTTCTTTAATGATGATGTATTTTTTTATTCCCAATCGAAATATTTCCCTTATGGTTTTATTCGCCTCAGTATTTAATGGTTTAGTGTTAACTTCTTTTTTTTGGTTTTTTATTTTTTTACTTTCCCTATCATATTTATACAATTCGTATTTTTCAATTATATCAATTAAGCGTTTAGGATATTTTTGGTCGGTAGCATATCCTGCTTCTTTTAGCCCTTTTGCCCATGCTTTGTAGTCGGTAATTTTAAGCTCAAATAGTTTAGTATAGTTTGATCGGGAAGTTAAAAATTGAGCGTGATCGTTATAGGAATCAAGCACATTTGCGTATTTCCTAAAACATTCATCTTTTGTATCGTCATCCATAATATAGGTTGCGCCTTTCCAATCGTTGTGGCATTTTATCCCAAAATGATTATTGGCGTTTACTGCCAATGCACTATTCCCATTGCCACTTTCAAGCATTCCCTGTGCAAGGGTTATACTTGCCGGAATCTTATATTTATTCATTTCTATGATTGCATCCTCTTTGTAATTTTCAATGTATTGCTCTGGAGTTAATTTAGGTGCAATATTGCCTAAAAAAAATAAAAAATGATTAAAGAAAAGTAAAAGGGTGATTAGCATATTCTATGAATTTTAATAGAGATTTTAATACGTATTTTTATCCGTTTTTATCATAATCAACAGCATTATCTGCGTTCCGTTTTTTCAAAAAGTTAACACCTTCAATACCTTGTAAGCCACCAGTATGAACAGCAACAATAGTTTCCCCTTTTTTTATTTTTCCTTTTTTTATTAAATCATATATTCCAAACATCATTTTTCCAGTATAAATGGGGTCAAGCGGTATGTTGTTATCGTTTTTAAACTGCGCAATAAAATCAGTAAGTTCTTGTTTTGTTTTTGCATACCCACCAAAATGGTATTCTTCATTTATTTGCCAATTGTCTTGTTGTTTCAAAAAATCAGTTGAATTCAAAAATTTATCTAGCCCAGTAGTAACTTCATTTTTAATATAACTATCGGCTTTTAAAGCCTGAAACCCAATCGCTTTTTGATTGTTTATCAACGAAAGTATAATGCCGGTTATTGTTGCTCCTGTTCCGCAAGCGCAACATACGTAGTCAAAATTAATACCAATATATTTTGTTATTTCTTTGCAACCTTCAATACCTAAATTGTTATTACCACCTTCGGGTATTGTATAAATATCCTGTTCGGGAAAAAGTTGATCTACATATTTATACAGTTCATTTTTATTTTGGTACACTGTTCTTGAAACGTAATGTAATTGCATTCCGCAATCGCTTGCAAATTTTAAGGTAGGATTTAGATTTGAATATTTTTCACCACGTATAATTCCAATTGTTTTAAAATTAAATTCTTTTCCGGCAGCGGCCGTTGCTGCAATGTGGTTGGAAAAAGCTCCACCGAATGTAAGCAGTGTTTTTTTGTTTTGTCGGACAGCTTCTTCTAAATTGTACTTTAATTTAAAAAGTTTGTTCCCACTAATATCTGCATGGTTCTTGTCGGTACGTAATACAAATAAATTTACGCCGTATTGTTCGGTTATTAAATCATTGATTGCTTGAAGTGGAACACTATTTGATATAAGCGGCATAAGGTAAAAATAGTTAATTTTGTAGTAATGAAAGAGTTTTCAAAACATAAAAATTTGGATGCAGATGATTTTTATTATAGCCCCGAAGGATATATTGTATTTACAGAGAAATATTTACTAAAGCGAGGTTATTGTTGTCAGAATGGTTGTAAACATTGCCCTTATGGTTTTGATAAAAGTAAAGGTAGGGTGCTGAAGAAGTAATAAATTTAGATTTTGTAATATGAAAAGAGGCAATTTAATTATAGCGAGTGTAACAGTTTTGGGATTGTTAATTTTGAATTCTTGTGCAAAAGAGGATGGAGTAGCTCCAATAAATACTACAACTAACGCAAGTAATTTTGTAGGTCAGTGGGATAATATTGAAAAAATTAGATCAACGCCAGATTTGTCCACTTATCCTGTTATTATTGAGTCTGGCAGTTCTTCTACAATTTTAATTTCAAAATTATATGGATTCCCCTCAAAAATAACAGCAAATGTTTCAAGTACTAATTTCACTATTCCCCAACAAATTATTCAAGGCGTATATGTTTCGGGGCATGGTGTGTTATTAAATCCAAATCAAATAAATATGACGTACATAGTAGAAAATGGAATTAGTAACGATACTATTGACGCAAAATTGACAAAATAAAACACTGTTTCCTAATCCATATAAGTTGGAGTATTGCAACTTTCACCTCGTTTTTGAAATTGATATTTTAAACCTACTCTAAGTTCAAAATTAATATTTTTAATGTCTAAAGGTGGTTTTACGTACGCCATTGCAAAAGCGTAGTGTTTTACATCCGTATTGTAAAATCCTTCTACAAAAAATTTAATATTCCCATAACTGATAAATTCCACTCCGGCACCAACTGCAGCACTTAAATGCAACTGTTCAAATTTGTCTGTTATTGGTGGTGAGGTTGTTTTTTGAGTTAATTTATATTCCAATCGCGGTCCGGCTAATACATAAGGGATAATATTAAACAGTTCATATCTTATTTTTAAATAATTATTCCAGCATAAATAGGAAAGCCTGTTTTTATATTTAGCTTCCGGCTGTTTATCAATACAGCCTTTTTGGTTGTATTGAATTTCACTTACCCAACGCACGTATTTATGGCTAAAAAACTCTGCAAAAACACTTGCATTTAGTCCAAACTGGTATTTCTTTTTTAAAATAACTTCCGGATCAATAAAATAAAACTTTTGAGTAGAATAGGATACTCCACCGGTAATACCAATGGCATTAACAAACTGAGCTTTCCCTTGAAGGGAAATTAAAACCACAATAAGTATTAAAAATATTTTTTTCATGTATTGTATAGGTTTCTCCCCTCTCCCAAAAAGCTTCTTCCGCTTCCCTTCTCCTTTAGGAGAAGGTGTCCGAAGGACGGATGAGGCAGAGATGGGCAGGGGGTGAGGCTTACGCACTAGCAGCTTCTACTGCCGCACTAATTTTTTTAACCAATCCTTGTAATACTTTACCTGGACCAACTTCATAAAAATGGGTAGCACCGTCTGCAACCATTTGTTGAACGGTTTGTGTCCATTTAACAGGAGCTGTAAGTTGTGCAATTAAATTCTTTTTAATTTCATTAGGGTTAAAAACCGCGTTTGCCGTTACGTTTTGGTAAACCGGACAAATGGGTTGATGAAAGGTGGTAGCGTTTATTGCAGCCTCTAATTCAACACTTGCCGGTTGCATTAATGGTGAGTGAAATGCACCGCCAACAGGCAATACCAATGCGCGTTTTGCGCCTGCTGCTTTTAATTTTTCGCAAGCAATGTTTATTCCGTTGGTAGTGCCAGAAATTACCAATTGTCCCGGACTGTTATAATTTGCAGCCACTACTGTTTCGCCGCTTTGGCTGATTTCTGCACAAATGTTTTCAATGATGGCGTCATCTAAATTTAAGATAGCAGCCATTGTAGAAGGGTTTATTTCACATGCTTTTTGCATGGCAAGTGCACGTTTTGACACCAAAACTAAAGCATCCTCAAATGTCAACGTTTTATTGATTACCAATGCCGAAAATTCGCCAAGGCTATGACCGGCAACCATTTCGGGTTGAATGGCATCCCCTAAGGTTTTTGCTAATATTACTGAATGTAAAAATATAGCAGGTTGAGTAACTTTTGTTTGCTTTAATTCCTCATCCGTTCCGCTAAACATAATGTCCGTAATTCTGAAGCCTAATATATCATTGGCTTTTTCAAACATTTCTTTTGCTATTGGAGAGTTGTCGTAAAGGTCTTTACCCATTCCTACAAATTGAGCGCCTTGTCCTGGAAATACGTATGCTTTCATCTTTTTAAGTTTATGCCCCTCCCAACCTCCCATAAAGGGGAGGAGGTGATGCGAGTTAATGTATTTTAATGTAATCTTAAACCTCGCCCCCTCTCCTTTAGGTGAGGGGATTAAGGGGTGAGGCAAATGTCTAAAAATAAAAAGAGTTCTGATCTTATCAGAACTCTTTTTTATTCACAATTTAATGTGTGATTATTTTCTGTCGCCAAACAAACGAAGCAACATAATAAATAAGTTGATGAAATCCATGTATAAATTCAAAGCTCCCATAATAACTAATTTACTTGTTGAAGCCGTTCCAAATTCAACACCTGCACCAATGTTTTTTAATTTTTGAACATCGTAAGCAGTTAAACCTGTAAATACAAGTACTCCAACAAAACTAATGATATAGTCCATTGTTCCACTGTGCATAAACATATTGATTAAACTGGCAATTACAATACCAACAAGTGCCATCATCATTATGGAGCCAAAATTGGTAAGGTCGGTTTTTGTTGTGTAACCAACTACAGACATTACTCCAAACATTGCTGATGCAGCAATAAAAGTGGAGAAAATTGAACCAGAAGTATAAGCAAGAAAAATAAAGCTTAAACTCATTCCCATTACTGCAGAGTACAATAAAAATAAGAACAATAAAACTGGGTAGGAGATGCGATTAAAGCCAAACGACATTACCAATATAAAAGCCAATGGGGCAAACATTACAACATATCCTAGTGTTGTTAAACCTCCAACTTGTGGATTAACAAGCATTGTTATTAATTCCATACTATTGCCAAAATAATAGGCAACAACTGAAGTGATAGCTAAGGCAGCAAACATCCATGAAAAAACACTTGCTATAAATGTTTTTGACATTGCACTGCTTTGTTCCTGTGACTGAACAAAATTAAAGTTTTGAGTTTCCATAATAATTTTTTTATTGTTTTTCGATTTACTACTGCAAAGATAATACCGTTTAGGTTTTATGCAAAAATGTCAGAGTTTTTTAATGTAATTTGGAACTTATTAAACTTATAAATTCCTTGCGGGTTGTATCTTTTAAAAATTCACCTGTAAAAGCGGAGGTGGTGGTTACCGAGTTTTGTTTTTGTATACCACGCATTTGCATACACAAATGAGAGCATTCAATAACAACAGCTACCCCAATTGGGTTTAATGTATTTTGGATACAATCCCTAATTTCGTTGGTCAAACGTTCCTGAACCTGTAATCTGCGAGAAAAAGCATCTACAACTCGGGGTATCTTACTTAGCCCGACAATCTGTCCGTTAGGTATATACGCAACATGAGCTTTTCCGAAAAAGGGCAATAAATGATGTTCGCACATGGAATAAACTTCAATATCCTTTACAATCACCATTTGTTTGTAATCTTCTTTAAACATTGCAGATTTCAATAATTCTGTTGGATCCAAATCGTAACCATGTGTTAAATATTGCATGGCTTTTGCAACACGTTCTGGAGTTTTTAAAAGTCCTTCGCGGTTTGGGTTTTCGCCAATATCGCTTAAAATAGTTTTGTATTTAGATGCAATGTCGTCAACAGATTGTTGGTTGTATCTATCAATTTTTGTATATCCTTTTACGTCGTCAAATTCGTCGTGTCCCATCTTTTATTTTTTTAGTAGTTATAAGTAGTTATTAGCGAATAGTTAATAGTTATTAGTTATTAGTTAACAGAGGGGATTCTTTTTACGATTAAACTTTTCGCCTTTTTTATAATTAACTAATAACTTTTTGCTATTAACTAAATTTTATTCTCCCCCAAAATATTCCACATAATTATTCTCCGTTTCGTAAAGTTTTATGCTGTGTAATTGGCAATCCAAAGCATTGATATATGGTAAAAGTTCTTTCCAGATAGCAATAGCAACATTTTCTGTTGAAGGCATTAATCCTTGCATAAACGGAACATCTAAATTTAGATTTTTATGATCTAGTTTATCGGTAACGTATGTTCTAATAATAAGGCTCAATTCCTTTAAGTTAACAGAATAACCTGTATCAGAATTTACGCTTCCTTTAACGGTTACATATAAATTGTAGTTATGCCCATGCCAGTTAGGATTGGAGCACTTTCCAAATACTTCGTTATTTTTTTCATCGCTCCACTTTGGGTTGTATAGTTTGTGAGCGGCATTAAAATGTTCTTTTCGTGTAATGTAAATCATACTGCAAATATACTATGAAATATTTATAATTTAATTATGAAGTAAAAATCAACTAGCGGAAGTTTTTAGATGTTGAAATGAAAAATGGATTTTAATTTTTAACTTTTATAAAGTCTAGTTAATAAATATGTTGAATACTTACTGTTAGTTAATGGCATATACCTTCACTTAATCTTAAATTTGTTTAAGTTCTAATTGAGCTTTATATAGTTGATTGTACTAAAAAAAGAATAAATTAAATGCAAGTTATGAAAATAAAAATAGGAATCATTTTTGGAGGTTTTTCTAAGGAGCGGGAAGTGTCTTTTGCTGGCGGAAGAACGGTTTACGATAATCTAAACAAATCCTTATTTGATGCTGTTCCTGTTTTTGTTGATAGTTTTGGTAATTTTGTGTTGTTAAATTGGGAGTACGTTTACAAAGGCAGTATCCGCGATTTTTATCCTCCTTCAGAATTTATTCCAAGTAATAAAGGCGATTTTCAAATTTATGCCGAGCAAATTGCTTATTTATCAGCACAACAGCAGTTAGATATGATTAATAAAATCGGCAAAAAAATACTTGCCGACGATTTGAAGAATTATTTTGATTTCGCTTTTTTATGTTTACATGGTCCATTTGGTGAAGATGGAAAAATACAAGGGTTGCTGGAATATTTAAGAATCCCATATTCTGGTTCGGGAATTTTGCCTTCAGCTATTGGTATTGATAAAAGTGTACAAAAACAAATGATGGTAAATGCTGGATTTAACAGTCCAAATTTTTTTAGCATCAATAGAGTAGGTTTTGTAATAGAAAAAGCGATTGAAGCATTTGAAAAAGCCAAAAATGAAATAGGTTTTCCATTAGTAGTAAAGCCTGCAAATCAAGGTTCTTCAATAGGTATAAGTATTTTGCATCAGAATGATAAAATGCAATTTATAAAAGCGCTAGAAAAAGCATTTTTTATAAAAACAATTATTGCTGCGGATTGGAAAAATTTAAGTGCCGATCAAAAAAATGAAAATATTGCCTTGTTGGCTGATATTCGTGAAGGTATTGGGATGCCAGTTAAAGTTCGAAATCCGAAATCCGAAGTTAGAAGTGTTGTGCCTGAGGTCATTTATCATCCTGCTGATTTAGTAAGTTATTTAGATAAAGTATTTGAAAAAGAGAATGAAAATGTATTGATAGAATCTTTAGATGGCGAAAGTAAAGTATTGATTGAAGGTTTTATTGAAGGAAAAGAGTTTTCGTGTATCGTACTTCAAAATTCCGATAATTTAACTTCGAAAGATAATGGTAAACGGGAAGTGGTTGCATTACCACCTACCGAGATTCGTAAAGGCAAAGAATTATTTGATTATCGTTCTAAATATTTACCAGGGTTATCCCGTAAAATTACACCAATTGATTTGCCTTATGAGCAAATTCAGGCTATTCGCAAAGAATGTGAGGGGTTATTTTATGCCTTGAATTTTGATGTGTATGCGCGTATTGATGGTTTCATTTCTAAAGAAGGAAAGATTTTTTTAAATGATCCGAATACAACTTCTGGAATGATGCCATCCTCCTTTTTTTTCCATCAGGCTGCAGAGATTGGTTTAAACCCTTCGCAATTTTTAACATACATCATTCGTACATCTTTGGTTCAACGCATTGTTGCTGAAAAAAACAGTGGTGTATTTGATGGTTTATTGAACAATTTAGATATATTAATTAAAGCCGATAAAGCTGCTTCCACCAATAAAATTAAGGTAGCGGTAATTATGGGTGGCTATTCGTCGGAGCGACATATATCGCTGGAAAGTGGCAGAAACATCTATGAAAAATTAGCATCTTCCGATAAATACGAGGTTGTACCTGTATTTTTAACAGGAAGCAACGAGGAGCACATCATGTATCAAATTCCTGTAAACGTATTGTTGAAAGACAATGCTGACGACAGCAAAGAAAAAATAGAACATTATAAAGTACACGAACTTGTAAAACAGATCATTGAAGAATGTACTTCAATCACTAGCAATTACTCGGCAAAAGATAATCTGGCAAAACCAAAACGAATTACTTACGATGATTTAGCGAAGATGGTAGAGGTGGTGTTTATAGCCTTGCACGGCCGACCAGGCGAAGATGGTGCAGTACAAGCCCAATTGGAGCGTGTAGGTTTGCCATACAACGGTTCAGGTGTGGAAAGTTCACAAATTACCATTGATAAATACCGTACGAATGAAATTTTAAAACAAAACGGTTTTTTAGTTGCCGAACACGCCCTAGTAACTGAAGAAGAGTGGGAAGCAGATCACAAAAATATATTAGCGTTTTTAAAGGATAAAATAGATTATCCTTTTATCGCAAAACCGGTGGATGATGGCTGTTCATCGGCGGTACGAAAAATTAAAACAGAAGCCGAATTTGCGGCATTTGCAAAACTGATTTTTCGCAAACAGGAAACATTTGATACAGCAGCAGCGCAATTGTTGAATATAAAAGACAAAGAAGAGTTTCCTAAAAAACAAGTGATTTTGGTGGAGGAGCTTATTAGTAGACGTGATGCCGATCATTTTCTTGAAATTACTGGAGGTATGCTTACTAAATTTGATAAACAAGGCAATGTAAATTACGAAGTATTTGAAGCTTCGGAAGCATTGAGCGAGGGGGAAATATTATCACTGGAAGAAAAATTTTTAGCTGGTCAAGGTCAGAACATCACTCCAGCTCGTTATTCAAAAGATACGCAGGAACGTCAGTTAATTTCCAACAAAGTAAAACAAACCTTAGGTGCTGCGGCAAAACTTTTAAACATTAACGGTTATACTCGGATTGATGCTTTTGTACGCATTTATTATCCACAAAAAGGTAAAGAGCTTAAAGTGGAGGTAATATTTATTGAAGTAAACTCGCTACCTGGCATGACTCCCGCTACGTGTATATTTCATCAAAGTGCTATAAATGGATATAAACCGTATAATTTTATTGATCTTATTCTGGACTTTGCTTTTCAAAAAAAGAAAATGTTGACGAAAGTTTAATTATTATTAACGGTTGTTTTATAAATCTACTTTACCAATACCACATTTTTTGCAAAAAACGTTTTGTTTATATTGCCAACAATGCAATACATTCCGTTTGGCAAATTAGTTAGGTCAATGTTTAATTTTTTTGAATTATTTATGTTGGGAATTAAAATTACTATTTCTCCCAAATAATTGAAAATACTCATATTTCCTGAGGTTATTTCATTTGAAAATTCAATGGTAATAACTCCTGTACTTGGGTTAGGGTATATTAAAAATGTATCTACATAACTAATTTCATATACACTTGTTCCTGTGTCTTCTATTGTTACTTGCACACTATTATTGTAGGTTCCACAAGTATTACTAGCAGTTAAGGTAATAGTATAGGTTCCAGCACTTGTGTAGGTATGAGATACATTAGTTAAAGTAGACAAATTCATATCGCCAAAATTCCATTTGTAACTATTTGCATAAAGAGATGAGTTGGTTAAATTAGCAGTGTAACTATTAATAGTACTAGTGAAAGCTGCTAAAGGCAATGCGTTAATAGTTATTGTATTAGTTGCTGTTGCTGCTGCACATCCTCCTGTTGCTGCAATTGAATTAGTAATGGTATAATTGCCTGGCAAACTTTTAAATAAATCTAACTGTCCTGTGAGTGTATTTGCAAATGTTAATCCTGAGGTAGAGCTAAATGTACCAGCACTTGCCCCATTATTAAATATAGGTAAAGTATTAACATTTGCTTTTTCACAAAACGGACTAGTGTATGTAAATTTAGCATCAGGATTATTGGTAATGGTAAAGCTTACTGAACTACTATTGGTACACTGTCCAGCAATACTATACGTTACAGTATAGGTGTTTAATTTGCTATTGGCTAAATTTATTAACCCCGATGTGGTATCAATTGATAATCCATAAGTAGAAGAAAATGTCCCCCCTGGTAAAGTAATTGTTGGACTTGGGTTATTATCCCCCTGACAAAAGGTGCTTTTTGTATAACTAAATGTAGTATTTGGAGTAGGGTTAACAGTGATATGGTAAGATGAAGGTGCACCAGAACAACCATTTAATGTTGGAGTAACTGTAATAGTAGTTTTAATTGCAGCATTAGTAGTATTAACAGTTGTGAAACCTGGAATATTCCCAGTTCCAGATGCACCTAAGCCAATTGTTGTGTTGGAATTTGTCCATATATATGTAGCTCCATTGGGATTACTGCTAAAGGAATTTGTTACTACTGATTGTCCAGAACAAATTGTTTGGTCTGATGCGTTAATTACCGTTGGACTAGCTTTAACTGTAATAATAGTTGTTTTTGTAATGGAATCATACCCATTTATATTGCCAACTTTTAGTTTTATTGAGTAACTCCCCACCGCGGAATAATTATGTGTTGGGTTTTGTACAGTATAATCAATAGTTCCATTATTATCAATGTCCCATGCCCAAGATGTTGGAGTGTTGGTGCTATTATCTGTAAAAGTTACAGAAAGAGAAGAACATCCTAAAGATGGCGTAAAAGTGAAATTGGCTAAAGGGGGAGGGGTAATGTTATTAATAGTAATGGTGTTTGTAATACTATGGCTACCACACGCATTGGTTGCCGTTAATGTAATAGTATATGTTCCCGTAATGGTATATGTGTGTGAAAGTGTAACAGATGTTGAAGTGCTTGTACTGTTATCACCAAAATTCCAACTATATGAACTTGCGTTGGTAGATGTATTTGTAAAATTAGCTGTTCCAAAATTTACTGAGCTACTAACACTTGCTATAGGTTGCGGGTTTACTGTAATATAGTTTGTTTTGGTAATTGAGTCGGCGCCAGCACTATTACTAATTTTTAGTTTTACAGTATATACCCCAGCTTTGTTGTAAGTGTGATTGGGGTTTTGAGTTGTATAGTCAATTGTGCCATTGTTATCTATGTCCCAAAACCATGCAGTAGGAGTATTTGTACTTAGGTCGCTAAATGTTAAAGAAAGAGGAGTGCAGCCTGAATTTGTATTTGCCGAAAAAGCAGGTAATGGTTTGCTTGCAGGTAAATTGATAGTAAGTGTTTGCGATAAAGTGTTGTTGCCACACGTGTTTTTTGCTGTTAACTTAATTGTATAGGTTCCCGATAGAGTGTATGTATGAGTTGGGGTAGTAGCAGTTGAAGAGGAGCTTGAATCACCAAAATCCCAACTATATGAAGCAGCATTGGAGGCTGTATTTGTAAAGTTAACCGTTCCTGAATTTATTGTACTCGTAAATTTGGCAACAGGCAATGGGTTTACAGTTATGTAATTTGTTTTAGTAATGGAATCTTTTCCAGTAGCATTTACTACTTTTAATTTTACAGAATAAGTGCCGTTTGTAGTATATACATGTGTAGGGTTTTGAGTAGTATAATCTGTTGTGCCGTTATTATCCACATCCCACGCCCATTGCGTGGGCGTATTTGTACTTTTGTCGGTAAATGTTACGGTTAACGATGCACAACCGCTTAACGGAGTTGCCGAAAAATTAGCTAAAGGACCACCAATAGCGCATTGTCCGGTTAATTTTGTCATTGCGCCAGGGCCACAACTGTTCGCAACTAAACTTCTGCTCATTACATCATCTCCAGAGGCTTGATTATTGGTATTTAACGTTCTTTTGGATGTTAAATTTGCAAGTGAGTAATTCATTACATCTGCTTTGTCAATTACATGTGCTAACTGATGCCCATGTCCTAACTCATGTAACATTACCGTTTCAAAATCATATTGTGAGCCTGTAGGAGCAGTGGGACCAAAATTCCAATTTGCACCATCATCTACAGCCATATCCAATTCTTTTACATACCATACAGATGAAGAACATCCTATCCAAAATGAGGTACATCGCCCAAGTATTCCTGCCCCTAATTCATTACCACTATCAAATCGTATTACATTTGTTCCATCGCTTCCTATTGAGTTTACAGTAGTGGTGGATCCTATTACCCAATTTATATGGGTAGCGCATCTCCACGTATTAAAGGCTCTGGTAAATGATTGATTGGCTGAAGTATTGGAATTAAAACTAGTGTACATTTGCCAAGTTATTCCTCCAGCATTATTTCTATTTACATGATCTGTTTGGTAAGGAGTAGGCGACGATGATGATGCGGATGT
Organism: Bacteroidota bacterium; assembly: GCA_947447995.1. Lineage (GTDB taxonomy): Bacteria > Bacteroidota > Bacteroidia > 2-12-FULL-35-15 > 2-12-FULL-35-15 > 2-12-FULL-35-15. Next base: position 24,631 of record CANFLQ010000014.1, on the reverse strand, counting down.
ATTCATTTCGGCATAACTGACTGTTAGTATGGCCGTACTTGTAATTGTTGAACTAGCACCTACTCGGATAGTTCCAGTGCCTGAATTGTCTGGTACTATTACTTTTATTTGAGTATCTGACCAGGAAATATATTGACTTGCAGCAGGTGTAATGTAAGATGTTCCGCCATTATCTGCATTTTTAAAACCAACAGTACTAGAACCTTGACTGGCACCAAATCCAGATCCATTGATTGTTAGTATAGAGTTTGTTCCTGCAGTAATTGTAGTTGGCGAAAAATTAGTAATGCTGCCACCTGCTTTTGCTGTAGCTGTTCTTTTATTTACATCAAAGGGAATAATATCCTTGTAAGTATTGCTAATTAAATTTTCGATAGTTGTATATAGGTCGGTTTTAATATTGTTGTATTTTTGGAATGGGGTAGTTGCTGATTTGTCAACTAGATCATATTTTAAAAAGCCTTGTAAGCTTCCATAACATTGAAAAGCCTTGTTGTTAGTGTTTGACTGTGGGTTAACAACAATGGAAGGTATTGCCGTGAATATTCCAATATCCCCTATACTTAAATTTAAGCAGGGTGTCACATTGTGCATTTCATCGCCAACCAAGCCTCCTTCGGTAATTACTTCTAGTTGAGATTCGGTAACCGTTCCTTTAAATACTTTATATACTTCAATGGTGTTGGATGTATATATTAAACTATGTTGGCTGTTCCAAAAGCACGTTTTATTTAAAACCTTTCCTTCAAAAATATCGCTGGCATTTATTACTTTTTGCTGAAGAGTAAGCTCAAATAGGTTGCACTGAGCATAACTAACCCCATAAGTTAATAGCAGCGTAATACAAATAAAAATAAATAGTATTTTTTTCATAGCCAGCAATTATTATTCAGCTTTAAATTATAGAGTTATGTACCCATTCAACCAAATATAGTTGAAAAAAGTTAAGTGTGCAAATTCGGTTAATAAAACGAGTTTTAAATGGAAAGGGTTACTTTTTGTTCTTATTTATCCTGCAACCAATTTTTTTTGCCTTTAATTTTGCTGGGTTAAATAGTACTAAATTCGTTTACTTCTGTTTAAGGGTGGGCTGTAATTAAAATAATTTTACCATTTAGTAATAACAGCAAGTAAGTTAGTATAAGCTAAAATTTAGTGGTCATATTTTGGATTGCCTAATACATATTCAAATTTAGGAACATCGATAATTGTACCATATATATCTTTTGCTTTTATATTTTTAAAATAGATAGGTGTACTAGCATCACATTTCTTAAGCCATTGTTGCATTTGATAGGAAAGTGTTGAGCCTATAGTTTTTTCGGAATAAAAAACACCCTGTATGGTTACGGCCATTTGAAATTCAACAACAGCGGAATCAATTATATTACCATATTTATCAATACCAATTAATCGGTAATTTACATGGTCATATTTTACCAAAATCAGTTTTCCATTTTTTCTAACTTTAATGGTTCCTCGTTTTTCAGTATTATTATTTTGTGAAAAAACTGACAGACATATTGTGAAAATAAATGCAATGGCTAAGATTTTTTTCATAAAGGCTTTTGATTTAAGTATGCTGCCAAAACTATACCCTTTTTGTTTTAAATTAGATACCCTTAATTTGTAGCTAAAATTATTGATATTTTAAACCAATTTATTAAATGCAAAATATCATATTTAGTTTCGTAATTTCAATTCCATTTTTTTTGCCTATACCTTGTCCTCTCATATTAGGTAAAACACCAAAGTTTGATAAATAGAACTCATTTTTTTTAGGTTTTTTTATTACACTGGTAATATATTTGGTTCTAAAAAGCACTTTCCAAATTTGAAAGACGCCATAAAATTTAAACCCATTGTACCTGCTGTATATTTACCAGCAATTAAACCGTCAAAATAAAAATGTATAACCCCAGCTTTAAGGGCTAGGGTTATACTAATATACTTAATTTGTATGTTTTTTTATATAAAAACTAACATTTAAACATTAATTGAAGTATTAAAATTTATATGCAAAACCTAAGGCAAATACTTCTTTAAATTGTAAGCGAGGTCCTACACCAGATGTTTTTACGTTATTTATTGTATGTTCTACAGGAACAGGAATAGTGTGGTCGTAAATCATTACAGTGCTTATACTTGACGATAAGTATTTATTTATTTTAAACATAACAATGTTTTCCCAGTTAACAACAATATTTTCGGGGTTTTTAAGATAATTGCTAAATAATTCTAATTTTGATGAAAAGTTTACATTTGTTATCACATCTTTTTTAAATGTCATTTTTAAATAACCTCCAAATTGACGATTTGTTAATTCACCATGTTTTGTTAGCACACTAACGCCATTTATTGTTTCGTAAGTTGCTGCAGTAACGCCGTACGATCCTAAGTCTGCTAATCGTTGGTCGTTCACAATAATTGTTCGAGATGTAATTGGAGATAGGAAAAGGGAAAAGCTATTATCAGTAGTTTTATAATCCATACCAATGGCAGCTAAAACATAACCAGGGGCTAAAAAATGAGAAATAACAACGGTATCATTTGGATAATTATAACCATTAGCAAACTGACTTTTAAAATTAACTAAAGCTGAATAATACCAATGTTCATAAAAAGCATATTTACCATATTTAGATGATAAATCTATTTTATCTTCATTTTTTCGTAATGCAGCTGTACCACTTTGTAGCATACCATATCCTAAAATTAAGCTGTTATCCCAAGTGTTGCTACCTTTTTTATAATTAGCAAACGCATTTAAAATAGATGTAACAGATAGTGCATTTTGTCCCCCAGCAGCCCAGTTAGTAAAGCTTGATTGAGCAAAATCAATATTTAATCCAGCACCTTTAATCCAGTATTTAGGTTCCGTTTTTGCGGTGTCTGTTATTTGGGCATTACTTGAAAATAGTGCAAAAGAAAAACATAATAATAATGTAATTTTTTTCATAGTTTTTTAAATTAAAAACACACAGCATGCTTTATGCTGTGTGTAGGGTTAATAACTGTTAATAATAGAAAAATTATTTTTTTAATAAATCTCTAATTTCACTTAATAATTGTTCTTGAGATGGGCCAGCTGGTGCAGCAGGTGCGGCTTCTTCTTTCTTTTTTGCCGCATTCATTCCTTTAATAATCATAAATAAAACAAATGCCACAATTATAAAATTAATTACAGCGGATAAAAATAAACCATATTTTACTGAACCAAATGCGGTAAGTTCTGCAAGGTTTTTTAAATTAGATGCGTCCAATGCTGGTTGCAATAATAAAGGGGTAATAACATCTTCAATTAAAGAGTTAACAATTTTCCCAAAAGCGCCACCTATAACAACACCTATTGCTAAATCTACTACATTGCCTTTCATGGCAAAACTTTTAAATTCTGATAACATTCCCATAATAATTTTTAATTAAGTAGTTCGTAAAATAAAAATAAACGCAATTTTAATTTGCGCGTTTTAGGCGGCAAAGGTAATTTAAAAAATAATACAACGCAATAAAATTTTTAGCCCCATATTTAACCCCTAAATTCATAAACAAATTATGAATTTAGGGGTTAAATATGGGGCTAATGTAAAAAGGAAAGAATTTTATTTTTCCAATTTCTTTTTTAAATTTTCGTCAATTGCTGATAAAAATTCTTCGGTATATAAATAATGTTCGCCATGTTTTACATCTGATCCATGTATACAAACAGCTAAGTCTTTTGTCATTTTACCTGATTCAACTGTTTCAATACATACCTGTTCTAATGTATGGCAAAAATCAATTAATTCCTGATTTTTATCTATCTTACCTCTAAACTCTAAACCTCTTGTCCAGGCAAAAATAGAGGCTATAGGGTTGGATGATGTAGGTTTCCCTGCTTGATGATCGCGGTAGTGACGGGTAATTGTTCCGTGAGCTGCTTCTGATTCCATTACTTTGCCATCAGGAGTTATTAAAACTGAAGTCATTAAACCTAATGAACCAAAACCTTGAGCCAAGGTGTCTGATTGAACATCGCCATCGTAATTTTTACATGCCCAAATAATATTGCCGTGCATTTTTAAAACTGAAGCTACCATATCATCAATTAAACGGTGCTCATAAGTAATGCCTTTAGCTTCAAATTTAGCTTTAAATTTTTCTTGATAAATTTCTTCAAAAATATCTTTAAAGCGACCGTCGTATTTTTTAAGAATAGTATTTTTAGTAGACAAATATAAAGGCCATTTTTTTTGTAAAGCCCTGTTAAAACAAGATTTTGCAAATCCTCTAATGCTCTCATCTGTATTATACATTGCCATCCCTATTCCATCACTTCTAAAATTAAATACTTTGTATGATTCTGGAGCTCTGCTATCGTCTGGTGTAAATGTTACTGTTAAAGTGCCTTTTCCTTTGGTAATAAAATCTGTTGCAGTATATTGGTCGCCGTAAGCATGGCGGCCAATACATATTGGCGAAGTCCAATTAGGTACCATTCTAGGTACATTTTGACAAACAATGGGTTCACGAAATACCGTTCCATCTAAAATATTGCGGATAGTTCCATTGGGAGATTTCCACATTCGTTTTAAATTAAATTCTTCAACTCGCTTTTCGTCAGGGGTAATAGTAGCACATTTTATTCCTACACGGTATTTTTTAATTGCTTCTGCAGCATCCATTGTTACCTGGTCATTTGTTTCATCTCGGTTTTGAATGCTAAGGTCAAAGTACTTTATTTTTACATCTAAATATGGAAGTATTAATTTATCTTTTATAAATTTCCAAATAATCCGTGTCATTTCATCTCCATCTAACTCAACAACAGATTTTGCAACTACAATTTTATTCATGATTTAATATATTTATTTTCGTTATAGATCTAAATTAGTGTGCAAATATAAGATTTTGATTGAAATATTATCTGCATATTTTAAGATTATTCTATTCCTTAATATTAAAAAAAAGTAAGACTTCTCTTTTTTATCAAATTGCACGTAAATGGTTTTAATTGCTCATAAATAAAAAAGAGCAAATGAAACCTTATTTTTTATCGACCGTAAAGGGGAGCAAAGAAATTTACGGAATATTCCCTTAATTTTAAATACCTAAACACTATGAAAAAACTCTACATTTCACTTTCGCTAGGTTGCTTTGCAGTCATGGGAGCCATGGCGCAAACAACAACGCCGCCTCCTGCAGGCTCAAGAGTAACAGTTAAAGGGACCTCGTCATCAACATCATGTGATGGAACGGCTCATTTTGATGCAGGAGCAATAAAGACCTGGAAATGGTTTAAGGATACTGTTGTAATTCAAACTAATGGAGTAGATCTTGGTAAATTATGCGATGGCAACTATTCTGTCCAATTTCTTGATTCGGCTGGAGCAAACTATATTACAAATAAATTTGCAATTGGTGTGGTAAATACCGCTGGAACAGGAACAGTTACACCAACAGGTTCAGGTACTGTAACACCAAATTCAGGTTCAAGAGTTACTTTTAGTGGTGCTACATCGCAAACAGCTTGTGATGGAAAAGCGCATTTTAATGCAGGCGCAACTAAAACTTGGAAATGGTTTAAAGATTCGGCATTAGTTCAAACAGATGGTTTAGATATCGCTAAATTATGTGTAGGTAATTATTCTGTTCAGTTTTTAGATTCAATTGGAACGAAAGTGCTTGTTGAGCGTTTCTTTATTGGTGTTCCAAATGGAACTCCAACAAATACAACGACTCCTACAGGTAATGGTGGTAATGGTTCAGGTTTTGGAACTTGTCCGGGATTTGAAGCGCATGCTATTACAACTAACTCAAAAACAGCGGCAAGTTGCGATGGTGCTGCTGAAATTGTAATTGTTAAAGGCGGAAGAGCTCCATTTACATTCAAATGGACAGGTTCAGCTATAACTACTAAAACTCGTACAGGATTATGTCCTGGTAAATATGAAATGACAGTTGTAGACTCCGCAGGTTGTAAATTTACGGATACAGCTTTTGTTAAAGCGGGTAAAGATTGTTCAACTTTTAAGGCGCATGTGTTACCAAAAGGTGAAACAACGGTTGGTGCTTGTAATGGTTCAGTGGAAGCTTTTCCTGATGGTGGTGTAGCTCCTTTTACCTATCACTGGTCTGGCAGTAACATTACTACTAAGGTTCAACCAAACTTATGCGCAGGTATGTATATGGTAAAAATAATTGATGCAAATGGTTGTGGTAGCTATGATTCAACGCGTTTGGATAAAGCAATTGCAAACATTAAACCATGTCAATTTTTTGCTGTACGTACATTGGTTGTAAATGATACCTTACATACAACATCAAATGCTTGTGGTGGTTATATTGAAGCTGTTTGTAAAGGTTTTAGAGCACCATTAAGTTTTATGTGGGCTGATAATGCTGCAAATACAACTCCTTTTCACAAGGGGACTTGTGAAGGTAAATATACAGTTACAGTTAGCGATTCTGTGGGATGTAAAGCAACTGTTACTACTTATGTGGGTGTAAATAAACCACAAGTAATGATGCCTCCTCCTGCACCTGGTGTAAAACCATTGCATTTGTTTGTTAAATCAATGGATGTAACTAATGCTGCATTGTGTAACGGTAAAGCAAAAGCTATGGTAGAAGGCGGAAAAGCGCCATATAAATTTACTTTGGGTGCTGTTTCAGCTGTAGGACAATACTATGTAGCAGATTCGTTATGCGCAGGTTTTTATACTATCAGCGTAATGGATGCTGATTCGGCATCTGCATCATTTGTATTTGTAATTGGTTCTCCAGCTTCTACATTTGTTCCTCCAGCTTCTACATTTATTCCTCCAGTGATTAAAGATACTTTAGTTGCAAGTGCAATTTTAACTTGTACTATCAACTATGATGCTATCGATTCTATCCGTATTACACATAAAAACTTTGTGGGTACTGATACTATCAAGGCTATCTGGACAGTTTTTCAAAAAGTTGGTAACCATACCATTACTCAAAATTATAACGTAAAAAGCACTACTGGTATCTGTAAATTGGTATTAGACTTGTTCTGTACCAACCGTACTTCTGGCAATGTAAAAGCTGAGGATTATGTGAGCCTTGACTTATTATCAACCGGAATAAGCACTCAAGAAATGGTAGTAACAAACATTTATCCAAATCCTTTTGATAACCAAATAACTGTGGTTTGCGATAAAAGTGCTAGTGTTTTCATTATTGATATAACTGGTCGTACAGTATATAGCGGAGTATTAAATGCAGGTTTATCTACAATTAGTACTGATAATTTAAACGCAGGTATGTATTTTGTAAATATCAAAAATGGTCAAAAAACGACAGCAAAAAAAATGATTAAACATTAATAAAATTTGTTTGTTAATTGAAAAGTCGGCTGCCCTATTGAGGCAGCCGACTTTTTTTGTGCAGTAGGTTGATATAAATAGGTGTGTTTAACGGCTCAGTTCTTTAATGTAATTAGCATTTTAGGGTTAAGTTGTAATGAAATATTATTGTTGGTAAGCGCTGCTGTATAATTATTTAGTTTAACATAAGCAAAACTTCTATAAAAATAATAATCTGCATTGTTGGGTGTTAATAGGATTAACTCGTTTAGGTCAATAATACTTATAGGGTAGTTGCCAGTTGTAGAGTATACGTGGCTTCTATTTTCTTTTTCGGAAATTAAGTGAGGGTTTAAAATTGCTGCAAGCCAAAGTAAGCGGTTGTTTGTAAGTGGTTATTTTTTATTACTCATTAAATAAATTTTAATTCGCTTCTGCTTTTAATTCATTTATATAATTGGGGTTAATTGCATATCCCATGCTTTGGGCTTTTAGTGCATCGTTCAGCGCATCTTTATATTTTCCCATAGTTTTATTTACAACCGATCGGTTAAAATACGCTCCAGAATTGTTGGGGTTGTATTCAATTGCCATTGTATTGTCGGCTAATGCTGCTGCAGCATTACCACTATTAAAATAGGCGGTTCCTCTGTAAAAATAATACATAGCATTTGTTGGTTCAGTTTTTATTAATTCATTTAATTCGGAAATAGCTTTTTCATAATTTTTATTGTCAACATACGCATACGCTCTACTTTCTTTTGCTATTTTAAATTGGGGTTTCATTTTTAATACTGTAGTAAAATCCTCAATAGCTTTATCAAATTGTTTCATCATGCTATAGGTTACAGCTCTGTTAAAAAATATTTGTTCATCGGTTTTATCTAATTCTATTGATTTGGAATAATCGCTCAATGCCAAATCAAAATGTCCTTTTAATCCATGAATGTTTGCACGGTTGGTAAAAACCTTAGCATTATTAGGGTTAATCGCAATAGATATATTAAAATCTTCCAAAGCCCTATCCATTTCTCTTTCGCCAATGTTTTTTTCTCCCAAATCATAAGCCTCTTTATTTATCAGGTAACTGCCCCGGTTTCTATAAGCGGCTTCACTTTCAGGATATTTTTTTATGGCATCTGTCCATAAACTATCGCTATTTTTCCAAACTTTTGTTCTTTCAAATGTTAGCCATAAACAAGCTGCTGTAAATGTTATTAATAGTGTAAGAGATAGCTGTTTTAATAGTTTTAATTTATTGTTGGTTTGGTTTTGTAACCAGTTGTAACCCATTGCTATGGGAAATAATAGACCAATGTATGAAATATACGAATATCGATCGGCCATAATTACTTGACCAACGGATATAAATTGCAACACCAATGCAACGGTTAAGAAATAGAATAAAAAGCCAAAAACAAGCGTCTTGTTTTTCTTTAGATTAAATAATACTAAAGTAAAAAATCCCAACACAATGAATGGGCAGATATAAAATATAATAGGCAAATGATCTTGCTGTAAATGCGGATAAGGGTAAAAGCATGAAAGGTAAGTAGGAATAAATAGTTTATAAATATAGCTTATCATACCATAAGATGCAAAGGCAATACGTTGTGCCCAAGAAAAGAGCTCAAACTTAGCAATGGCAGCACCTTCGGACTGAATGTGAGATGCTAGCCATCCAAAAATAATTGATAAGCCTAAAAATGGCAGTTTTTCTAAAATTATATTTTTATCGAGTGTGCGATCTTTGTAATAATCGATTAATAAAAATATGAGCGGTAACACTACTGCCATTGCCTTTGATAATAATGAGAATACAAAAAGAACTAAAATTAAAAGATAGAGCGCAATTTTATTTTTTTTTGCATTCAAATATTTAATGTAAACAACTAAAGCAGACATAAAAAAGAATACATACACTACATCTTTTCGTTCGGAAATCCAGGCAACAGATTCAACGTGCATAGGATGTATTCCAAAAAACAATGCTACAATGCTTGCCACTATTATCTTTTTATCACTCAATAAAAAGATAAACCAAAATACCAGCGCGGTATTTAATAAATGAAATATCAGATTGGTGGTATGGAATTTTTTTGCGTTATAGCCTGAGGATAGCTTATAATCCAATGCTAAGGACAAAATTGTTATAGGGTGATAATTGAGCGATACATGATTTTCGGTGTTGAACATTTTTTTGATGTTAGTACCTGATATTTTTTTAATCAGTGTGTTTTCACCTATATATACATTGTCGTCCCAATTGGTAAATCCATTTTTAAGAGATGGAAAATACGCTATGTACGTAATAAGCAATATGCCTGCCAACCAAAGTAATGGATGAGAGCTTTTATTGGCTAGTAATACAGGAGTACTATTGGTACTGGCTTGAACTTGCTTTACTTTTCCTTGTTTTTTATTGTTCATAGGATGAAGTAATTGTATTTGAATGTGAAGAAAATATGTTTATAAATGTGTGTACATCCAAGCCCAGTATATCAATAAAATTTGCAATGGAAGCCGCGCAACAGTTCCCCAAAAATAGGGGTTTTTATTTTGATAAAAAGTAACAGACATTTGAATGTTGGCAGGGAATACGGCTATTAATAATGCAATAATCAGCCATGCACTATAAGGGCGTGTTGCTTCTGAAAACAACATTGCTCCAAATACAATTTCAAAAACTCCGCTAATGTATACTAGGCTTTTATGATAGTTTAATGGAATATAAGTAGGTACAATGTTTAAAAAAAATTGTGGGGCAACAAAGTGAAAAATACCCGCAGTTATATATAAAGCTGCCATAATGTATAGTAATATCATATTTTATAATTTTACTAAATCATAATTCAATTTCATAAATTGTTTAAATTTTAATCTAAATTAAAATGTTTAGTCGCCATTTCCTGAATGGCTGTACCTATTGCCAGTGAAGATGTAGCAGCAGGTGAAGGCGCATTTAAAACATGAATTGAATTGCCGTTCACTTCAATTTTAAAATCATCTATCATTTCACCTTCGGGTGCAAGTGCCATAGCACGAACACCTGCTCTGCCAGGTTTTAAATCGTCCATTTCCAATGTTGGAATCAATTTGTGGAGGCGTTTTAAAAAATAAGTTTTAGAATATGCGCCTCGGTATTCGTCCAAGGCAAATTTCATGTTTTTTGCAAAAAATTTCCAAGTACCGCCAAATGCTAAAGCTTCGGAAGTATCTTTTAGTGAAAAATCTGTTTTGCTATATCCTTCGCGTTTAAAAACAAAAACGGCGTTAGGCCCACATTCCGTTCCTCCATGAATCATACGGGTAAAATGAACTCCTAAAAATGGGTATTTAGGATTAGGAACAGGGTAAATTAAATTGCGAACTTTGCTTAAGCCTTTATCGGTAAGGTCAAAATAATCGCCTCTAAAACCAACAATGGCAGTGTCTATTTTGGCGCCTTCTTTTTTTGCAACTCTGTCGCTTTGCAAACCTGCACAGGTTATAATGTATTTACCTTTAAATTTTCCTTTGGGAGTAACTACAATTGTATGGTCGCTGTGTTTTTCAAAAGCAGTTACTTCATGCCCTGTAAGCACTTTGCTGCCACTAAATTTTTCACGTATCAGTTCTACATATTTGCGTGAAACATCAGCATAATCAATAATACCAGTGCAACCTACCCATAAGCCAGCTATACCTACACAATAGGGTTCAATTTCTTTAATACGTGCGGCATCAATTTTTACAACATCTTCTACACCATTAGCAATACCGTTGTTATATACTTTGTTCATGTGCGCCAATTCCGATTCTTCCGTAGCAACCACTATTTTACCGCAAATATCGTGAGGTATTTTGTGCTCCTTGGCAAAGGCTACCAATTCTCTTCTGCCGTCCACACAATTTTTTGCTTTGTAAGATCCTGGTTTATAATATAAGCCAGAATGTATAACTCCCGAATTATGTCCCGTTTGATGAGCAGCAACGCTTTCTTCTTTTTCAAGAACAAGAATTTTTTTATTGGGATATTTTGTGTTTATTTTATAGGCCGAGGCTAAGCCCACAATGCCGCCACCAACAATGATGATGTCAAATTGATTGTTTTCCACAGTTTAAATATTTTTTGTAAAATTACTCTATTTTATAACTAATACCAAAGCAATAAAGGTAATAACTAGCGCTATCTCAATAGTGTTACATCGCCTGTTTTATTAAAAATTTTTCCATTATTATGTTTAATGTATGCTTTCCAAATATATACATCTTGTTGACAAATTTTTCCTTTATAATAGCCGTTCCAACCCATTTTTATGTCCAACGATTCAAATACTTGTTCGCCCCAACGGTCAAAAATTTCAAACTTATATTCGATAACTCCCGATGTATAAGGAAAAAAAATATCATTGTCCAAATTGTTCATGTCGTAAATGCCATCGGACACAATTTTAGGATTAGGTGTAAAAGCATTAGGAAATACAACATCGGCACTAGTTGTGAGGCTTACATACGATGTGTCCGAACATCCTTGTGTTGAAGTTGATATAAGTTGTATTTTGAAGTTACCTACTGAGGTATATAAATGATTTGGGTTAAAAAGTGTAGACGATGAGCCATCGCCAAAATCCCAATGGTAGGTGTTTGCTCCAAATGATTGATTTCTGGTTTTTGTAACATCGTAAGGCAATTCAAGTTCAGATAAATTGATTGTAAAATTTGCAATAGGGTATGGGGTTGCATTAATTATCATTGGGGTAGCTGCATTGCTATTTGTACAACCGTTAGCTGTTGTAACTACTAAATTAACGGAGTAGGCTCCTGGTTGAGAGTAAATATGTGATGGATGTTGTAAAGTTGAGTGTGCTGTGCCATCACCAAAGTCCCAATCCCATATAGATACGGTATCTAGCGGATTAGAAGAAATGGAACGATCATTAAATAAAATTGCGTTTGGGGCGCAAATAGCTGTAGTATCTGAACTTATAACCATAGTGGGAGGAGCATAAAAACCAACATTTGCCGAAGCTGAAATGCTAGCTCCGCATGAATTGGAAACTGTAACTACATAAGTAGATGGAGCGGATGGGGTAACTCTGAATACCCCAGGCGTATTGCCCAAGCCTTGATTCCAGGAATAAATGAGCGGACCGGTAGGTCCAAATGTTTTAACAGATACATCCGTACTTTGCCCTGCACAAATTAAAGGGGCAGCATTTACAATAACACTATCGGGTGGTAGGGCATATACAATAGCACTTGTTGTAACTGATTTTCCCAAACAATTGTTTTTATCAATTGCTATTACGGTGTATACGGTATCGGTTGTAGGTATGATGTTTAAAGTACCTGTATTTAAAATTCCACCAGGTTGCCAAGCAAAGGTATAATTACCTGAGCCTCCACTGGCAGTAGTTTTTAAAACAGCGGCTGTTCCTGGGCAAACAGTGTCATTTACACCAGCTATGGTTATTAAGGGTGCTGGTTGAGTTATATTTGCTATTATTGGTGTTACGCATGAATTGGAATCTGTTACAGTGAGCGTATATGTGCCAGCAGGTAAGTTTGTGGCTGTACTGATAGTTTGAATGGGTGTTGTAGACCACAAATAGGTGTAAGGTACAGTGCCACCAAATGTTGAGGTAAATATAGAACCGATAGAATCCCCATTGCATGGTATGTTTAATACAGAATCGATGAATGGTGTTACTATGGTTGTAGCAATTACAAAGCCTGCAGGGGGAGCGGGAAATTGACAAGGACTGCCATCTGGCAAAATATTTCCCAACAGTAAAAAAGGTGTTGCTGTATCTACTTGAGTATAAATATGTTTAATAATTGGGTTAACTGTATTAATAATTGTCCCATCTCCAAAATCCCAATTGTAATTGGTGGCATTGCTACTAATAGCTGTAAAGGTTACTTCTAAAGGGATACAACCTCTATCGGGTGTAAATGAGAATGTTCCAACGGGACCCAGTACAAGTAAACTGTCAATTAAAAACGTGTCCGCACAGCCCGCAATATTTGTTACTTCAAGCGTAATTGGGTATAAACCAGGTTTAGTATATACATGTATTGGGTTTTGTTGAAGTGAAGATGCAAAATCTCCAAAATTCCATTTCCAGTTATTAATAGATAACCCTTTTGATTGATCTGTAAATTGAATGTTTGAAACACCACATGCCTGCGAAATTACAGAATAAGTAAATGCAGCCATTGGGCTTTGTATTCGGATTGGATGCTTTATATTGCTGGTGCACCCGTTTTTGTCGCTTACAATAAGGTTAACGTTATATAAACTGTCGGAAGTATAAAAATGATTGAGAGCTGTTCCTGTACCCGTTGTTCCATCGCCAAAATCCCAGTTAAATGTTGCTGGAAATGTCACATTTGTTGCCGACGCATCAAAAAACACACCTTGTTTTTTACAGGCAAAACTGTCGGCAGCAAATGCGGAAATAGGAAATGTTGGTTCAATATAATCCGTTTTAATTGCTGAATTTGTACAACCGTTTTTGTCGGTAACTGTCATAGTTACCGAATATAAACCGGTAACATTGTAAGTATGATTAATAGCAGCAATTGCCGTTGTTTGTTTAGGAGTACCATCGCCAAAATCCCAATCCCATTGAACAAGTGAGGAGTCGGAAACTGTAGCATCTGAAAAGGTAACAGGTAAGGCGGTGCATCCTGTTAAAATATTTGCAGCAAAATTAGGCAAAGGCCCATACACTGTAATAGTTGTTTTTGTAGAATCAATACATCCGTTAATATCTGTAATGGTTAAATTTACTTGATATTTACCAGGTAAAGTAAAGGAGTGAAAAAAATTAGTGGTGTCGTGAGAATTGGGTGTGCCATCGCCAAAACTCCAGGTTGCCGTATCCGCATCTAGCGATAAATTAGTAAAATGAACAGGTAAGGAATAACATCCTTTATTGGGTGCATCATTTAGTTTTGCTTTTGGATTGGCTATTTTAAATACCTGAGTAATTGTTTCGGAACAACCGGTAGCAAAATTAAATGCTGTTAATTGAACACCATGAGATCCTACATTGGTATAAGTATGAGTAGGGCTCAGCACATTGCTAAGTTTAGGGCTGCCATCTAAAAAATCCCAGACAATGGAATCGGCTCCCTGTGAGGCATCCGTAAAGTTAACGATGTTGGGTGTAATACAATTTAGCGTATATGATAAAATAGGTTTTGGCGGCATTATCCGAATAGCTTTGTTTATTTGAAAGGTATCGGGGCAACCATGATTAAAGGCTATTTGTCTTACAAAAAAAGTGCCCGTATCGGGGAACGACTGTAATACAGGGTTAAAAGGTAAAGTTGTACCCCAGGGTGTATCAAAAGTTCCTTGGTTTGTATCAAACTCCCAATGTGCAGAATCTGCACCAATGGATTGGTCTATAAATTCAGCTTCAACACCGTGGCAAACAGCAGGTTTTACAACACTAAATTTAGCAGTTGGTGGTATACCAGCTTTTATGTAATTGCTTTTGGTAACGGTATTGGTACAGCCAAGTGCAGTGGTAATAATGAGTTTAACAGTATAATTGCCAACAGTAGCATACGTGTTGTGAATGGTGGGAGATATGCTGGAAGCTGTCCCGTTTCCAAAATCCCATGTATACTTTGTAATTGCATCAAATGGGGAAGTGCTGGTACAGGTAAAATTGGTAGATAAAGGTATACAGCCTTGTAGGGTATCAGCTTTAAAATCCGCTGTGGGGGCGGAGATAAAAATATATTTGTTTTTTGTTAACGTTGTTTTGCAGCCGTTGGCGCTTGTTACAGTGAGGCTTACATTATAAGCCCCTGTTTTGTTGTATACATGGGTTGGATTTTTAAGTTTAGATGTGCCGCCATCGCCAAAATCCCAATCCCAGCTTGCAGCATTTACAGAGTTATCGGTAAAGTTAACCGAAAAAGGTGCAATACAGTTGGATGTTTTATTGGCAGAAAACGATACAATGGGATTTTGGAATACTGTTATATAATCATTTTTTACAAGTGAATGTGAGCAGCCGGCCGCACTTGCATTTAACATAGAAACGGTATATGTTCCGGCAGTAATGTATGTATGTGTTGGATTAGCTAAAGTAGAGGTGGCTCCATCGCCAAAGTTCCAAGTCCGAGAAACGCTTAATGGGCTAGATAAGTCAGTAAAGGCAACCGTTTCACCTTCGCATATCAATTGTCTGTCCGAATTAAAATCAGGAACAATATCCTCAATAACCACGTAGTTTGGTTTGGTCATAGTGTCCTTGCAGCCTTGTTGTGTTATTTCAAGAGATATAGGATAGGTGCCTGTAAAATTATAAACATTGCTTGGGTTTGCAAGTGTAGAAGTGTTGCCATCGCCAAAATTCCAAAGATAAGTAACAGCTCCTGTAAAAGTGGAGGTGTTTGTGAAATTAACAGGTGTTGGTGGTTGACAAGCATTGATTGGTGTTCCCGTAAAATTGGCATGAGGACTAGCAAGTATTGTAACACTGTTGATGATGCTTTTTGAACAACCATTGCTGTTGGTTACAATTAAAGTAACAGGAAAAGTTCCTGCGTTTGTGTAAGCGTGAGTTGTTGTACACGTATTGGAGCTTAAATTGCTGCCATCGCCAAAATCCCAATCCCATTTGCTAATTACTCCACTACCGGCAACGGAATTGTCGGTAAATAAAACCTGCTGACCAATACAGGAAGGCATTGCACCTGAGCTAAAGTTTGGTGTAGGGTTAGCATATACCGAAATAGATACCGTATGCGTATTGCTGGATGCACCGTTAGAAGCTGTTAAAACAACTGAATATATGCCAGGTGTGCTATAAGTAGCGCCAGGGTTGCTAAGTAAAGATATGTTCCCGTTTCCAAAATTCCAAGAATAGGACGTTGAGCCCGTGGATGTATTATTAAAATTAACAGAAAGTGGCGCGCAGCCCGAAGTTTTACTCGCAGTAAAATTAGCTATTACCTGTGCCTTTAAAGGTGATGTGAAACAAGGGAAAAGAAGAAAATGAAAAACAATGAAATAAAGTAATCGTAACCTCATAGACACTATATTTTATCGATTTAGAAAATTAAAATTGGCTATTAAAATTCTCCCTAAAAACATCTGCCTTGTACTGTACGATTATTTGTTGAAAAAGTTATACTTTTTGTCCATTTTGTGGAAATTGCCGTAATGGTAAAAAAAACTGAAACAAACGTATGTCGGTATAGGATTTCTTTCTAATTTAGCGCCCGAAATTATTTTTTTAAAATACAAACATTTAAAAAACAAAATAAGATGAAAATAACCGTAGTAGGTGCAGGTAACGTAGGCGCAACTTGTGCTGATGTAATTGCTCAAAAAGAATTGGCAAATGAAGTTGTTTTGCTAGACATTAAAGAAAATTTTGCTGAAGGTAAAGCGTTGGATATTTGGCAAACAGCACCAGTGAATCTTTACGATACTCGTCTTACAGGTTCTACTAACGATTTTTCTAAAACTGCAAATTCGGATGTTGTTGTAATTACTTCAGGTTTGCCTCGTAAACCGGGTATGAGCCGTGATGACCTTATTTCAACTAATGCAGGTATCGTTAAAGGAGTAACAGAAAACATCTTAAAATATTCTCCAAATGCTATCATCATTGTGGTTTCTAATCCATTGGATGTTATGACCTATTGCGCATATTTATCTGCAAAAATTGATTCAAAACGTGTATTTGGTATGGCTGGTGTTTTAGATACTGCTCGTTACCGTGCATTTTTAGCTGAAGAATTAAATTGCTCTCCAAAAGATATTCAAGCAGTATTGATGGGTGGACATGGTGATACAATGGTGCCACTTCCTCGTTACACTACTGTTGGTGGAATTCCGGTTACTGAATTAATCTCTAAAGAAAAATTAGATGCTATTATCGACCGCACTAAAAAGGGTGGTGGAGAAATTGTAAATTTATTAGGAACTTCTGCATGGTACGCTCCGGGAGCATCAGCAGCACAAATGGTTGAAGCTGTTGTTCGTGATCAAAAACGTATTTTCCCTGTTTGCGCTTGGTTGCAAGGAGAATACGGTTTTAGCAACATTTACCTTGGAGTACCTGTTAAATTGGGTAAAAATGGTATTGAGCAAATTATCGAATTAAAATTAAATGCTGAAGAAAAAGCATTACTTGCTGATTCTGCAAAAGCAGTTAAAGAAGTGATGGATGCTTTGGATGCTATGAACGCATCAGTTGCAAAATAATTGACTGAATTAAATTTTTAAAGGCTCCACAATTTTGTGGAGCCTTTTTCGTATATCAAAATATCTAATATTTAAAGCTGTGTCAGTTCGAGCGAAGTCGAGAACAAACAGCTTTAGTGGATTAATTTTGAAGCTGATCTTCATAAAAATGATAACAGAAATTCCGTTTAAAGTAATTTCTATCGGTGGCGATGGTTTTCATTTGTTGATGAAAATAACCATCAATGGTAAATCAGCTAAAGTAATTATAGATACAGGCGCTTCAAAAACGGTATTTGATTTAAAACGGATTAAAAAATACGTTGAAGAAAAAAAGTTTAAAAAACATAGTAAGTTATCGGTTGGTTTAGGAACCGACAAAATTAAAAGTGAATTTACCGCTATAAGAAAATTGGAATTAGGTAACCTTTCAATTTGTAACTACACCATTGTATTAATGGATTTGTCGCATGTAAATCAATCCTACAAGGAATTAGGCTTAAAGCAAGTAGTTGGTGTTTTAGGCAGTGATATTTTGCTGGAATACAAGGCTGTAATTGATTACGAAAACAAAAAACTTACCTTGAAGTATAAGTAACTGTTTAGATTTTAAATGTGAATTATGATATTCAAAACCCATATTCTTTACTCCGCTCGAATTGACGGGGCATTTAGTCAGTTCGAGCGGAGTCGAGAACTTTATGAAAATAATACCTGAAAATAATTTGAATGAAATTTAAACAGATTCTAAAAAAGCTAGAAAATAAATTTGTTCCCTTTCCCGTAAAATTATTTTAAATCTAATGGCACTACTATTTTAAAACTAATATTTCTTCCCATATTGTATACCCCGGTTCTGCCGGTAGAATAGTTGATAGGAGCGTATTTTAATCTGCTTAAATGACTTTGATAAGCAACATCAGCAAGGTTATTAACGCTGATGTAGAGCGAAAAAAAGGTTTTATCGTTTTTTGTAAAATTACTTCCTGCTCCTAAATTAATAAGTGTATATCCCGGTGTTTGAGTTTCTGTTTGGTATGCCGAATAAAAATTGTTTTGTGCAAAATAATTTTCTAGCTCCACTTTAAAATAGGCATCATTCACTTCGTTGCCTATATGTTTAATGTCGGCTCTTAATTCCGATTGCAATTTTGCAGGCGGAGTATAAGGGAGGTATTTTGTTGAGTCGGATTGATTTTTTTGAAGCGATTGAACATACGAAAACGTATTTTGAAAATGCAACCAATGAATTGGGTGAGGATGAAAATCAATACTTATTTCACCACCTCTTAAATTGGCATTGCCGGCAATAAACTTAAATGTATTAAAACCTTGAGTGATGGAATCTCCACCCAGGATGGAGTTTAATTGCCGTGAAAAAATAAAATTGGAAATGGAATTGTTAAACACATCCACTTCGGCCGAAATATGTTCTGAATTTATGCCGAATGCAAAATCCAGTTGTAAGCTAGTTTCTGCCTTTAGATTAGGGCTCCCAATTTCGTACCGTAAAGTGCCTTCATGTACCCCATTGGCCGATAGTTCACCAATGTTAGGTGCCCTGTATCCGCGTGAGGCATTTATTTTTCCAAATATTTTTTCTGAAAATTGATACGTAGCTCCAACACTTCCGGATGCACCGTTAAATCTGGCGTTGAATTGTTTAAATTGCTGAACCGTTGAGGCGTCAATATTTTCCACTTTTTGACCTGTTGAATTTACATACAAATCATTTCCATGTTGTATTCTTGAATCATATCTTATACCGCCACTTATATCAAGTTTTTTAAATGATTTTCGGATGATAACAAATGCACCAATATCAAATAAATTATATGCCGGTATTAAAAATTCTATTCCTTTATTTTTAGATGTTTGCTGCATCCCATTTGTTCCAATAGAAATAGATAAGTTGTTTCTTTCGGGTAATACATAACGGAAATCATAATTAAACGTGTTTAATAAAAAATACAAACCATATTGTTTGGGCATAAGTACATTGCCAAATTCTTTGCGCTGATTTTGTTGAAATCCAAGTACGGCTTTAATACTGCCATTCCCAATTATAAAGCTATTGTTACTTACTATTTTATAATGAGTGATTTTTTGAAATGGATTGTAAAACGAATAGGATTGGAAATCTTTTTTTGCTGCCACCTCACTACCTATAAGAGTGTCATTAATAGCCATGGTTTTTATAAATTTCCCTGTCAGGCTATCACGTTCTCCTTCGGTGATACCAAGTGTAAGATTATAATCACTAAAATGTAAATGAGAGTATCCCCAGGCTTTGTTTACACCAATAATTCCGGTAATCGTATTTTCTTTAAATGCCGAATTAAAAACAGATCCGTCGTATTTATTTTGATAGGCGTGCGTCATTTTATTGCTGTACCTAAGGTTCCAAATAAGTCCCTTTTGATTGCCTGCAATGTTTGCCGAATATCCTACCAATCCATTATTTGTTTGGTAATTTGTAATGATGTTTCCTTCCATTTTACCTAAAGGCAGCGTAGGAGCAGAGATAATGTTTATCACCCCGGCCATTGCATCTGAGCCATAGGAAAGACTTGCAGGACCTTTTAATATCTCTACTTTGTTTACCGAATATTCATCAATTTCAATTCCGTGTTCACTCCCCCATTGTTGCCCTTCTTGCCGTATACCATCGTTTATAACAACAACCCTGTTAAATCCCAATCCTCGGATAACAGGCTTTGAAATTCCGGAACCGCTTGTTATTTGTGATATACCGGGTTGTTTAGCAATGGCATCGATAATATTGGTAGACGAATTTTGAAGCAACATTGTTTTTGAAACAATACTCATAGGTGTTGGCGTTCTATTTTTCTCTGCCCCAGCAGTAAGTCCCGTTACAATAATTTCATGCATTTCAGTTACCGACGTTTCTAATAAAAAATCTTTAACAGAAATCATCGAAAGATCGATGGTTTCAATAATTGTTTTATATCCGATAGAACTTACCTGAATAAGTATTTTTGACTGGGGTAAATTGTTGATAATGTATGTTCCGTCAACTCCGGAAATAGCTCCTGTTTTTAAATCTGGAATATAAACAATAGCTCCCGGAATTGTTATTCCTGTTGACGCATCTGTTATTTTGCCTGTAAGAGTTACATCCCTAAAATTAGTAATAGATTTTGCAGTAATAGTATTTAATATCCAACAGAATAGTAAACACAATAGGTAATTGTATTTTTTCATGGGTGCTTTTTTAAATAAATGAATCCAATTCAATTGGTTTAATTGAATTGGATTTTGATTAGTTGAATATATAAGGTCGAAATTAAATTTAACTAAACTAAACAGTAGGAGGGGCTCTGGAGGGTAAAAGCGGGAATGATGTTAGTGTGTGCGTGTGTTCAGTAATTTGTATGAACTGATAATTTTGAGTGGGCGGATTTATTTTTATTTCTATGGAACAAGATGTATGCGCATCTAAAAGTAGAATATCACAAATGGAACAATGGTGTTCAACTTCGTGAAAGTGTTTGTTTGAAGCGGTGCAATGTATATCATTTTTATGTTCATACTGGTGCAAGCCCTTTTCCGCAATAGGAAAAAGAAAAAGCAGTAATAAAAAAGAGGATATAAAATTTTTCAAAATTAATTAGCTACCGCCTAAAGCGGTAAATAAGTGTTATCAAATGTAAGAAACATTTAGGTGTTGAAGGCTAAATTTTGTGCAATAGTTTTTTTACATTGAGAGCCTGTTTAAAATTTATTTGTATAAATACTAATAAAACTCTTTTAGGGGTGATATAAATTTATACAAATAAATTTTAAACAGGCTCTAAGGTATTCAGACATAAATTTATACCAAATTAAACCAACTTCTATAAATAATTAATTGTATTTTGGTTTCAGATTAAAGCACTTTGATTTAATATAAAGACCGTTATTTTAGATGAAAAAAAATTTAACTATCAATTTTTTTCTAATTTCCTTAGTAGGACTATCACAAGTCAATTCGGTTGTTTATACCCGTGATTATGAATTTTCGGAAGGGTTGTATTTAACTATTAATCAATTTAAAAATAACACCCCGATAAATAACACGTCGATTGTTGCAAATATTTCAAAAAATAGTGTTGATTTTTTAAAACAGGTAGTTCAGGAAAAATACATTGTTTACAGGGATACAATGGGCATTGAGCAAAAGATACAAACAACTGAAATTTGGGGTTATACTCAAAATAGAATGCTTTATATTTATTACAATAACGATTTTAGTAGGGTTAATGTTATAGGAACATTATTGCAATTTACAGCCTTGGTTACCACAACTGCTAGTTTTATGGATCCCATGTATTCTAATTATGGCTTAAGCACAACTACCGAAGAGTTGCGCCTATTTATTTACGATACACAAACAGAAAAAACTATTCCATTTGATTTAAAAAGTTTTACAACTCTAATAAAAAGAGATACTGAATTATATGATCAGTTTATGAAATTGGGGAAACGCGAAAAATACGATTCTCAGTTTATTTATTTGCGTAAATACAACGAAAAACATCCATTGATGCTGCCTTTAAAATAGTTATTATTCTGCTACATAATCACTCAAATACATAAATCGAGGCATCAATTCATTGTTTTTTGTAATAGTGGCTCTTTCTATCATTCCATCTTTATCATGCACCAATAGTGAAGGGAGTATTTTTTCAATTAATTCTTTTCCAAAATCTTCGGAAGCATTTCGTGGTAATTCACAAGGTAAATTATCAACAGCCATAACGGCAATGGTGTGGTTACTAAAAGGTTCTTCAATGGTTTCGGTTACTGGGTCATACCCATAAAATTTATTTTCGATACTACTTGCTTTAGTAGTAGAAGGGATAGAGCCATTAATATCGCAAGTAATATCGGCAATAACACCAATACGGAAATCGGGCGAATGCATTTCTTTTTTAGTGAATAAAATTGGAGCATTAGGATTCCAGAAGGAGCAATGGATAAGTAAATCGCAGTATTTGGTATACTTCCCAAATGAGGAGCTAAATCTTTCGGGATATTGATAAAACTCATTAGTGTCCCAAGCACTACCGTCTGTTTTTTCGTTGTAATTGTTGGAATGTAATTGAACATAAGTAGCTTCCATAAAGGAGAAATTAAGAAACTCGTATGCTGTAATTCTTCTTACTCCTAACATACCAAGT
Source organism: Bacteroidota bacterium (assembly GCA_947447995.1). Taxonomy (GTDB): domain Bacteria; phylum Bacteroidota; class Bacteroidia; order 2-12-FULL-35-15; family 2-12-FULL-35-15; genus 2-12-FULL-35-15. The sequence continues at coordinate 1,934 of CANFLQ010000014.1, read as the reverse complement.
AATTCAATAGCGCCATTAGCAACACGTCCGTTACCGGTAATTATAATTTTAATATTTGGTAAATGTGCTTTTTTTAGTTCGTGTCGTAATTCATTTTTATCGTGGCAAAGGTGAGCCGATTTTAAATTAAACAATTGATATTTTTTTCCATACCCCAATACACCATTGTAAGCACCTACTAAACCTGCATAATATCCAAAGCCAATTATTCTATGAAACGTAGCGTCCGTTAAGCATTCATAATCTATCAGTTGTATATTGTTTTTTAAACAACTTTGTAAAAGAGTTTTGTTGTGCGGTTGTTTTTTGATGGTATGCGAAAAAAACAAATATTTTTTATTGGGAATAAGGTCATCTTTAGGAACTTGTTTCACGCCAAATAAAATATCACAGTTGCTAAGGTCTTCCTGTATGGTAATACCTTTTACGAGATATTCCTGATCCTTGTAGGAGCGCCATTCGCTTGGCTGTACAAATACTTCAACGCCTTTGAAATTATTTTGAATATACACACATTGGTCAGGAGTAAAAGCAACTCTTTTGTCGTGAGGGATTTTCCCTTCTCTAATAATGCCTATTTTCATAATACATGGAATAATGATGTTATAACAAAGTTAAGTTTTCTTAGCAAATTTATTTTAAAAAGTATCAAATAGTGTTTTCTGTAGTATCTTTGTATGAGTAAAATAATGGGGTCGTACGGTTTTGACAGCGAGTGCGATTTTTATGTAAGCATGTCGAGCGTTGTTAATATGGCTCGTAAAAATCAATTTTCAACTTTTATCAGGCGAGTCTAACTACGCTATGGCTGCTTAATACCAAGTATTAAGTGCCTTTGTTTCCGGAGAAGCTCTGATCTTCTGCGTCTCTAGTGAAGCATAACAAATGAAGAAATAGTTGCGGAGCGTTTCGATCCGTGATGAGATAAAGAAACTAAGTAAGTGTTTGGTTTGCAGAACTACCTAAGCTTATCGAAAATTAAAATTCTGATACACATGTAGAAAGCTTATTAATTCCTTGTTTGGACGAGGGTTCGAATCCCTCCGACTCCACAAACACAGTTTCAAAGAACAGCAAAAGCCTTTAAATCGTATGATTTAAAGGCTTTTTGTTTTTAGCTCCTCCTCAAAATATTCATTAAATCCTATCGTCGAGGTGGTAAATTCGGGTACCCGTATATTTTTAGCTTTCGGGTACCCGAATTTCTCTACATCCCTTTACAGATAAGTAGTTCAAAATATGAACATCTTGTTTGATAAATAGAATGAAGATAGTTTTACACCCTAAATAGGAGACCACAAATGCAAACAAAAATTTCTATTCTTTTTTACTAAAAAGAACAAAATCCAAAACAGAAGGATTAGCCCCCATTTATTTAAGAGTTACCATTGATGGAAAACGTATCGAAGTGAGTACCAAACGATATGTTGAAGTATCAAAGTGGTCTGTCCCTGCCGGAAAGATGAAAGCGACTACCGAAGAAGCCAGATCCGTGAATGCATATTTAGATATGCTGAAAAATCAGGTATATGATCATCAAACCGCACTTATTCAGAGAGGAATTGTTGTAAATGCCGACAGCATGTGCAATAAATTACTTGGTATTGAAGAAAAAAATCGCTCGCTCATTAAGATATTTGAAGAGCACAATAAACAAATGAAAATATTAATAGGGAAAGAGTTTGCCGAAGGCGCCTATAAAAGATACGTTACTTCATTAAGCCACACAAAAGAATTCATTAAATGGAAATTAAATGTTTCGGACATAGATATCCGAGCGGTAGATCGGGTCACATCCATTTTCTGGGGAGCAAGTTCATTAAGCAAATAATTTTTCAAGTCTAAAGAGAAAAAAACTAACATCAGTTACCCCTCTTAAATTGGCTCTAAATCCTTTTATTTTCGAGTTGAAGGATTCCGCATTAGCATTAGAG
>CANFLQ010000013.1 GCA_947447995.1 Bacteroidota bacterium | reverse complement strand
ATTACCATAATGGTAACGCCATTGATGAGTTGTTCTGCCCGATTACCGGTATATACCTTATTGATTTCACTGATAGTACCACAAACTACAGGCTTTTTTAATTATCAGGGATTAATTTTAATGAGCCTTTATTTGATTGGATTTATTGCTGCAATGGGCGCAGCGTTTACCATGAAGTGGATTTTAAAATCAAAAGAAAAAAGTTATTTTATTATGGAACTGCCTGTTTATCGTAGTCCACAATGGCGAACAGTTGGATTGGTAATTTTAGATAAAGTAAAATTATTTTTACTAGATGCCGGTAAAATTATTTTGGCAATCTCCGTTATTCTTTGGTTTTTATCGTCACACGCTCCGGGTAACCGTTTACAAACAATTGACAAAAAATACGAGTCGCCTGAAATGGTTTTAAAATATAGCAATCAGGAGCGAGAAGTAATTTCAGCCTCCGAAAAACTGGAAGCTTCGTATGCCGGAATACTTGGTAAAACAATTGAGCCTGCTATTGCTCCACTTGGTTTCGACTGGAAAATTGGAATTGCACTGGTAACCTCTTTTGCTGCCCGTGAAGTATTTGTGGGCACCATGGCAACCATTTACAGCGTAGGGAATACCAACAATTCACAAACCATACGCAGTAAAATGAAGGAAGAAATAAATCCTAAAACGGGTTTGCCACAATTTACAGTTGCAGTAGGTTTTTCATTGATGATATTTTATGCTTTTGCCATGCAGTGTATGAGTACGCTTGCTGTTGTTTATCGCGAAACAAAAAGCAGAAAATGGCCGGCAATACAATTTGTGTTTATGACCGCATTGGCTTATTTTTCCAGCCTTATTGTGTATCATCTTTTAAAATGAATCAGGTAAACCGCAACCAATCTATACTTCATAAATACATTCCTGAAAAGGCTGTTCCTGTTATTTCGGAATGGATATTTAAGTACGATTTTAAACTCCGAATAAAAAAAAGCAGGGCCACCAAATATGGCGATTATCGTCCGCCAATAAAGGGTGAGAACCATTTAATTACCATTAATTACGACATGAACAAGTATGCATTTTTAATTACACTTGTTCATGAAATAGCACATTTAACTAACTTTAATCAGCATAAACACAGGGTTAAACCGCATGGCGAAGAATGGAAAACGCATTACAAAATATTAATGCAACAGTTTTTAATTCCCGATATTTTCCCTCCTGATGTGATAGGTGCCTTGGTCAATTATATGAGCAATCCGGCAGCATCCAGCTGTTCCGATATTAATTTGTTACGAGTATTAAAAAAATACGATGTAAGGCAACACACTGTTTTGTTGGAAGAGCTTGCCGAAGGAGTTAAATTTATGTACAACAAAAACCGTTATTTTATAAAGGGCGAGCAAGTACGTAAGCGATTTAAGTGTACCGAAGTGCCCTCTAATCGTGTGTATTTATTCAATCCGCTTGCCGAAGTATTGGTGGTTGATAATCCTTAAATTTTAATAATTTAACATTATTTGGTAAAGAAATTTTCACGCTTCTTTACGGTTTTTATTAAATTTGTTTTTCGTGTACTTTAAAGCTACACTAAACATATTTTAATTTATTTTAAATGAGCGCAACTACACCTGATAAAAGCAGTGATTTAAAACTGTCGAAACTTGCTGAAAACATTATAGGATCTGAAATTATTAAGCTTGCTGCTGAAGTAAATGAAAAGATCAAAAAAGGTGAAAAAATATACAACCTTACCATAGGTGATTTTAATCCCAAAGTATTTCCTATCCCTGCCGAATTAAAGCAAGCCATTGTCAATGCGTATCAGGATGATCAAACCAATTATCCCGCTGCGGATGGGATGCCCGAATTGCGCCAGGCGGTATCCAATTTATTAAAAGAACGTGGAGAGTTGGATTATAAAGCCGATGAAATTGTGATTTCCGGTGGTGCACGTCCCGTGATATATGCCATATTTCGCGCATTGGTAGATGCAGGCGATACTGTTGTTTTTCCGGTTCCGTCCTGGAACAACAATCATTACGCATATTTAAACGAAGCAAAAGCAGTGGTGATTGAAACTACAGCGGCAACTAAATTTATGCCTACAGCGGCCGATTTAAAACCACATATCAGCACTGCAAATTTAATTGCCTTGTGTTCGCCTTTAAATCCAACAGGAACAACTTTTAGCAAAAAGGATTTGGAAGAAATTTGCGACTTGATATTAGCTGAAAATGCAATCAGAACAAGTAGCGGAAAAAAGCCGTTGTATTTGATGTACGATCAAATATACTGGGCACTTACGCTTGGAGAAACAAAACATTATAATCCGGTAACGCTTCGCCCCGAAATGCGCAATTATACGGTATTTGTTGATGGGATTTCCAAATCATTGGCTGCAACCGGTGTTCGTGTAGGCTGGTCGATGGGACCCAAAAAGATCATCGATAAAATGAAATCCATTTTAACACATGTTGGCGCATGGGCTCCTAAGGCCGAACAAGTTGCTACTGCTGCATATTTAGCTAACCTTAACTACTACGATCAATTTTTATTGGAAATAAAAAACAAAATAAACGACCGTTTGGTTGGTTTTTACAATGGATTTCAAAGCTTAAAAGCGGAAGGATTTAAAGTAAATGCCATTGCTCCGGAAGCTGCTATTTATTTAACTGTTCAGTTTAATTTGCACGGACAAAAAACAGAAAACGGAACCGAATTAAAAACAACACAGGACATTACAAAATATATTTTAGATGAAGCTAAAGTTGCTTTTGTTCCATTCAATTGTTTTGGTGCAGCAAGCGATTCAAGCTGGTACCGCTTATCAGTAGGTACTTGTAAATTGGAAGATGTGGATGCTATTATTGGAAATTTAAGAGCGGCATTAAAAAAATTAAAATAATGTATTATTAACAATTATTAAATTAAGTGCGTTATTGCGAGGTACGAAGCAATCTAAAACAAAGTATGATAGGAGATTGCTTCGTACCTCGCAATGACGCTAACAAAAAGTAATTCGTGTCAGATTCGTGTCAGATTTTAAAAATTAATAAAATATTTATAACGTGAAAAACAACTATTGTGTAATAATGGCGGGCGGCATAGGTAGCCGTTTTTGGCCAATGAGCCGAACATCTCATCCAAAACAATTTATGGATATTTTAGGAACAGGGCAAACACTGTTACAACAAACCTATAATCGGTTTTTGCGCCTTTGCCCTAAAGAAAATATTTATATTGTTACCAACGATGATTATGTTGAACTTGTTCAGGAACAGCTTACGGGTATTGACTTAAAGAATGTTTTATCGGAACCATCGCGAAAAAATACGGCTCCTTGCGTTGCGTATGCGTGTTATAAAATTGCGCAACTTAATCCGGATGCCGTTACTGTTGTTGCACCTTCGGATCACCTGATTTTAAAAGAAGATACGTTTGTAAAAGCTATTAAATCCTGCTTTAAAAAGGCTGCTGCAGAAGATTGTTTGGTTACTTTAGGCATTCGCCCCAGCCGACCGGATACTGGTTACGGCTATATTCAGTACGTTGATTCGGACATAGAAGAAACCGACGACCGCATGAAAAAGGTAAAAACATTTACTGAAAAACCGGATCTGGAAATTGCAAAATTCTTTCTACAAAGTGGCGATTTCCTTTGGAATTCCGGCATTTTTGTATGGAGCGTTAAAAGTGTAATCAAGGCATTTGAAATGCATTCGCCGGAAATGGATGCCATCTTCAAAGAAGGCAACAGCGCTTACAATACCCCTGAAGAAGCTGATTTTATTAATAAAGCATACACCAATTGTAAAAGTGTTTCCATTGATTATGCCATCATGGAAAAAGCAAAAAATGTGTATGTACGCGCTTCGGTAATTGGCTGGAGCGACCTTGGAACATGGGGTTCGCTGTATGAACATATCCCACCTGACAGTGATAAAAATGCCATTGTAGGTAAAAATGTAATGGTGTACGATACTAAAAACTGTGTAGTAAATGTACCAAAGGATAAGTTGGTAGTAATGCAAGGATTGGATGGGTACATTGTGGTAGAATCGGATGGCATATTGCTCATCTGCAAAAAAGAAGACGAACAGGAAATACGCACCTTTGTAAATGATGTAAAAGTATCTAAAGGAGAGAAATTTGTTTAATAAAATTTGGTAGTTCAAAAAAATGTTATAAATTTGGTCTAACATTTAAAACTACTAAACATGAAAAAAGCACTACTTATCTTTGGGGTTTTTGTTTTTGCATTTGTTGCATCCTTTGCTCAACAACAATCTACGCCGGACTTCTTTCATCCGCAAGTTGGTACAACCTATTTGAGAAGTACCACTGAAGGTTTTTCCGAAACCATAAAGTTTACACTTCCGGATACAATATGGAGTGCAGGATTTGGGATTCCTGTTGACTCTATGAGTATTGATAATATATCAGGTTTACCACAAGGTTATTTATGGAAGGCAGGTTGTGGTCCAACTAAAAGATGTATCGCTTTGCCCCATATAGCAACAAATATAGACTTTTCGAGTGTATTTGGTTCCGGCAACACAGCAGCGGGTATTTATAATATAACGATTGAATGTAACTTATATAACCCCGCATTCGGTGCTTTACCTACGGTATTTAATTACTATATCGAGGTATATCCCGACATAGAAAAACATAATTTAATTACATCCTACACAACCTATAACGCAGGCACTTCAAGCACAGCATGCAATGCTTGGGCAAAAATTACTGCAAACAAAGGGACAGCACCTTATACCTATAAATGGAGCAGTGGAGAATTAACAGATTCTATTTCCAAAAAATGTTCGAACGATTATACGGTTATCGTTTCAGATAACTCAGGTTTGAAAGATACTTTACTTATTGCCATTACCGATTCAATTGCAACTGTAGTTGATACAACTACTACAAATCCATTTCCGGGACCGGATCCGGGAATATGCGATACCTGTGTTACAGGGCTAACAACATACATTGCTACTGAAAATGAATTGTTTGTTCAAGATATACCTTTCATATTTGATAGTGCAACCTTCGTTGGTATAGGTATTGACTCCATTGTTATTACAGGTGTTGACAGCCTTCCTAATGGAATTTCATGGAAAACAAGTTGCGGAACAAACGCTCCATGTATATATAATAAACCGGGAAATTATAATATAATTTTAACCGGCGTAAGTACTGAAATTGGTATGGATACAATTGTTGTTAGGATGCGTTTATATTCAAAAATATTGGGTGCCGACATTACTGGTATGCCGTTTGATCAGCAATATGTCATTTCTACATTCCCTCAATCCAATTCACATTCTTTAATTTCATCCTATACATCCGACAACGTAAGTATGTTTAAAATGTGTGATGGTGTGGCAAGTGTGGAGGCAACAAAAGGTACAGCACCCTATACTTACAAATGGAGCAGCGGAGAAACTTCGAGTAAAATATTCAATAAATGCTCGAACAAATACACCGTAAACATTGCTGATGCAAAAGGCTTGAAAGATTCACTTGATGTTTATATTTCAGAGCCGACAGATACTATTCAGGAGTTTGTTCCTTTTATTGCTATTGATACTGTTATTACCAATTACGATACCTGTATTGTAAATTATAACTTACCAATAGACAGTGCATTTGCAACTACGTTTACAATGTTAGACTCCATCCATTTATCAATGGATTATGAAATATACCAAGGTGGGAAAAAAATTATTTTCAATGCTTTGTTTACGTTTAATACCAACGGCTACATAGCATTTGATTTAGCATTAAATTGTAAAGGTACATTTACAAAAATGCTTAAATCAACGGTAATATCTCAGGTTGTTAATGTACAGTATACCCAAATTGGTAAAATACAAACGGTTGTAAAAAATAGCGCTACAGCAATCGCTGAGCCATTATATAATAATCAAAACGTATCCATTTATCCTAATCCGTTTTCATCGGAAACTACCATTGTAGTATCTAAAGAGATGAACAATGCTTCTATCAATGTTATTGATGTGTTTGGAAGAACGGTTAAAACTTTAAAATTAACTGGGACACAAGTTATTCTTGAAAAAGGGGACTTAAATGCTGGTATCTATTTTATACAAATACTTAATAATGGCAGTGTACTTACAACCAAAAAAGTGATTGTTCAGTAAGTTAAGATTTCTACATAAAACAGAACGCCCGATAATCATTGATTATCGGGCGTTCTGTTTTTATTAAAAATTACAGAATGTTATTTATGAGCTTTATTGATTTCTTCAAAAAAGTCGTTCCCTTTATCATCGGTAATAATGAAAGCAGGAAAATCAACTACTTCAATTTTTCGTACTGCCTCCATTCCCAATTCAGGAAAATCAACTAACTCAACCGATTTAATATTGTCCTGCGCCAATATTGCTGCGGGGCCTCCTATAGAACCTAAATAAAAACCTTTGTGTTTTTTGCAAGCATCTTTTACCTGAGCGGAACGATTGCCCTTAGCAAGCATAATCATTGATCCGCCATGCGCCTGAAACTCGTCTACATACGGATCCATACGACCTGCTGTTGTAGGTCCAAAACTTCCAGATGCCATTCCTTCGGGTGTTTTAGCAGGGCCTGCATAATATACGGGATGGTTTTTCATATACTCAGGCATTGCTTGCCCTTTTGCCAGCATCTCGCTAATTTTTGCATGTGCAATATCACGTGCAACAATAAGTGTTCCTGAAAGGCTTAAACGTGTTTTAATAGGGTATTGCGATAGTTCAGCCAATATCTCTTTCATTGGTTTGTTCAAATCAATTTTCACCGCATTTTTCATGTGAGGCGCTTCCTTCGGCATGTATTTTTGCGGATTTTTTTCCAACTGCTCAACAAAAATACCGTCTTCGGTAATTTTTGCTTTTAAATTTCTATCGGCACTACAACTTACGCCTAAACCAACCGGATTGGAAGCTCCGTGGCGTGGTAAACGAATAACTTTAACATCGTGCGTAAAATATTTACCTCCAAATTGCGCTCCTATTGCGCTATCCTGACAAATTTTAAATACTTTTTCTTCCCATTCCAAATCACGAAAAGCCCTGCCACCTTCATTGCCTGAAGTATGTAAATTATCTAAATATCCTGCTGATGCTTTTTTAACAGTGGATAAATTTGATTCGGCAGATGTACCACCAATAACTAACGCTAAATGGTAGGGAGGACAAGCGGAGGTGCCCAAATCCTTTAACGTAGTGCGCACAAAACTATCTAGGTTTTCTTCCGTTAACAACGATTTTGTTTTTTGATATAAAAATGTTTTGTTGGCTGATCCGCCGCCTTTTGCTAAAAATAAAAATTCATATTTAGTACCTTCGGTAGCATAAATATCAATTTGTGCAGGCAAATTATTTCCTGTATTTTTTTCCTCAAACATAGTAAGCGGAGCCAATTGCGAGTAACGCAAATTCTTTTCCTGATAGGTATCATAAATACCTTTTGATAAATGTTCGGCATCATTTACTCCTGTAAAAACATTTTCCCCTTTTTTTGCCATCACTATGGCTGTACCGGTATCCTGACAACTTGGTAATTGTCCTTTAGCAGCAATAACAGCATTTTGCAAAAGATTATAGGCAACAAATCTATCGTTATCAGAAGCTTCGGGGTCATCTAAAATGTTAGCTAATTTTTGAAGATGCGAAGATCTCAGAAAAAAAGATATTTCTATCATCGCTTCTTTTGCAAGCAATTGCAAGCCTTCGGGAGCAACTTTTAATATTTTTCGTCCATCAATTTCATGAACTGTTACATAATCAGAAGTAAGTTTTCTGTAAACGGTATCATCCTTTGTTATCGGGAATGGTTCTTGGTATTTGAATTCTGCCATATTGTTTAATATTATATTTATCTATTTAATTTATTGAGGCACTAAAATACGATTTCTATTTTAAGGGTTTGGAATTTTCGGGTGTTTTTTAACCACATAGAAACATATGTGTATTTATTTAAAGAAGTTTTTCATAGTTACCGATAAATCGCTAAACAGAGAAGCTATGTAAAAAGTTTACTTTCCTTTGTTTTACTCCTTTTCTATGTATCTATGTGGTTATTTTTTGCTATTACCCTAAAAGCTCCAACACCTTTTCAGGAGGCCTACCGATTACTGCTTTATTGCCTTTTACAACAATAGGGCGTTCAATTAAAATAGGATTTTCGGAGAGGATCTTTATCCATTCTGTTTCAGAATGTTTGTTGTTTTTGTACTTTTCCTTGTAAAGTGGCTCTCCTTTGCGAACAATATCTTCCGCCTTCATGCCCAACATTTTTAATAATGTTTTTATTTCGGATTGTGTTGGCGGCGTTTTTAAATATTCTATTGTTTCGAAGGGAATATTTTCTTCTTGTAAAATGCTGCATGCTTCGCGACTTTTGGAACAGCGAGTGTTGTGGTATACTTTTAACATAAAGATTTGCGCAGATTGAAAGATATACAGTTTGTAGAGATAGTTTTATTTTTTTTTAATTCGGGTATATATTTTTTTTGAATGTTGATGCGTAATGCTGAATATAATTACTTTTTTGTATTCTATTTGGTAAGCAATAACGTAAGGGAAACGTTTTAATATTCCCAATCGAATATTTTTTCTTCTTACTTGAAACGTGTATGGATTAGACTGTAACTGTTCCGTTAGTAGTTCGAGTTCTGTGAAAAAAATATCGTCTAATCCATCTCTTTGTTCACTATACCATTTTACAATTTCTATAATGTCCTGACTAGCTTGCTCTTTGAACTCTATTTTATAATTCACTTTTTAAGATTCCCTTTTGCGTATTTTATTACTTCGTCTAGTGTATAGCTTTTGCTTTTTCCTGCTTTGTGTAACTTTACACGATGGTCTATTTCTGCCCATTGTTCATCTGTTAATAGAGATGCAGCTATTTCCTCTTTTTCGTATTCTTTTAACATCGCATATACCATTTTTAAAACACGTTCATCAGCATGGTCAATAATGCTATGCACTTTTTGGCGAATTTTTATTGTAGTCATAGAGGTTGCGTTTTGTTATTTACAAATTTAACGCTTTTTTGTAGGTTTTTGTTATGGAGATTTAATTTTTAAAAAAGTCAATGTTTAATTAATAAACAGGCTTTTTCTCAGCTTCGCTTGAGAAAAAAAATGGAACGCGGATGATGCGGATTAGACGAATTTGCGCGGATAAAAAATAAATACAAAGTTTCCCTTTTACATTTTTTTCAGCGAATCAACAAGGTTATCAAAATCAAAAGCCCCTGTCGGAGCATTATTTTTGAATACCATAAAATAAAAAACCTGTTGACTACTGTATTTTGTATAAAAGTTTCCTAATTTAATTTTTTTATCTGCATTCAAATGTTCGCCTTTGGTTTCAATTAAAACTTGGAGTTCCTACCTTTGACCGGACAAAAAAGTTAAGACACACAAGCACAATAAAACTTAACTTTAAACATGAAAAAAGCAGAAAAGAAGTATTACAGCAAAGAGTATAAATTAAAAGCCGTTGCCTTATGTGAAAAGCGAGAGGTGTAATTATTAAAGCAAAACGCAAAGGTGTAATTATTTCCGTTAAGCCATACCTCGATAAAATAAGAGCAACGAATTTTCGTATTTCAGCGGAAATTGAAATACAGGCTCTTAAAGAAGCAGGTGAATAGTATACTTCCCTACAAATTCCCTTACTCCATCAAACAGCTTTCAAAAAAAATTGATGAACTAAAGGACAATATACCCAAGGAGAAAAAGGTTGTGAAGAAGGTTGGTAAGAGGCAGAAGTAGGGGTAATTCTTTCGTCATTGCGAGCCCTTTGACAAGCTCAGGAAAGGCTCCGCGAAGCAATCTCAAACAAAAATGGTATTAGATTGCTTCGTCGTACCTCCTCGCAATGACGTAACATGTTTTTTTAATTAGTGAAATTCGTGTCAGTTTGAATCTACGAATTCCCGTACTCCATCAAATACGCTTTTATGAAATCATCCAAATCACCATCCATCACCGCTTGTACGTTGGATGTTTCATGACCTGTACGAATGTCCTTAATTAATTTATACGGTTGAAAAACGTAGTTCCGAATTTGTGAACCCCATTCTATCTTCTTTTTGTTACCTTCAATTTTATCAATAGCATCGCGCTGTTTACGCAATTCAATTTCAAACAATTGTGATTTTAAAAGTTTGATGGCATTCTCTTTATTTTGTAATTGGGAGCGCGATTCCTGATTTTTAATGATGATGCCGGATGGCTTGTGATACAGTCGTACTGCGGTTTCTACCTTGTTTACATTTTGTCCGCCGGCACCACCTGCTCTGAATGTTTCAAACTCAATATCACCAGGATTAACATCTATTTCAATGGTATCGTCAATTAAGGGATAGGCGTAAACAGATGCAAAAGAAGTATGACGCTTGGCATTGGCATCAAAGGGAGAGATGCGCACCAAGCGGTGTACACCATTTTCACCTTTTAAATATCCAAAAGCAAAATCACCAACAAACTCAAGCGTAATGGATTTTATTCCTGCTGCATCGCCATCTGTACGGTCGGTTTCAATTATTTTATATCCTTTTTTATTGCCCCACATCATGTACATACGCATGAGCATTTCTGCCCAATCGCAACTCTCTGTACCGCCAGCGCCGGCATTAATCTGCACAACACAACTTAAAACATCCTCTTTACCGCTGAGCATATTTTTAAATTCAATTTCTTCCAACATTTTTATAGTTGTTTGAAACTGTTGTTCTACATCATTTTCAGTGGCTTCGCCTTCTTTGTAAAAGTCGTACAAAAGCGCAAGGTCGTCCATGTTGCTCGATAAAGCAGCATACGACTTTGTCCAGTCTTTTTTTATTTTGGTTTGTTTGAGAAGTTCTTCCGCCTTTTGGGGGGCATCCCAAAAATTGGGAGCTAAGGCTTTTTCTTCTTCTTCGGCGATTTCTCGTAATTTACGATCGACGTCAAAGATGCCCCCTTAACGCACTGGTGCGTTCCCGAAGGTCTTTTAGTTGGTCTGTTGTAATCATGGGGCGAAGTTAATAATTATTGGCGATTATTAAAAATTTTAACCACTAAAACACTGAGTTCACAGAGTTTCACAAAGAAATCCTAAGTGTTTCTTAGTGCTCTTAGTGCCTCCGTGGTTATTTTTTATACTTTTACGCTGAAACAACTTACCCAATGCAAACAACCTATTTCCGAATCAACAAAAAAGAATTTTGCCACATTACCGATGATACAATTTTTATCATCAGCAGTAAAGAAGCTGAAAGAGTTCCGCCTGCGCATGAATTGAGCGAAGCATGGGGAATAACAAGTGTATTAAATTACATCGTATTTGTAATGTTGTTTGTTTATGTTTCGGCAGCGGTGATGGGATGGGGAGCACACTTTTTTGAAAATCCGGTGAATTATGGGGCTCTATTTCTATTGTTTGTTTCCTTTAAACGAATCATTGATGGTTTTGTAACCAGCAAAACACCAAACATTGATCGTAAAAAAATAACCGCGGTATATTTAAAATCACCTAAATTCTCTTATCCCCGATTAGAAGTATATTTTGAAGGACCCGCGGGAAAAATATTGAGAAGAACTATTCCGATACTTTATAAGAAAGAAGCGATGCCTGTGTTGGAGGAAGCAGGGTTAAGCCCCCGCCCCTAAAGGGGAGACGATACTTGAAAAATTAATTATCATCGAGCGTCGCTAAGAGCTACCTCTCCCTTTAGGGAGAGATGAAGAGAGGGCTTCCCATACCAAATTCCCTTCAAAGCCTTTGGACATAACATATTGAGCAATTTTATAATTGCGAACGTGTGGTTTTCCGCCTTTAATTTCTTTTGATTTTTTCGCAATTAATTGTTGGATTGTGGCAATGTATTCTATATCACTGATCTCCTCCATCGCTTTTCTGATGCAGTATTCCGATATTTTTCGTTTTTTTAATTCTATTTTAATTTTAATTTTTCCCCACTTTTTTATTCTAAACTTTCCGCCTGCATAACTCTTAGCAAAACGTTCTTCATTCAAAAAATTATCGGTAATTAAATCGGCTATGATATTTTCAACGGCATCGGAATACAAACCCCATTCGTATAACTTATCGCGCATCTCTTGCTGGCAGCGCTCTTGGTAAGCGCAGGAAGCTTGTGCTTTTAATAATGCCTGAGAAGGTGTTAATGTTTTTTTTGGTTTTTTTTCGTCATCCACAGTTATGCCGTTTTAATTTCGCTTGTCCAATCCCCATAGCAACTTATTGCGTATAGTATTAAAAAAATTTTGATTTTTCAGCTTCAAAATATTGAGTTGAAAATCGGCTTTTTTAACAGTAAGTTCAATGGAACAATCAATCACTTCGTTTCTGGAATCAAGGGTAGCACGATAATGACTGCTACGCCCCTCTACTTTAATAGTTATGATATTGTTATCGGAAATAACCAATGGGCGTACATTTAAGTTATGCGGTGCAATGGGTGTAATTACAAAATTTTGTGAGCCCGGCATTACTAAGGGACCGCCGCAACTAAGCGAATAGGCTGTAGAACCTGTTGGTGTAGCTATAATTAAACCATCGGCAAAATAGGAGTTTAAATAATCGCCGTTGATGTATGTATGTATGGAAATCATGGATGAACTATCTTTTTTAAAAATAGTTAACTCATTTAAACCGTAATTAAAATCATTAAACAAATTTTTAGATGCTGTAACATTTAACAAGGAGCGTTGTTCAATACTAAATTCTTTGTTTAACAAGGCATCGATAGCAGCATTAATTTCCGTTTGAGCAACATTTGCCAAAAAACCCAAATGCCCTGTATTTATGCCTAAAACTGGGATTCCAGAATCACGAATAAATGTTAATGTTTCTAAAAACGTTCCATCACCACCAATGCTTAAAATAAAATCAATATCCTTGTTTAAATCCTCATGCGAATTAAAGGTTTTTATAGCACCGCTAATCTGCATTTTTTGTTTCAAAAAATTATACAAGGGCTCATAAATAATTATTTCGGTTTTATATTCGTTGAATTTGTGAAACAAACGCTGAATGTATTCCGAAGTATTATTATTGGTGGAACGACCGTAAATAGCAACTTTCATATTCTGTATCAAAATCAAATATTAATGTAATTCATAAATGAATCGAAACGATCTTTCATATCGTTTGAAAATTCACTTTGATGAAATGATGCTTTAACAGTGTAATTATAACGATAAAAGGTTTGTAAGATTCCTGAAATTTCTTCCTTATTGATTTTCAATGTTACCTCAATTTTAGTAGAATCGGGCAATGAATTTACATAACAACTTAATATTTTACCATCACTGCCCTCAATAATCTGAGCAATTTGCGACAATGAATAATCGTGTTCATTCATTTCCAATATAATAATACCCCCAGGTTCGCTAGTAGCTGTAATGGTTGAAAACTCTTGCAACAATGCCGTTAATGGAATTAATCCAACATAATTTTGGTTAACATCCAACACTGGCAAAACAGTGAGTTTTAGGTTAGAGAACATTTTTATAACATCATAAAAATGTTGTTCCTGAAATACAAACGGTCGCATTAACGACAATTTATATTTACCCAATTCCGAATCGGTAATGTTATGATCTAAAATATCGGTTTCGCAAATCAATCCTAAATATTCATGTTGATTAACAATTGGCAGGTGGCGCACTTTGTACTCCTCCATCCAATGCAATACCATTGACCCTGTATCGGTTGTTTTAACGGCCGGCTTTTCGTCTGTTATTAGATCTTTTGCTAACATATTTTCTTTTTCTCCTTTCTAATTAAAATGACGATTAGTTTCCTTAAAATTAAGGATAACTCAACAAATATAATACCTTCTTTTTATACAATTACATATTCTATTTTTAACTTTACAGTTTTATACGCCAATTATGATAACAAAGTTAAGTGTAAATATCAACAAAATTGCAACACTCCGTAATTCCCGAGGTGGAAATACGCCAGATTTGCTTAAAATAGCGATGGATTGTGAACGCTTTGGTGCGCAAGGAATAACAGTGCATCCTCGCCCCGATGAGCGCCACATACGTTATAAAGATGTAAGGGATTTGAAAGGTATTTTAACCACCGAATTTAATATAGAGGGCAATCCGAAAGAACAAAAATTTATTGATCTGGTAATGGAAACAAAACCTGCACAGGTTACGCTTGTACCCGATAATACAGGACAATTAACATCGGACCACGGCTGGGATACCATTGCCAATAAAGACTTTTTAATTGATTGTATTGCAAATTTTAAAAAAGCAGGAATACGAACTTCTGTTTTTGTTGACCCCGATATTAAAATGATAGAAGGTGCTAAAGCAGCAGGAACAGACCGTATAGAATTGTATACCGAAGAATATGCAAAAAATTATACGAATAATAAAGAACAAGCTGTAAAGCCCTTTATTTTAGCAGCAAAAAAAGCCAATGAATTAGATTTAGGCATCAACGCAGGGCATGATCTTAGTTTGGAAAACCTGCACTATTTTGCTCAAAACGTGGAAGGCTTATTGGAAGTTTCCATAGGGCATGCTTTGATATCCGATGCTTTGTATTTTGGTTTGGAAAATACGATACAGTTGTATTTGAGGAAGTTGATGTGCTGATGTGCTGATGTGAAGATTATTAATGTACTGATTAAAGATTAAAATTAATTTGGATTTACACCAAAAATCTAATAATAACTAGATACTAACGACTCCAGACTAACCACATGAAACTTTTTTATAGAAAAATAGGGGAAGGCAGGCCAATGATAATTATTCATGGTTTGTTTGGGCAAAGTGATAATTGGAATTGGTTTGGCAAACAATTTGCCGAAAATGGTTTTGAAGTATATCTTGTTGATGCGAGGAACCACGGACTTTCGCCGCATAGCGATAGTTGGAATTACCAAGTGATGAGTGATGATATTATGGAAATGATAAATACACTTGACCTGTGCAAAAACGAAGGCATTGTGTTATTAGGTCATTCAATGGGTGGTAAAATAGCTATGAAATTTGCTTTACAACATTCTGAATTTTTATCTAAATTAATTGTAGTTGATATTGCTCCTAAATTTTACCCGCCACACCACCAGGATGTATTGAACGGACTCAATGCAGTAAATTTGTACACCATCAAAACCCGTAACGAAGCAGAAATAGCATTATCAAAATACATTAGTGATACAGGAACCAAACAATTTCTTTTAAAAAATTTATATTGGAAAGAAAACATTGAAGAAGCATTAGTAACAGGGCATTTTGAATGGCGATTTAATTTAAAAGTGATTGAAAAAAATATTGACACAATCAATCAAGAAATTTTGAGTGATACAAATTGTTTAACTCCAACCTTATTTATAAAAGGAGAAAAATCTGTTTATATTAAAGAGGAAGATTATCAAATGATTAAAAAAATATTTCCAAACAGCAGGATCAATAATATTGCAGAAGCAGGTCATTGGGTACATGTAGAAAAGCCTAAAGAGTTTTTGGAAACAGTACTTGAATTTTTAAAATAAAAGTGTTTGTATTGTGAAATTGATTTTTGTATCTTAGACGCTGTTAAAACTTTTTTTTTGTTGAAAAAAGTTTTAAAAAATGTACTGCAATTATGAATGAACAGGAAATTATTAAAGGTTGTATAAAAAATAATCGCGAAAGCCAAAAAGCTTTGTACGAGTTATTTTATGGAAAAATGTTAGGCGTTTGTTTAAGATATTCCAACAACCTTATTGATGCCAAAGAAGTGTTGCATCAAGGATTTTTAAAAATTTTTGAAACTATTAAAACCCTTAAAGAAACGGATGCTGTTGAAGATTGGATAAAAAAAATAATTATTACTGCATCTGTTGATCACATCCGAAAAAACAAACAAAATTTATTGATAGTAAGTACTATTCATGCTAATAAAAACGACATTCCTGTATCCGATAAAATAAGTGATGATACTCTTTTTACAACCATTGGAAAAGATACGATTTTAAAAGCTGTTCAAGAACTTTCTCCAGGTTACCGAACGCTCTATAACTTATCTGTAATAGATGGGTACTCCAATATAGAAATAGGAGAAATGCAGGAGATTAGCGAGGAAACAGTAAAACTAAATCTTGCAAAAGCAAAATTTACTTTAAGAAAAAATTTGCTCCAATTTTTAAATACCAACAATGGATAAATCAATTAACTATAGTAAGCTTGACGAGGTAGTTAAAAAAGCCTTAGAAAATTACAAAACACCCTATAATTCGGTTGATTGGGCTCAAATGGAAACCATGTTGGATGTTACTCCAAAACAAATTTCATTACCCAAATCAAATTCGCCAATATTACTTTTAGTGTTAGTAACAATTGGTGCTGCATTTATACTTTATATGTTGCTTAAACCAACAACAACAATTGATACAGCTACTCAACTATACAAACCAGTGGTGATAAAAAAGCCATTCAAAACCCTAAAACCTACACCAGTTAAAGTGCAACCGATTGCTGTTAAAAAGGATACAGGTATAGCTACAAAAGAAATAACACCAAGTACCGAAACAATTACAGTCACTTCTAAAGTTGTTACAGCCGTGACTGAACCTGTCAAAAAAGCCCCACCTGCAACAGTAAGCAACAGTAAAAAAAATTTGAAAACGGAAGTAAAAACAGAACCTAATAAGATTGAAAAAACGGACGAAGAGATCAAAAAAGAGAAAGCTGCTAAAAGGGAAGAACAGCTAAAGAGGGAAAAAAGACTAAAAAAAGAAGCGCAACTTAAAAAAGAAAAAGCTGCAAAAAAAGAAATAAAAATAGAACCAAAACCAGAAATAAAACCAGAAACGGAAAATGAAGAGACTCCGCTTGAAGAAGAGAACGACTTAAACAGAAAAAATCAAGGACTTAAACCTTTAGTTGATTCCTCTTCATCGGTAAAAAAAGTTAATGACTCTAAAAATCCTAAAATCGAAAAGAAAAGCAGAAGAGAAAGTAAAAAATTGAAAAAAGAGAAGGACTCAACCACAAATATTCCTACCAATGATAACAATGCCCCGTCAGAAATAAAAAGTCCGAACGGTACTGAATAACAACCTCGAAAACGACATAAAAACTAGATCAAAATATAACTCAAAAGTGTTTGTCTAAAAATAAAGCATCAATTAAATTTATTTATTTATTTTTGTAGCATGATGCAAATAGAAGTACTTAAATCAAAGATACACCGAGTAACTGTTACTCAAGCTGATCTTGATTATATTGGTAGTGTAACGATAGATGAAAATTTGATGAATGCCGCCAACCTTATCGAAAACGAAAAGGTAGATATATTTAATTACAATAACGGTGAACGCTTTACCACTTATGTGATAAAAGGAGAACGCGGTTCGGGCGTTATTTGTTTGAACGGCCCTGCTTCCTTAAAGGTAAAAGAAGGACATCAGATTATTATTGTATCGTATGCCATGATGGATTTTGAATTGGCTAAAACCCATAAGCCTACTGTTGTTTTCCCAGATACTGCAACCAATACACTTCGTTAATTTTGCAAAAACAAAGCCTTAACATTTTAAAATTTCTGTTGTTTTTAGGACTGGGAATTTTATTGATATGGCTTGCAGTACGCAACCTCACCGAAGAAGATAAAGCTAATATTGTAGCCGCTTTTAAGCAAACCGATTACTTTTGGATTGCAGTTTCGTTAACTTTAAGTATTTTAAGTCACGTGAGCAGGGCCGTTCGCTGGCGCATTTTAATACAACCACTGGGTTTTAACCCAAAAATTTCCAATACATTTTTTGCAGTAATGGTAGGTTATTTAGCCAATTTTGCATTGCCTCGCTTGGGCGAAGTTTCACGTTGCGGTGTATTAACCAAGTACGAAAAAATCCCATTTACCGAGGCTTTTGGAACTGTGATTGCCGAACGTGTGATAGACCTTATTTGTTTAATCGTCATTTTTTTTGCAACGCTTATTTTTCAGTTCGATGAATTATGGGGCTTAACCAACAATAAAATTGTTCAACCTGCCAGCGTAAAAATAGCATCACTTTTACAACATCATTTATTTTTACCTGTATTCGGACTAATAATGATAGGCATTACAGCCTCATTTTTTATATTCCGTAAAAAAAATAACGGTTCACTTTTCAAAAAAATAAATGACCTAATTTATGGCTTTGTTGAAGGGTTAAAATCAGCCAAAAATATCAAACGTCCCTATTTATTTATTTTTCACACATTGCTGATTTGGGTATTGTACATATCCTCCATCTTTACAGGTTTTATGTGTTTTGGAGAAACGGCTCATTTGGGAATGGATGCTGCTTTTGCAGTATTAATATTCAGCACGCTGGGTGTAATATTTGTACCCGGCGGAACGGGAGCTTCCCAAGCATTGGTAACCGAAACACTAACTGTTATATTTAAAATATCCTTCACCTTTTCATTTGCTTTCGCTTGGCTGATGTGGACCTCACAATTTGCGCTTATCCTTTTGTTTGGCGTTATTTCCCTGATATTACTTCCTATATTAAATAAGAGTACAAGCCCGAATAAAAATTGATTCAAAATTTGTACGTTGTAAATTACAACGCGATGTCGCGCTTTGATACAAAATTGCATAAATTTTAAAAAAAATTTAATTTCCAAAAATGGAATTTAATTCTTAAATTTGTAATATTGCTAAAAATATATGGTAATAATTTCTAAGACAATTTTAGTGGAATTTGGAACAAAACACCCTGATTCAATAGAAGCACTCAATAAATGGTACGATGTGAGCAAACAAGCAAACTGGAATAATATTAGTGATATAAAAAAATATTTTAATACAGTTGATTACGTTGGAAACGACAGGTATGTATTTAATATCAAGGGGAATAAATACAGGTTGGTTGCAATGATATTTTTTGACATTAGAACAGTGTTTATCCGTTTTATTGGAACCCATAATGAATATGATAAAATAGATTGTTCAGACATTTAATTGAAAAATATAAAAACAAGGAATTATGAAAACCGAAAAAATAAATGATAGAAAAGAATACGATGAAGTAATGAAACGTATTGAAAAAATACTTCAAAAAACTACCCAAAATGGAGGGTTTAAAAAATTACCGGCAAAGGAAGCTGAAACCTTAAAAAAACTTTCTTTGATTGCAGAAAAATATGAAGACAGCATTCCGCTCATGCCAATAAAATTGCCAACCACCATCACTGAAATGATTAGATACAAGATGTTTGAATTAAATATAAGGCAAAAGCAATTAGCTAAAATGCTTGATATGAGCGAAACTCGCATTTCAGAACTATTAACCGGTAAACGAAAAATTAATATTGACATCGCTAAAAAGCTCCATACTAAATTAAACATCGATGCCCACTTTATTTTGGAGGCAGCGTAAATAAAAATAGATATCTACAAAATCCTTCTTTTACACTTTCCAATCATTTTAATAATAAAAACACCATGGCGCTATACTCTGAAAGAATACCTGCACTCGACATTATACAGTCGAAAATTTATACACGAGAAACGCTAACACGCTGTTTGTCTGCATGGAAATTTCAAGAAAAAAAGATTGTATTTACCAACGGTTGTTTTGATATTATTCACCGCGGACATATTGATTATCTTGCGAAAGCATCCGATTTAGGCAAAAAATTAATAATCGGAGTGAATAGCGATGCATCTGTAAAACGCTTGGGAAAAAGTATTTCACGCCCATTACAAGATGAACAAACACGTGCCATGATACTTGCTTCCTTACATTTTGTGAATGCTGTAATCATTTTTGATGAAGATACTCCTTTGGAAATAATTACGTTAATTAAACCGGATGTATTGGCAAAAGGTGCCGATTATGATGCAAGCGAAACCAATAAACAAAGTAAAAAATACATTGTTGGTTCGGATATAGTAACAGCAAATAATGGTGTAGTAAGAACGATAGCATTTTTAGAAGGATTTTCTACGACAAAAATTGAGAAAAAAATAAAAGGCAATCAACAATAATAGATAATTTTGTGAAATGAAAATAGAGGACTTAATAATCGAATACCAATCCTTGGATTTATCAAAAAGCATTCATTTTGATAAGTTCAATCTCTATTCTATTACACATCATTCAACAAGTTTGGAAGGTTCAACACTTACCGAAACTGAAACCAATTTATTATTAGATGAAGGGTTAACTCCAAAAGGAAAACCCCTTGAACATAGTTTAATGACTACCGATCACGCTGAAGCTTTGTTATATATTATTAATGAAGCAAAGCAAAAAAAAGAAATTTCCAATTCATTTATACAAAAAGTGAATGCCAAAGTAATGGCAAAAACAGAGAAAATTTACAATACTATTTTGGGAGAAGTAGATGCAACATCGGGAGCTTTCAGAAAAGGAAATGTAAGGGCAGGCAATCGCTATTTTCCAAACTATGATAAAGTAGAACCACTGACTGAAAAATTATGCAGTGAAATAAATAAAAAAATTAAAACATCCACTACTGTTACCGATCAACTTTATTTATCATTTGATTCGCATTTCGATTTGGTAAGTATTCATCCCTTTTATGATGGCAATGGGAGAACATCGCGTTTATTTATGAATTATATTTTATCTTTTTTTCAATTGCCATTAGCAATTGTTTTTAAAGAAGACAAAGCTGAATATATTGACGCATTAGAAAATGCAAGAGCCACCGAGGATTTAATACCCTTCCGAAATTTTATGCTTCAACAATATTCTAAATTTCTTATCCGCGAAATCCTCAATTATAAAAACATTGATAATAAAGATGAGGGAAAAGGGTTTTCTATGATTTTTTAATATTCAATATGTTGCCGAAAGGCTCTGATAATAGAATTTTTAGAAGAGTTTTCTACTACAGCATAGAAGAAAAAAATAAAAATAGACTTGTAAAAGAGCTAAAATTTTCCCCTGTATAATCGAATAGATTGATAGGAAGGCAAACAAAACAAAGAAAAAAATAAAACAGAAGCAATAATTTATATTGGGCTTGCCATATTATTTCAACCATTTTTTAAAATTGCTTTTGGCAGAGAAATTTGGAATATTATTGATGTGATTGTGGGAATAGGCTTAATTGCTTCAATTTTTATAAAAAGGAAAGCTCTATAAAAAAAGAAAGTCGGCCTCTTATTTTTCAAGGTTTTTAGTGTTTTAGGTATCGTCTTTCTCGTTTTTTTTTCGCATTTTTGCTCTATAGCAAATCTGTAATGAAACCCTCCAAGGATAAATACAAAAACCTCCTCAACAACATTGGTCAAACCATTGAAACAGCCAGACAAAATGCTGTTAAAGCGGTGAATACTGAATTGGTTAAAGCCAATTGGGAAATTGGCAGACACATTATTGAGTTTGAGCAACATGGGCACGAACGCGCAGAGTACGGAAGCGACCTATTGACAAAGCTTGCAAAGGATTTAAAACTTCTTTACGGTAAAGGATTTGGCAGACGGAATGTGTTGGATATGCGTAGATTTTATTTGACATTTCCAATTTGGCAGACAGTGTCTGCCAAATTAAGTTGGAGCCACTTCATTGTATTATTAGGTATTTCAGACGAAACAGCTCGTAAGTTTTATGAGAAACAATCTATAAATGAAAACTGGTCGAAACGTGAACTGGAAAGACAAATTGATTCTTCATTATTTGAACGACTTGCATTAAGCAGAGATAAAAAGGGTGTTTTGTATCTCTCAGAAAAAGGACAAATTGCCTCCAACCCAACAGAAGTAATAAAAGACCCTTATGTATTAGACTTTTTAAAAATTCCGCAAAGCAATAAAGTGACAGAGAAACATCTTGAGCAAAAAATTATTGATAATTTACAACTGTTTCTTTTGGAACTGGGAAAGGGCTTTACATTTGTTGGCAGACAATATAAAATTTCACTCCGCAACAAACACTTTTACATCGACTTGGTATTTTATCACCGCATTTTAAAATGCTTTGTACTCATCGACCTTAAAACAAAACCTGTAAGACACAATGGACATAGGGCAAATGAATCTTTATCTGAATTATTTTAAGGCCGAAGAAAATGTAGAGAATGATAACGAACCTATTGGTATTATTCTTTCGGCAGACAAAGACGAGGTGCTTGTAGAATACGCCACAGGTGGTATTTCAAATAAAATATTTGTTTCGAAATATCAACTTTATTTACCCGACAAAAAATTATTACAGAAGCAGGTAAAAACAATACTGGAAAAAAAATAATCCAGTTTACTGTTACTATTTAATCCCAAATGGCTAAAACAAAAACAACATATTTCTGTCAGAACTGCGGCGCTCAATCTGGTAAATGGATTGGTAAGTGCCCCTCCTGCAACGAGTGGAATACTTATGTAGAAGAAGTGGTTTCTAAAGGCGATGAACCTACACCTGGCATTGCAAGCACAAGCACACAGCGAGCTTCAAAGCCACAATTGATAAACGACATAAGTTTATCGGAACAACATCGTATTGCAGTGTACGATAAAGAACTTTCCAGAGTACTTGGTGGCGGCTTGGTTCCCGGCTCATTGATATTATTTGGTGGTGAACCCGGTATAGGGAAATCTACTTTGATGTTACAAGTAGCACTGAACATGAAAAACCTTAAAGTGCTTTATGTATCGGGCGAGGAAAGTGAACAACAAATACGAATGCGTGCCGAACGCATAGGAATGAACAATCCTAATTGTTATATTTTAACCGAAACATCCACTCAAAATATTTTCAAACAAATTGAGTTATTAGAGCCTAATCTATTGATTGTAGATTCTATTCAAACATTACATTCTGCACACATCGAATCATCACCGGGAAGTGTTTCACAAATACGTGAATGTACTTCCGAACTGATGCGTTATGCTAAGGAAAGTGGCACAGCCGTTTTTTTGATTGGTCATATTACAAAAGATGGAAGTCTGGCAGGACCAAAAGTATTGGAGCACATGGTGGATACCGTTTTACAATTTGAAGGCGATAGAAACCATGTTTACCGCTTGTTACGCACCACCAAAAATCGTTTTGGTTCCACCAACGAATTGGGTATTTACGAAATGCAGGGAAGCGGATTACGTGAAGTTACCAACCCATCTGAAATATTAATTACAGCACGCGAAGAATTGGTTAGCGGTGTTGCAATAGCTGCTACCATGGAAGGTTTACGACCGATGTTGATTGAAACACAAGCATTGGTAAGCAGCGCTGCTTATGGCACTCCGCAACGATCCTCCACCGGATTTGACTTGAGGAGATTAGCAATGTTACTGGCAGTTTTGGAAAAAAGATGTGGATTTAGATTGGGTGTTAAAGATGTATTTTTAAACATCGCAGGCGGCATTAAAGTAGAAGATCCGGGAATTGACCTTGCATTGGTATGTGCTGTTTTATCTAGTAACGAAGATATGCCCATTTCTCCTAAAGTATGTTTTGCAGGTGAGGTTGGATTAAGCGGCGAAATTCGTCCGGTAAACCGCATTGCTCAACGCATTTCGGAAGCAGAAAAATTAGGCTTCGAGCATATTTTTATTTCTAAATACAATAAAAAAGGATTGGACATAAAAGACTTCAACATTAAAATAACAATGGTAGCTAAAATTGAAGAAGTATTTTCGTTGTTGTTTGGGTAGAAACTAACATCTTCAATTAAACTTATAGCCTTTTAAAATCCGATAATTATCGAATTTTAAATAAAAATGAATATGCCATCCCTTCGGGATTTTTGTTCGAGCCCAATCGACTTACTATAATCATTTCGCGCTTTCAGCGTTCTAAAATCCCGAAGGGATGTAATTATTATAGTAATAAATTATACCCGAAAATAAAATAAATCCCGAAGGGATGGCATAACAGATGATTGTGATGATACGAAAAATAACACTTTTTTTATTTTTTCAACTGCTATGGCTTTGCGGATATTCTCAATACCAAAGCAATCGTCATAGCAAAATACTATTCATAAAAAGTGATACCAACCGTTTGGACTCACTTAGTCTTATTCCCGGTTCCATTACACTTACCAACAACAAAGCTGAACCGATTGATACTGCCTATTATAAAATAGATTATGGGAACGGACTGCTAATCGTTAACCGAAAAAAACTAGCAAAAAATAATATTATTTTAGATAGCATTCAAACCACCTATAAAACATTTCCATATTTATTTTCCTCCGAAACTAAGCACAAGGATTTTAATCGCGTAAAGCCCGATATATACGGTAGATATAACCCCTTCAGCTACAATGCCGAAGTGCAGGATAACGATATTTTTAAAATGAATGGATTGGATAAAAGCGGAAGTATTTCGCGTGGCATTTCCTTTGGTAACAATCAGGACATGACGGTTAATTCCAATTTGAATTTGCAATTATCAGGACACCTGAGTAATGATGTAGATATTTTATTAGCTGCTACCGATAGTAATATTCCTATTCAGCCGGAAGGGAACACCCAGCAATTACAGGAGTTTGATAAGGTATTCATTCAAATATCAAATCCTACCTCAAAATTAATTGCCGGCGATTTTCAGTTACAACGCCCAACAAGTTATTTTATGAATTTTCATAAAAAAGCGCAAGGCGTTAGTTTTTCAACATCTGTAAAAACAAATAAAAATAGTGAGTACATCACTAAACAAGGTATTTATAGAACATCGTTAAGCGCTGCTGTGTCGCGTGGTAAATTTGCAAGAAATGTAATTCAGGGTATCGAAACCAATCAAGGTCCTTACCGATTACACGGCGCCGAAAACGAAACATTCATTATCGTTTTATCAGGTACCGAAAAAGTGTATATCAATGGAAAGTTGATGGACAGAGGACAAGAGAATGATTACACCATTAATTATAACACTTCTGAAATTACGTTTACCGCCAAACAACTTATTACAAAAGATAAACGAATTGAAGTTGAATTTCAATATTCCGACAAAAACTATGCACGTTCATTGATCCATTTTGGCAATGACTATGAACAGGGAAATTTGAAATTGCATTTGAATATGTATTCGGAGCAAGACAGTAAAAACCAACCTTTGCAGCAAAACTTAACACCACAACAAAAAAAACTAATGTCGGAAATTGGTGACACGCTCTCAAACGCAATCACACCAAGCATTGATAGTGTAGCGTTTTCAAACAAAGAAGTTTTGTATCAAAAAAAAGACAGTATCATCGGAACACATTCTTTTCCTATTTATAAATATAGTATTGATAGTACAAATGCTCATTTTCGTTTAACCTTCAGCAGTGTAGGGCAAGGTAATGGTAATTACATTCAAATAAATTCAAGCGCCAATGGAAAGGTGTTTCAATGGGTGATGCCCGATACTATTACAAATAAACCTACCGGAAGCTATGAACCGGTAATACTACTCATTACGCCAAAACAAAAACAAATGGTAACGGCAGGATTAGACTATAATTTTTCGACCCGCACAAAATTATCCATTGAAGCTGCAATGAGTAAAAATGATGTCAATACTTTTTCATCTGCCAACAGCAATGATGATGTAGGCTATGGATTAAAAATGAATTTAGATAATACTAAACCTGTTTTCAAAGATACTCAAGGGGATAGTACCAAAAAGCAATTTAAACTTACCACAAATGTAAATTATGAATATGTTCAACAAAATTTTTCACCCATACAACGTTATAGGAGTGTTGAGTTTGAACGCGACTGGAACAGACCCATCACAGCTAATGTTCAAAACATACTTGGCGCAGTAAGCGATCAAAATATAATTGGTGGCGGCGTATCCTTAATAAAGCAAGGTGTGGTAGACATTGGTTACAAACTTAATTCGTTTTATGAAGGCAATAATTATCAGGCAAACAAACATTTGGTAAATATAAATCTAAAACAAAATGGAATAAACATCAACTACAACGGCAGTTTACTGAATTCGACAGGAAGTAGCAACACCAATTTTTACCGACATAAATCCGATATATTTCAAAAGATGAAATTATTAACTATCGGAGTAAAAGATGAGTTTGAAAAAAATAAATTTGCACTAAGCAAAAAAGATTCATTGCTTTCAAACAGTTACCAATTTTGGGAATGGCAAGGGTATGCACAAAATTCAGATACTACAAAAAATAAGTACGGAATCAACTATAAACAACGAACCGACTATGGTACAAAAAACGATAATGGGTTAACAGCACTTAACAAATCAACCTTTGGAGAAACGTATGGAGCATTTTTAGAACTGAATCAAAATCCAAGCAGTCAGCTCAAAATTACCGGCACTTACCGTTCATTACAAATTATTGACTCTTTATTATCAACTCAAAAAAAACCGGAAAAGACTTTAATATCAAGGCTCGAATATAATTTCAAATTATGGCATGGATTGTTAAGTTCTAATTCGTTTTACGAAATTGGTTCGGGATTAGAAGTAAAAAAACAATTTTCCTATTTGGAAGTGGCCGCCGGGCAAGGTGTGTACACATGGATAGATTATAACGATAACAAAATAAAAGAGTTGAATGAATTTGAAATTGCTGCATTTCCGGGAACGGCAACTTATATAAAAGTATACACACCCACGCTTGATTATATAAAAGTATATACCAATCAGTTTAGTGAAATATTAAATCTAAAACCCGCAGCATTATGGGCAAACGGAACAGGTGCACGTAAATTTATTTCACGATTTTCCAATCAATCGGCTTATAGGGTTGACAGAAAATCAACTGATGATAATCTATCCCGGTCATACAATCCATTTTTAACACAAACACAATCTACTAACGTCACTTTAAATTCTTCTTTTAGAAACACCTTATTTATCAATCAACTTAGTCCGGTATTCGGATTGGATCTTACTTATCAGGATATAAAAAATGTATCGTTGCTCACAAATGGAATTGATACACGCAAAAACACGTATAAAGAAGCACGCTTGCGATGGAATATGACGCAACAATTTTACTGGAATATTAATTATAAAGACGGAATAAAAGTATATAATTCGGAATACTTCGCAACGCGCAATTATTCAATTACTTATTTCGAAGCAGAACCAAAATTTAATTTTCAACCCAGCACTGCTTTCCGCGCTACGGTATCGTTTAAGTATACCGATAAAAAAAATACTTTTGTTTACAACGATGTACAGGACAGCATCTTTATTGGTGGAGAAAAATCAACACTAAATGATTATGGAGTAGAATTAAAATACAATGTATTGCAAAAAGGAAGTTTTAATTTCAAAGCAAATTATATACTTATCAATTACATTGGAAAAGAAAATACATCCCTTGCTTTTGAAATGTTAGAGGCTTTACAAAAGGGTAAAAACGTAACCTGGGGACTTACCTATCAACGCAATTTATCAAATAACATGCAATTGAGTTTAACGTATGATGGTCGTCAATCGGGACATAACAGAGTTATTCATACTGCCGGAGCTCAGGTTAGGGCGTATTTTTAACCAAACTCTTTTAAGCGAGCAAAACTTCATAAGGAAGACCAAGCCCATTATGCAATGCTTTTATTACCCGTGTAGAAAGACCGCGCTTGTGATTAAGAAATTCTGAAACAATGCCTTTACTGCCAAAATATGGAATAAGATCTTTGGCAATTAAGCCCCTTTCTTCCATAATATATTTAACCGCTTCAACAGGATTTGGCGCATCAATCGGATAGTGAATGTCCTCATAAGCAGATACAAGTGTTCCAATTACATCGAGCTCGTCGTAAGCTGATGTTCCACTTTTTGGATTAGTAGCAATTAATTCATCTATTCTTTTAAGAGCTGCTTTATAATTAGCTTTTGTACGTATAGGTTTAATTGTTTTCATTTTTTATCGCTCTTTATTTTTATTCGGTGGCTGCCGAGCTTTACTTTTTAAGCCTTTTTAGCATCAATCTTATCGTAATCAGCATGAGTACCTATAAAACGTATAAACATTTTTTGTCCTGTAAAAAAAACAAGAACAATGATACGATACCTATTCCCTTTAATATCAAATACAACTCTATTATCGCCGATATAATCTGCAGTTGGATAATCGCGTTTTAAATCATTTATGCCTTTCCATTTTGCTTGCTTCACATTTTTAAACCAAAGCTTAAGCGGAACTTCAGCATCCGAATGTTTGTTCCAAAATTTAATAAGTTCCGGTCGCGAAATTATATGCATATATAAAAATAATAATTATTGTAACAAAGATATAAATAAGTTCTCTAATTGAGAACTTATTTAAGTTGTTTTTTTTTAAAGATTAAATAAAAAAAGACCTGACAGGTTTTTAAAACCTATCAGGTCTATATAATTAAGCTATTCAAAAGAATCTAAAAAGAAAATTTAATTTCCATCAATCTACATCGGATCCACATCAATTTGCACCCTCACCGATTTATAATCGTTACCGGATTTGAATTGAACTAATAGTTCGGAAAGTATTTTTTTTACCTGAACAACGGAAGCTTCGCGTTCAATTTTTAATAAAATATTTTTACGGTATAAATTCCGGATGCGGGAAACAATAGGAAATTCAGGGCCAAGTACACGTTTTTTAAAATGACGTTTTAATTCGTCTGCTAAATATTTGGAAGATGCATTTACCATATCAGCATCTTTATGAATAACAGTAATCTCTATCAATCGGTAAAAGGGCGGATAGTTAAACGTTTTTCTATCAGCCAACTGTTGTGTATACATCGCCAAAAAGTTATTATGTATCACATCTTGTATAATTGTATGATCGGGGTTTTGAGTTTGAATAATTACTTTACCACGCTTATTTTTTCTGCCTGCCCTACCCGACACTTGTGCCATTAATTGATAGCTGCGCTCAAACGACCTGAAATCAGGGAAATTTAGCATACTGTCTGCATTTAAAATACCTACCATACTTACGTTATCAAA
The DNA here is from genome assembly GCA_947447995.1 of Bacteroidota bacterium. Taxonomy (GTDB): domain Bacteria; phylum Bacteroidota; class Bacteroidia; order 2-12-FULL-35-15; family 2-12-FULL-35-15; genus 2-12-FULL-35-15. Next base: position 11,893 of record CANFLQ010000013.1, on the reverse strand, counting down.
ATCCAAACCTTTGGTTACCATTTGTGTTCCAACCAAAATATCAATTTTACCATCTTCAAAATCCTGTATGATATGTTGGTGTGCGAACTTGCTACGTGTAGTATCTAAATCCATACGTGCTATGTTTGCTTTCGGATAAAAAATAGACAACTCCTCCTCTATCTTTTCAGTACCAAAACCTTTCATCTGTAAATTGGTATCGCCACAAGCAGCACATTTTGTTGGTGGTTTAACCGAATACCCGCAATAATGACAACGCAATTGATTGCTTGCTTTGTGATAGGTTAAACTTACATCGCAATTGGTACATTGTGGAACCCATGCACACATGTTACATTCCAGCTGAGGCGCAAAACCTCGCCTGTTCTGAAACAAAATAATTTGTTCTTTATTTTGCAAAGCAAGTGTAACCGTATCCAACAACAAAGGTGCAAAATGTGATTTCATTTGTTTTTTGCGCATTGCCTCTTTTACATCTGCAATTTGTATCTCCGGCATTTGCACACCACCAAAACGTTGCATGATTTCTACAAAACCATATTTACCTTCCTGTGCATTGTAATAACTTTCTAAACTTGGTGTAGCGGAACCCAACAATGTTTTTGCTTTGTGAATGTGCGCTAAATAAATAGCGCCATCGCGGGCATTGTAGCGCGGTGCAGGATCATATTGTTTATAAGAAGTATCGTGTTCTTCGTCCACAATCACCAACCCTAAATTGCTGAAAGGCAGGAATAACGATGAACGGGCACCGACAATTAGTTTAAAATTTTTATTTAGTTTAAAGTTAGAAAGTTCAAAGTTCAAAGCTGTAGAGCTTGTTGTTAAATCGTCTTCCAACTTTGAACCTTCTAACTTTGAACTTTGAACTCCTTCTTTTGAACTTTGAACTTTGGAATTTAGAACTGCGTTCCAAACCTCTACCCTTTCGTTCTCATTAAATTTACTGTGGTATACACCAACAGCATCTCCAAAATATTTTCGTAACCGATTAATTATTTGCGTTGTTAAAGCAATTTCGGGTAATAAGTATAGCACCTGTTTGCCCTGCGCAATGGCTTGTTCAATGAGCTTTACATAAATTTCGGTTTTGCCGGATGAAGTTACACCGTGTAGGAGCACTACATCTTTTGGGATTGCGGAAGTTGGATTGTCGATTGCGGATTTGGAATCATTGTCGTTAATAGGATTTTGAACTTTAAACTTTGAACTTTCTAACTTTAAACTCCCCAACTTTGAACTTTGAACTCCCTTCCATCCAAATTGTTGTTCAATAGTATCCAATACATTTTGTTGAACTTCGTTCAGTTGCGATATTTTATTTTCATTATAAAAGCTTGCAAAACGACCGACTTCACGTTCATAAATCTCAAAAATATTTTTTTGAATCATACCCTTTAATGCAGCTTCGGCACCCGGAACTTTTTTTAAAATATCCGACTTTTTTACTTCTTTTTTATCACTCTCAATTGATTTAGAATATCTTCCAGAAAGGCTAATATACGCCATCAACACATCCAATTGCTTGGGAGCTTTTTTTTCTAAAGTAGGGAAAATGTTTTTTAGATTTTCTTCATCATCTGCATATTCGGTTATCCGAACAAAGCTTTCTATTTTGGGTTTAAACTTTTCTTTCAACTCTTCCTGTATCAATACCACACCTTTTTCGATGAGCGTTTTAATAACAGGATAAACTGTTTTTTGTTCCAATATTTGCGATACATCATTAATGCTTAAAACAGTTCTTATTTCAAGCGCTTCAACAATCGCATGTTCTTTATCTGAAAGATTTTTTAATTGTTCTTTATCGGTGCTATATGTTGGATTTAAAACAATTTTTGTTTCACTTGCTAAACGTAAACCACCGGGCAAAGCGGCTGTCATAACTTCTCCAATGCTACATAAATAATACTGACTCATCCAATCCCATAACTCAAACTGTTTGATATTGGCAATGGGATGCTCATCTAAAATGGAATCGATGTATTTGGCTTCGTATTTTTTAGGAGGTATTTCATGGATATTGCGCACCAATGCCGAATACAATTTACCTCTGCCAAATTGTACAATTACGCGTTTGCCAATGGCAATATCCCCATTCAATTCATAAGGCACACGGTAGGTGTACAAATTAGGAATGGCAAGCGGTAAAATTACATCAACAAAATAGGTGGTGCGGCTCATGGGAATTAATAAAACAGGCAAGCCTTAATATCATTTTGTCTAATCAACAACTAAATCTATGTCTCTTTTGTCTGAAAAATTATCTGTTAATACAGAACCAAAAACATATAATGACTTTACCTTATTTTGAAGGCATAAGTTATTTATCTCTTTTGTGTATTTATCTAAGTACATAATTCAAATTATTTATTCAAATTTAAACAATCTTGCTGAACATACAAAATATGAATAATTACCATTCAAAATACTTTTTTCGATTTAGTTTTAAGTCAAAATTGCATACATTTACTTTTAAATCAAAAGCATTATTTGTAATTGTAAATAATTAATTGAATACAAATTACTTACAATTAAAAATAAATATGGATTTATTGCACTTAGAGATTAGTTATGCAGCAATACGTGATGGTTTTACGTTTCAGAAAAAATTAGTATCTTGCAGTCATGTTGACAAAATTGGACATAGAGAATAAATTACAAGCAATTAAACCGTTACTTGCAGACAAGTTTCATGTAAGTTCTATTGGCTATTTTGGCTCATACTCCACCGGACAACAAAACGAGCAAAGCGACCTAGACCTTTTAGTTGAGTTTTCACAACCTGTTGGGTGGGAATTTTTTACTTTAGAGCGCTTCTTAGAACAATCCTTAGGACTTCGCGTGGACTTGGTTACCCGCAATGCTCTAAAAGAACAAATCAAAGAATCTATCCTTAAACAAGTACAATACATTTGAAACCGAGCGAAAGAGACCCGGTTTTATATTTAGCAGACATTATTCTTTCAATGGAAAGAGTGAAAGAATATATTGCGGGGCTCGACTTTCAACATTTTAAATGGGACTACAAAACAGTGGATGCTGTAATAAGAAATTTTGAAATAATTGGCGAGGCAACCAAAAATCTTCCTAAAGACATAAAAGACAACTATCCTGCTATCCCCTGGGAGGAAATGTATCGTTTAAGAAACAGAATTAGCCATGAGTATTTTGGTGTCGACTACGAAATTATTTGGGATATAGCAACAAGACACTTACCAAAGAACTTCGAAGACGTAAAGACCGTAATGAATGACATACAGCAGAAGAAAAAATAACGTACTACTACTAACATATACCTGAGCAAGATGCGGAGTTCGTTCAAGCTGCAAATGTTTTTCACAACGGTATAAATTTATTTCTAAACATTTGCAATGAAGTTCAGTAACTTTAATTTCCTTTATCGGTTAAGAAAATAAAGTGCAAGTAATTCCACACCTCGCTTAGCTGACAACCGTTATAGTGAACTTTTCAATTTGTACCTTGACAGAAAGTTAGCTGTAGGCAGTGAATATGGCTATTTTAAAAGTAATTTTGCAAACGATTAAATATGTCAGAAAACTTAATGGATCATTTTGAAGAATATTTACGGCAAGGGGAACCAAACAAAGCTGAAAAAGCAAAAGTTTGGAAAACCGCTATTGGCTTACAACAGGTTGATGGACTAAAACCGTCGGACTATCTCATAGCAACAGCCAGGCAAAATATTGATGGCGACATTACCATTGAGGAAGTAAAACAGCGAATAGATAATTATTACAAACAATATCCTGTAAAAAATGACGAAAGCCGAACCGAAGAAGCCGATAAAGTTTCGGCACGCATTGCGGAAATGTTGGGCGAAAAAACGTTTACCTTTTCGCCTGCCGAATACGTTAGCATTCATCGCAGGTTGTTTCAAGACATATACAGCGAAGCAGGTAAAATTCGCGATTACAACATTACCAAACAAGAATGGGTTTTAAATAGCGAAACAGTTTTATACGCAAGTGCTGAGAGTTTAAAAGCCACATTTGAATACGATTTTGAACAAGAAAAAAAATTTAGTTATAAGGGGTTAAGTGAGCAAGAAATTATAGAGCACTTAGCCCAATTTATTTCCTACTTGTGGCAAATTCATATTTTTGGCGAGGGCAACACAAGAACAACGGCAATTTTTTTAATAAAATATCTTCGCAAATTGGGGTTTAAAGAAGTGAACAACGATTTATTTGCAGAACATTCCTGGTATTTCCGTAATGCACTTGTGCGAGCCAATTATGAAGATTTATCAAAAGGCATTCACAAAACAGAAAAATATCTTATTAACTTTCTTTCAAATTTACTTCTGAAAGACAACCATTCGCTAAAAAACCGAGAAATGCACGTTCATTACGTTGATACTGTAAAAACGCAAAACGACACTGTAAAATCAAAAATTGACACTGTAAATGACACTGTATTTGATTTGATAAAGCAAAATAACAAGATAACAGCAACCGAAATTAGCGAACGATTGAAGATGAGTTTAAGCACTGCCAAACGGAAAATAAAAGAGCTTAAAGAGCAGGGCAAAATAAAACGTATCGGAAGCGACAAAACAGGTTATTGGAAAATTATTGAACAATAAAATCACTCCAATCAAATTGACTAAGGGTTTTATAGAGAATAAAGATACAAACAAAAGGTGTTTTTTGACTTTGGAAGGATATGCATAATTTAAAAATAGCAAAATCTATTTTAAAAACTACCACCAGAACCACCGCCTCCATAATCGCCACCACCAAATTTAACATCCGGTGCAACTTGCGAACGTTGCCCAAAATCCTGAGCAATCAGTATAGCTTCAATATTTGATTTTAAGAAATTATCTTCGTCGGGGGCTTCCTCAAATGTAATTCCGTACTTGGGTATTTTAAGAGCTTTTATAGAAAGGTAGGCAATCACAATCATGATGGCACCGGTAATGGTAAGTGTAATCTCGGGATGACCCAAACTGAAATAATTTTTAAACGTAAGTGCCGCTGCAACAACCAATGTTAGCCCTGTCCATAAAAGTATTTTATCCTTTTTCTTTAAACCAAAATAAACATACAGCAATGGCACAATAGCGGTAAAAATATAGAATACAAAAGCCAAAGGAATATCTTCACCCGGATTTAATTTAAGGTCGAAATATTGAATGCTCGACTCCCTGATAACAAAATAATTACCTGCCAGATAAAACACCAGCAAAGCAATGTATTCAAATACTACAAAGCATTCCCAATAATTTACAAGCACTTCATTTTTTTGTTGTTTTTTGGATGCTGCATAAATAGGTATTGACAAAAGCATCAATGCGAATGGCATAATAAGTTTAGCAATATCCCCCAATTTTAATAATAGTAAAAAACAAATTGTATAGATGCAAATGATTAATGATAGCGCTACAAGCCTATCGGCATAACGCACAATTGCAGCAATAAAAAAAGGTATTGCTACTATACAAATTAAGATTAGTTGATCACTTTCAAAATAATAATATTTATGAGTTAATGTTTCAATTGCATAATAACCAAATAAAAATGTAGAATATAAAAGACATTCATCAACGCCCGCTTTATATAGCTTATTATTTTTAATAAAATACTCCAATGCAACAAGACATAAAATGGAAAATAGAATAAAATAAATAGTTAAAATGGCATTTATATTATCTTCACTCGATGATTTGAAGTTTGATTGAAGAAGCATAAAAACGAGAAAACCAAAAGCCGATGCAATTACAAATGCTGTAAAAATAAACAAGCCAATTTTAACAAACAGATTAGGACTATAAAATTCTGTATTGTATTTTTTCAAAACAGCAGCCATCTGTTCAGCCGAAATAAGTTGCTTACTAAACCATTGTTTTGATTTTTTTACAATGGATAAATTACTGATAAATATGGGATTATATGCAAGCATTATTTCAGTTGAAGTATTTTTTTGTAATTGATAAAAAAAGCGATAATTCCAAAGCCGGAAGCTGCAACATAAAAGAAACCTAATGTAAATACGGCATCACTACGAAACATTCCCAACATTGAAACAACGCAATATGTTAACGCAATATACCCGTATACTACCGAAAAAAGTAAAAATATAAACGATTGTTGTTCTATTGCATATTTGATATAATAATAACAAATTGCAGCCAAACATATAAAACTGATCCATTTATACGGCTGGCTAAAAAGTGCTGCTAACAAAGCAATAAAAAGCAAATTGGACGCAAATGTATTGTAACTAAAACTAAAATGTTTTTTAATATTTTTACTGTCGGAATATCTTGAAAAAAGGAGAATAGTCAATCCCAATACAATAGAAGTAAAAATTATGTTGGTATCCGAAAAGTCATTTTTTTCTATCATATCCATAGGAGTTGCAGTTATTCCCGCCCAAGCAGCCAAACTGGTAATACCCAAACTCAACACACCTTTGTGATCAAATAAATAAGCGAAATAGAAAAAAACGATGGTTGAAAAAAGTAGTGCAACGCCATAATCCAAGCCTAACAATGAATATTGATATTGTAAGTACCCTACAAATGTTCCAAAAAGTAATGAACCCAACAACACCACATAATCAAAAAACGGACTGATATGTTTTGTTTCCTGATGTGAATAAGGCAAGCGTTGTTTATAGACATAATAAAAACATCCGGCACAAGCCAGCGCAATTGCAGCAAGTATTGCTTGATGTCCGATAGAATCAATATTCTTATAAATTAATATACCAATTCCAGAAGTAAATAATAAAACACCTGCATACAAAAGGGTGCGCAACTCCCAATGAACCGAAAGTGGCTTATTACTTTCAAATTTATCAATGGCAGCAGTTTGCTCAAAGTTTATAATGCCGTCAATATTTAGTTGGGAGTTTTCGTTCATATATTATAATTTTTTTTACAACGATAATATTTCCAACATCCTCACCAAGTCTTTATCCAAACCTTGCCTATGTTTAACTGCATTTTGGAAAGCTGTATACACAATTTTTTTATCTACTACCCCTATCATTTCGCCGCTTTTACCCGCTATTAATGCTTCAACGGCTGCAAAGCCCATACGGCTGCTATTCACTCTATCCATTGCTGTAGGATTGCCTCCACGTTGTATATGACCTAGAACGGTAACACGGGTATCATAATCCGGCAAACGCTTTTTCACTTGCTCGGCAATGGCAAATGCACCACCTGCTTCTTCACCTTCGGCAACAATTACAATTTTTGAAGATTTGCTTTTTCTTCCACTTGCCAATCGTTGTATCAGGTCTTCTACATCGGTTTTTGTTTCGGGCATCAAAATGGATTCGGCTCCAATGCCAATGCCTGAACGCAAAGCAATCAATCCTGCATCGCGCCCCATCACTTCTACAAAAAATAAACGGTCGTGACTTTCGGCTGTATCCCTTATCTTGTCTACTGCTTCCACTACTGTGTTGATGGCAGTATCGTAACCGATTGTAAAATCGGTTCCTACTAAATCGTTATCAATAGTGCCCGGACAGCCAACCATAGGAATCTTGCAAATTTCAGCAAACTCTAAAGCACCCTTAAATGTGCCATCGCCACCAATGGCAACAATGCCATCAATATTATGTTTTATCAAATTGTTCAATGCTTTTTTACGACCTTCAATCGTCAAAAATTCTTTGCTGCGGGCTGTTTTTAAAAACGTTCCGCCACGCTGAATAATATTTGCAACCGACTGTGCATCCAACGCAACAAATTCATTCCTAATCAAACCATCATAACCATGTTTGATGCCCATTACTTCAATATTGTGAAATATGGCAGTACGAACCACTGCACGTATGCAGGCATTCATTCCCGGCGAATCGCCTCCTGATGTAAATACAGCTATTTTTTTCATCGTGTAAGCCTCTCCCCTTAATCCCCTCTCCTGAAGGAGAGGGGGCTAGATTTAGGGTATTCATTAATTATTAAATTATTTTTTCATTAGCATCAATAATCAGCACATCTGTAAATCCACAGATCAGCACATCAAAAATCAGCACATCAATTAATCTTTTTTTCCGCCATCCACCAACTTATGAATCTTCTTTGTTCCTTGGTACATTTCGTACTTCATAAATTTACATTCCAGCTGACCGTTGAACAATGTTATTTTTCGTGATGGTCGCAAACCCACATGCTTAAAAGCTTCTATATTGGAACTGATTACCCAGCAATCGTAACCTTGAAAATTTTTTTTGAATGTATCTCCAATACTTTTGTAAAGTTCTTCTATGTTATCTTTTACCATTCGTTCGCCATACGGCGGATTCATAAGCACAACTCCTCTACCTGCGGGCACTTCCATCTCCTGCATAGGACCTGTTTGAATAGTCACCACATCATCTACTTTGGCATGTTTGATATTTTCTTTTGCTTTTTTTGAAACGTTTCTGGAAATTTCGCAACCAATAATTTTTTGTTCGTGATTGGTAATTTTATTGATAGCCGAATCAAATATCATGTTGAATAATTCATCATCAAATGCCATAAATTTTTTCCAGTTCTCAAAACCGTATTCATCGCGGTAATAGCCGGGAGGAATATTGTTGGCTATCATTGCAGCTTCAATTAATATAGTTCCCGAACCACACATAGGATCTATAAATGTGGTACGTTTATCCCAACCGGTAAGCAATATCATTCCGGCAGCAAGCACTTCATTTAACGGAGCTAAATTTGTTTTATCGCGGTAACCGCGTTTGTGCAACGATTCGCCCGAACTATCGAACGCAACCGTACAATTATCTCCCACCACATGCAAATGAATTCTTAAGGTTGGTTTGTCCAGATCCACCGAAGGGCGTTCGCCGTGTTTGGCTCTAAACTGGTCTACAATCGCATCTTTCGCCTTTTGTGAAAGGTATTGAGAGTGCGTAAATAATTCGGAACTTAAAACGGTATCAATAGCAAGTGTATCGGTAACATCCATATAATTTTCCCAATTGATGGACTGTATAGATTCGTAAAGTGATTTTTCATCCCTTACCTTAAAGGATTGGATGGGCACCAATATACGCAACGCAGTACGCAAGCATAAATTGGCTTTGTACATAAAACCTTTGTCGCCCGTAAAGCTCACAGCACGGTTATGTATCTCTACATCTTTTGCACCCAGTCTTTGTAACTCGGTCGACAATACTTCTTCCAAACCAAAAATGGTTTTGGCAATCATTTTAAAATCCTTTTCTTCCTTCACGTTTAATAATTTTATACAAAGATATTGATTTGTTTTTTGACACGAATTTCACGAATTTTGATTACAGATAGCTAATGTGATGGGTTGAGAACATGTGAATTTTTTTTTATTTATTCAATCACCAACTTTTGGCTTCGTTTTTCATTTTCATTGATACATTCAACAATGTAAACACCTTTGTTTAATTGATGAATATCTATCTCCATCCAATTTATTCCGACCGATAGTTTTTGATGTGAACTTGTTACAACACGTCCCATTGCGTCAATTATTTTAATACTGATATTCTGACTTTTTAAAGCAGTATACTTGAGCGTACAATTTCCTTTGCTTGGATTTGGAACAATTACAAACACTTCATCATTTTTTTTATTTTCCGTAACACCTACAGTATTGCAAGGAATATCAGGCGAAGCAATATAAGTCATGTTACTAAAATCAATATAACAGGCGTATTCAGGTTTATCAATAAACGGATTACGATTGTGTTGTAAGGAATCTAAAAAATCGTTGCGGGCAATTTCATAATTATCGGGCAAATCCTGATAATGCCACTTTTTAAGTATTTCCTGATTTTGTCCGTAAGGAATTGAATTGCTTATTGGATTGGGAAATTTCCAGTTATAGCCATTTACGCTGTTATAACAAACTGCCTGATACATTAATGCTCTGGCGGCATCACCCTTGTGTTGATTACGTGGTTCATACACTTGGTTACCATTTTTATCTGTACCAAACTTAGCATCAAGGTAAGTCGAAATAACATTAACCACTTCGCCCAAAGGAAAATTACTGCGCACCAAATTTGCATCCGTTTGATTGACCGGAAATAGTTGATGGTAATCGCTGTACTCAGGCAAAGTTTGAAAGTTGACAAGGTTTACGGTTGGCATCCAGCTTTGACAAAAAGTATGTTCTCTACTAAATCCATTATCTGTCCAGCTCCAAGGCTCTTTGTATAGTTGATTTTCGCCACTGTACACACACGTTACCGCACGCTGGTTGGCAGTAGTGTCGCGGGCAATAAACGTGGAAAGGAATTTTGAACCGTAATTGCTGTATGATTGTTCGGTATGCGGATTTATTTTGTTGTGCAGATCATCTATAAATGTTGAATTGGAAGTGGCTATTCCACTATAATATGCCGGTGGCTCCATTGAACCAATACTTGTAACAGCACCTGTTAGCGGATTATTTGTTAAATAATTACAACTTATCCCCGAACCATTAAACGCAAATATTGCAAAATAATAAGCGGTGTTTGCCACAATGTTATTGGGCACAAACGAGTTTATATTTCCCGAACTTACCACTTTTGATGCGCCTATCATATCGCCACGCTGGTAAGTATTTCCATCGATGGGAACATCCGTAATTGTTGAACCTGTTTTGCGTAACACAATATACCCTTCGGCTGTAGGAACACTTGATGTGAAGGCAGCAGCAACCCGATACGATTTAATATTGGAAAACACTAAATTGCTTGCTTGTGTTAATGGTTCAGTTGCCAATGCACCGGGAGCAGTATATGCAGCAATGCTTACATCGTCCAAACCAACATTGCCTGCAACTTTATTAAAATAGTTAAACCTGATAAATCGGGTTGCTATTTGTGGTGTGTCGGTAACCAAATGATAGGAGGAAGAAATAGTAGCAGTAAATGTATGTAAGGCTGTCCAGCTATTTCCATCATCCGATTGTTCCACCAAAAAAGTACCATTTGCAAAACTGTTGCCTGCTATATAATACGTTAAAATACCGGGAGCGCCCGTAAAATAAATGCTAAGCACATCGCCGGTATCATCAAATTTACAAGCAGGTGCTGTGTTACCCGATGCACTATAATAGGCTATGCCCGTTTGATTCCAACCAAGAGGTAATGTATTTGTAACAAAGCTCCAGGATGCTGGCAATAAGGCTTGTGCAAAACCTGCAACGCTTATAACCGTTACAAATAACAGCACATATATATGTTTTTTCATTTTTTGGAAACCCTTTATTCTTATACAATGGTATGCAATTATTGCAAACTAAATTTAAGAGACCGTTTAAATTTTATTCGAAAAATTAACAGGTCGCTCCTACGGAGCTTATGTAAACGATTAATAACCCAATTGCTACAAACAGTGCACCCCTCTGGGGTGCTAATAGCTCCGTAGGAGCAACCTGTATTATAAGATAGATACTCGATTTAAATCGGCGACTTACTTAATTATTTATTTTATTTACCTGTGTATCCTTGATTATTTTGTAATTTTGTGCGCTTTTTTATTTAAAATCCAATCATGGGTAAAGACCAACAACACGTTCATAAAGTATCGGCAGGAGCCTTACTTGTAACACTAGGTATCATTTTTGGCGATATAGGAACATCGCCACTTTACGTTTTAAAAGCAATTGTTGGCGACAAACCTATAGATTCCGAAACCATAAAAGGCGCGTTATCCTGTATTTTTTGGACACTTACTCTACAAACCACCATCAAATACGTAATTCTCACTTTAAGAGCCGATAACAACGGCGAAGGTGGGATTTTTTCTTTATATGCACTTGTTCGTAGGGCAAAAATAAAATGGTTAATGTATCCTGCCATCATTGGCGGAAGTACGCTTTTAGCCGATGGTATTATTACTCCACCCATTTCTGTTGCATCTGCTGTTGAAGGTTTAAGGGTT
>CANFLQ010000012.1 GCA_947447995.1 Bacteroidota bacterium | reverse complement strand
TTTATTGTATCTAAAGAAGATAGCTTGCGCTTTAACCAAATACGAGGCAAATACATGAAAGGATTTTTCAAAAAAAATGAATTGTATCTTATAAATGTGGAAGGTAACGGACAAACAATTTATTATGCAAAAGATAAAGATGTTGTAAAAGCTGTTAATCGTGCTGATTGTAGTGATCTTAAAATATACTTAAAAAACAAAACGATAGACCGTATCAATTTCATAACCAAACCTGAAGCAACTCTGTATCCTTTAAATAAAATTGATATAAATGAATTAAAACTAAAAGATTTTAGTTGGAGAGAACAATTCAGACCTCATAAAATTGAGGATATTTTTATTTGGTAGTAGAATTAAGAAACTAACACCCTACTTTGCCAGCTTTGTTTCAGCGGCACTTCCCATTCGGTATCAAAAGCAGTTTTATTATTTACCATGTTATTAAAAACAATGGTGGATTCATTTACTAAATTTTGAGATGCTAACTTTTCAAATTCAGATAAACTGCAAGATGCTAATTCATTTCCTTTACGGTAAACTACCTGCATGCGGTCAAAGAAATTGAGTTGTAACTGTTGCTCCAACTCTTTTACAAAATGAACAGATTTATCTACACTACAACCACTTGCCAATGCCTGAGCCTCATCTACAGCTATAACAACAAAACGATTGTAAAGCACATCAAAACTAGCTTTAAGACTTGCTCCATGAGCAGTCCATTTATTAATAAAAGTAAGTCCCGAGTTTTCAATTGCCTTTAGCTCAATTTCAGACAAAATTCTGTTGCTTTGGTATACCCATACACGGGCATTGGAAGGCATGTTTTTTATAGAGTTCATTATTTAATTATAGCCCCCTCTCTTTTAGGAGAGGGGATTAAGAAGTAGTAAGGCTTACAAATCCTGGGCTTGCGCAATCATTTCGGCAACATCCAATACTTTAACTTGGTGTTCTTTATTAAAGAATTTAACTCCATCAGTCATCATGGTATTGCAAAACGGACAACCTACGGCAATAATATCCGGATTTAATGCCAACGCTTCTTCTGCACGTTCTACGTTTACTTCTCTATCTCCTTTTTCTGCCTCTTTAAACATTTGCGCTCCACCTGCTCCGCAGCAAAAACCATTGGCTTTGCTACGTTTCATTTCCATTAACTCAGCATCTAAATTTACCATTACCTCACGAGGTGCTTCGTAAACATCATTTGCACGTCCCAAATAACAAGGATCGTGAAAAGTAATTTTTTTACCTTTAAAGCTACCACCTTCAATTTTAATTCTGCCACTGCTAAGTAAATCTTGCAAAAGCTCAGTATGGTGTACTACTTGGTAATTACCCCCAAGGTTAGGATATTCATTTTTCAAGGTATTAAAACAATGCGGACAAGCCGTTACTATCTTTTTTACCTGATATTCGTTCATTACCGTAATATTGGTCATTGCCTGCATTTGGAACAAAAACTCATTCCCTGCTCGTTTTGCAGGATCACCGGTACAACTTTCTTCAGTACCCAATACTGCAAACTTAACATTGGCATGATTTAAAATTTTCACCAATGCTTTTGTAATTTTTTTTGCTCTATCATCAAAACTTCCAGCACAACCTACCCAAAACAAAATTTCGGGAGTTTCTCCGGTTGCCATATAATCCGCCATTGTCGGTACTTTCAAAGCTTCGCTCATAATTCTATAATCTTTATTTATTTTTAAAAACTTCGATGGTAACTTCTTGTTTTACCAAATCAGTAAAATTACCTTCGTAACGTGTTGCACGTACAATGTGATTATCTATCCAATGGTAATTTCCACCTCTTGGTTTACCTACTAATAATCCATGATATTTAAAACCGTTGGCTTTCAACCATTTTTCAGTTACCTCTCTGTGCGCTTCGGTACGTGAAGTAAAAAAAGTAATGATATGACCTTCGTCGTACCATTTATTGCAAATAGTCAACGCATCTGGATACAATGCAGCTGTCGCCATACGTTCCGGTTCTTCGTTAGGAATATCATCACAAATGGTTCCATCGATATCAATTAAATAATTTTTTACATCGGCAGGCAAAATAGGACTGATATGTTTTCCATTCTCTTCAGCCGGTATTAAATTTGGTTCAGTCATTTAATAGTTAATTAGTTATTAGTTATTAGTTGCAAGCAATTTGCAATCTGTAATTTGTAATCTGCAATTTAGGCTTATTCGTTTTTCCAGTTCAATCTGTCGGAAGGAGGGAATTGCCAAGGCGCACCGTTGTTTTCAATATTGGTGAACATGCCTGTTAATTCGGTTGGTGCTGAACTTTCTTCCATTACTAAGAACCTACGCATATCCATAATGATGCTTAATGGATCAATGTTTATTGGGCAAGCTTCAACGCATCCGTTACAAGATGTACAAGCCCATAATTCTTCTTTGGTAATATATGAACCCAATGTTTTTCCATCGTCCACAAATGTTCCACCATTTTTATCAATGTTCTCACCTACTTCTACCAAACGGTCGCGGGTATCCATCATGATCTTACGTGGTGATAATAATTTTCCTGTTGTATTAGCAGGACAAACGGAAGTACAACGTCCGCATTCTGTACAGCTATAAGCATTTAATAATTGTTTCCAACTCAGGTCAGTTACATCTTTTGCACCAAAACGCATTGGTTGATCAGGATTTGCAGGAGGTGGCGGAGTAAATGTAGGATCCATCATTGCTTTTACCTCGTTGGTTACCGATTCTAAATTGGTAAATTGCCCTTTAGGATTTAAGTTGGAGAAATACACATTAGGGAATGCCAATAAGATGTGTAAATGTTTGGAGTAAGGTAAATAATTTAAGTATCCAAAAACTAATATGATATGTCCCCACCATCCTATACGCTCTATTATATGCAATGTATGGTCAGACATTCCACCAAAAAGCAATGGACCTAATTTGCTGCTGATAGATAAACCTAATGAACCATCACCTAAATCGGTTGCGTGCGACATACCTCTTGAATAAAGTACTTCGTCTGCCCCGTTCATCATAAAAATGAAACAGATCAAAACAAACTCAGCAATTAAAATAAAGTTAGCATCCAATTTTGGCCAACCATTTAATTCGCTTTTTACCAAACGCGGTATCTTTAACAAATTTCGTCGCGATAAAAATGCAATGGTTCCAATCATTGCCAATACCGACAATATTTCAATAAAACTTACCATGAAGGTATAAAAACCTCCCAAAGCAGGACGAAAAACACGATGAGTCCCGATAATACCGTCAACAAAAATTTCTATCAACTCTATTTGGGTAATAACAAAAGCAGCATATAAAAATATGTGCAAGATTGCAGGAATAGGACGTGCAAACATTTTCTTTTGCCCTAAAGCTACAAGCGTCATTAATTTCCAACGTTGACTGGGTTGGTCTGTCATATTAACATCCTTACCTAAGCCGATATTACGAATAATTTTACGGGCATTAATAGTAGAAAAAGTAACTCCCGCAACAATTAATAAAATAAAAATAATGCTTGCAATCATAATTTTAACAGTGTTTAATAATATATAGTCATCTAAAAAATAAAATACTTACAAAAAAAACGGATTCCAAAATCTGTAAATTGGAAAAAATATTTAAAAATACAAATATAAAAAAAATACATTTACGTACTAAAAAAGCCTTGATTAATAGGGCTATTATTTAGCTGGCTTATTTTTATCCTTCCCTCCAAATACCGAAACTTGTACATAACGATGAGGATTCATACGTAAATCTATTAACAATTTATCCAAATCATCTGCCGATTTATCCAGCTTACGATACAAACTATCACTATTGACTAGCATACCCAAAGAGCCTTCACCTTTATTTACTTTATTCATTATTTGAGATACCTGCGTTAATGCAACATCGGCATTACTAATAACGGATGTTAATTTAGACTTGGCAATAGAGTCACTGATGGCAGAAAAATTAGTGATAACATTGGATAGCTTTTCACTATTATTGGCCAATGTTGTTGTAAGTACATTTACTTTACTTAAAATACTAGAAATCTTTCCTTTTTCATTTACTACCAAGGTATCTAACCTATAAGAAGTAGTTTGAAGAGAGGACACGGCCAAACTTATATGCTCAAAACTTTTAGCCAGATTTTCCTGAGCTTTTGAATTAAACACAGCTTGTACTACAATCATTACGGAATCTATTGACGATATTAAACCTTCTGCTTTTTTTTGCAATGGAGCGATGGTTTTATTAACAGCTTGCTTTAAATTATCTTCCTGATCTGACTGTAATGTATCACCATCATTGGCATACACAATACCTGTACCTAATTCTAAGCGCACTGCTTTTGAACCTAATATATCGGAACTCACAACTTTTGCAATTGAATTACGGGGAACCTTCACTTCATCATCTAAAAGTAGAGTAACTATAACGCTTCTGCTAGTATCGGAAGATAGTTTAATAGCGCCAACTATTCCCACTTTATAACCATTAATAATTAAAGGATTGGCTTCAACTAAACCATCAATATCCTTATAAACAGCGTAAAATTTACGTTGATTAGAAAAATAGTTTTTACCCTTTAAAAAGTTAAACCCAAAAATAAAACAACCGATGGCTACTAAAAAGGCTATGCCTATTATTACTTCTTTTGATATCTTCACTATTTTATACTTTGTTCTAGATTCTGACAAATTTAATAATTTATTCTGAAATCCTAATGTATTCAAAATTAAGCTTTAAATCAAACGCTAAACCTTATTGTTTAATTGGCACTCTTTTTCCGTTTTGCATACCTATTACAAACGCGTCTTTAAAGCCCAATTTACGCAATTTTTGTTTAATTATATTGGCTTCTTCAAAACTTAAAAATTGTCCCGAAGTATATTTGTAAACTCCGTTTTCTATGTATTCGCCAAGTGTTTCAACTTTTTTAAATTGTTCAGAGTTGATGGATATTTTTTTATCGGACGATAATAACTGTACTTTATAAACAAGCAGTTGTTTTTTTATTTCATCGGTTTTTACAGGCGGAGCTGTCGGAGTATCTGGCTTTTTTTCCTGAACGGGGGGGGAGGTAACTGTCGGACTTTCGGTAGTGGCAACTTTTTTTACGGTGTCTTTTTTTACGGTGTCTTTCACATTTGTAGTTTCTTTCACTACGGATGTGGTATCAGGTTTAACCGAATTTTGTTCTTTTCGAGCGTTTTCAATTTCCAATGAATCGGCTTTGCATAAGGTATAACGTATCTGACGCTCAAACTCATCATCGTATTTTTTTACAGTACCTTCCAGTTCATCTTTATATTCGCGAAAAGCACGAAACAATCCAGAAGCTATATACTCTTGCCCTTTTACCGAGCCTAAGAAATGCTCTTCCTGCAAATTGGTCAAATAGCCTATCTCTGTTAATAAACTTGGCATGTACGTACGCCACAACACCCACAAACTGGCGCGTTTAACTCCTTTATCAGTTCTTCCAATTTTTTCACAATATTGTTTCTGAACCTTGGACGCAAAATTTAAACTTTGATCCAAATAAGTATCTGCAAACATACTCATGATGATATAAGATTCATCGGAATTAGGATCGAAACCTTCGTATTTTTTTACATAATTATCTTCTAAAAGGATGGCAGAGTTTTCGCGTTTGGCGATGTTGAGTTTACCGTTTTCATTTTTGATACCCATCACATACGTTTCGGCACCGTGTACCTGGTCGCGACAAACATCGCGTTTCAATTTTTTATCTCTAGCACAAGCTGAGTTACAGTGAATGGATACAAAAAGATCGGCTTTAGCCCTGTTTGCAATTTCGGCACGCTCTTGTAGTTCAACAAAAACATCGGTTTTTCTGGTATAAATTACTCTTACATCCTTTAAATTTTCTTCGATATACTTACCAAATTTAAGGGCTACGGCCAATGCTACATCTTTTTCTTTATGCTTGGTTCCGTGGCAACCGGGATCTTTACCACCATGGCCAGCATCAATAACAATGGTTTTAACACCATAAAAGGGTACGAACTTTGAAGTAAACGACGTTTCTAAAAAACAGAATACCAACAATATTGGCATATAACTATATTTTTTCAAGAGTATCAAATTCTTAAATTATTAATTGCCACAGTTTTTTTAATTAGTTTTGAGCCTTTAAAGGTAAGTATTCACAAAAATAGTGGTTAAAATTGCAAGCATTTTCTATTAAAACACTTTTTATCCTTGTTTGTATGTTAATAACTACATCAAACTTTGCTAGCAGTGTTTCTGTTTCGTTACACACGCTTTCCCATCATAACAAAGGGTTTAAAAGTTTCAATAACGCTTTTAAAAGCCATTTTATTATTGGTGACACCATCACTAAACCGGAAGAAAAAAATAACTTTTTAGATGAAAAAGTTACCTATAGTGCCACTGATTCCCTAGTGCTGGACATGACAAATAAAAAAGCATATCTCTATAATAATGCTGTTGTGGTTTATGGTGATATGAAATTACAGGCTGGTTATATAGAACTGGATTTTGGGAGAAACATGATTTATTCAAGGGGAATAAAGGACAGTTCCGGAAAAATTGTACAGAAACCTGTTTCGGAACAAGGAACCGAAAAATTTAAAGCTGGAGAAATTACCTATAACTTTAAAACAAAAAAAGGAAAAATTAAAGATGTGATTACACAACAAGGGGAAGGTTTTATACTTGGCAGGGATATAAAAAAGGACAGTAGTGGCGTTTTTTATGTTGGACATGGAAAGTATACTACCTGTGATAAAGAAGATCCCCACTTTTATATTGGAGCAAAAAAAATAAAAGTAATACAAGATGATAAAATTATTACCGGGCCGGCTCAATTATATCTAGCTGATATACCTACTCCATTGGCAATTCCGTTTGGATTTTTCCCAAACAAAAAAGGCAGGGCTTCTGGGCTACTCATGCCTACCTATGGGGAATCACAACAAATGGGTTTCTTTTTAAAAAACGGAGGTTTTTACATTGGTAAAAACGAATATATTGATTTAGCGTTGACGGGAGATGTATACGCAAATAGTGGTTTTGCAATTAGAACAAACAGCAATTACAAAAACCGATATCATTATAACGGACTTGTTAACTTATCTTATTCCCATACAGTAATAGGGAGTCTGGCATTTGCAAACGCTATAAAACAGACCAACTTTGCTATTAATTGGAATCATTCACAGGATTCGAAAGCGAATCCAAGCAGCCTGTTTTCGGCAAATGTTAATGCCGGGAGCAGCTCAAATAATAAAATTAATGGAAACCCTACTGGATCTTATTTACAAAACACCTATCAATCCAGTATTTCATATAGAAAAACATTTATCGGAACGCCATTTAATTTTTCGGCCAATGCACGACATAGCCAAAGCACTATTAATAAAAGGGTAGATATCACCCTGCCAGAGCTAGCTTTAACAATGAACCGTATTTCACCTTTTAAAAATAAAAACAGAGTGGGTGTGAAATGGTATGATAAAATTTTTATAACTCCAACTGCAAATGCAAAAAACCAAATAAGTTCAGGTGACTCCACTCTTTTTAAACCGCAAACATTAAAAAAAATGCAAAATGGATTACAATTTAATGCACCCATAAATGCTTCCTTTAATTTTTTAAAATACTTTAACTTTAGTCCAGGTATCACTACATCCAGCAGAATTTATTATCAAACCGTAGAGAAACATTATGGTTTAAGTAAAGACTCAAAAAAAGACTCCATACTAACTGACACTTTACAGGGAGTAAAAATGGCAAATGACTTTAGTTTATCAGCTAACTTAAATACGATAGTATATGGTAATTATTTTTTCAAGTCTAACTATTTAAAACAAATTCGGCATGTTATAACGCCCAGCATTGGTGCTAGTTTTCGTCCTGATTTTAGTGAAAGTAAATATGGGTATTATAAAACCATATCGAGTTCGACAGGTGCTACTCATCAATATTCCATGTTTCAAAATGGTATATATGGGGGGCCTGGGGCTGGCAAATCTGGCGTTATCTCTTTTGGTTTAAATAATACATTAGAAGCCAAAGTAAAACAACAAAGTGATTCGGGGGCAACTATAAAAAAAGTAATGCTGATTGATAATTTTAGTGCAAATACATCTTACAATATTGCTGCAAAAACATTCAAATGGCAATCTGTTAATTTGGCTGCGCGTACCAAATTATTTAAGTTATTAGATGTAAATACCAACGCTATAATAGATCCTTATCAAACTAGCCAACAAGGTAAGCGTATTGATCGCCTTGAATGGAGTAAGGGTAAAATAGGGCGATTAACTTCAGCATCTGCAGCGTTGGGAACTAGCCTTCACAGCAAAACAACAACTAAAACAAAAAAAGATGCAAGTCCTGAAGATCAAGATCAAATAGATTATATTAATACCCATCCGAATGCGTATATTGATTTTAATGTACCCTGGAATTTAACAGTATCCTACAATTTGCAGTATTCAAAAACACAAGCAAGTACTTTAGATGGATTTCAAAAAACAGTAACACAAACTGCACGTTTTAGTGGAGATTTAAGTCTTACACAAAAATGGAAAATCAGTGTAAGTTCTGGTTTTGATTTTGAAACAAAAAAATTAAGTTTAACTTCTATTGATATTTATCGCGACCTACATTGTTGGGAAATGAGTTTTAACTGGATTCCATTTGGATTTCGGCAAAGTTATTCGCTTAATATCAATGTTAAATCATCTGTGTTAAGAGATTTGAAATTGACCAGAAGAAGACAGTGGCAGGATTATCAATAAGATGTGCTAATTAATTGATGTGCTAATGTGCTGATAAAAAGATTAAATAATTATATAATTTTGTACAGTTAACAATTAACTCAAGACTTAAAACTATTTTAAATATGAAAAAAATAATCACATCAAAAAATGCTCCTAACCCAATTGGGCCATACAGTCAGGCAGTATTAACAGGCAACATGCTTTTTGTTAGCGGGCAAATTGCTATCAATCCTGCTTCGGGCGAATTAATGGTTGGTGATATTAAAACGGAAGCCAAACAAGTTATGGAAAACCTTAAAGGAATTTTAACAGATGCCGGATTTGACTTTAACAATGTTTGCAAATCAACTATATTTATGAAAGACCTTAATGATTTTGCGTCTGTAAATGAAATTTATGGTTCCTATTTTACAAGTGATTTTCCGGCACGCGAAACTGTTCAGGTTTCTAAATTACCATTAAATGTAAATGTAGAAATTAGTGTGGTTGCGGTGAAGTAATCTGAAGTCACTAGTCTCAAGTCATTAGGCGTAGTTAAGAGCATATAGTCCAAACGGCTATTCCTCTAAAGACTAACGACTCCAGACTAATGACGAATTACTTCATATCTTTTAAATATACCCCGTACATACCTATAAAACATAAAGTAGGTATAATGTTGGCTAAATTAACTTGTACTCCCAAAGCTAATATTGGTACAAATAACAAACCCAGGTTTGAAAGTGCGTATACATGAAATCCTGTTTTTTTCATGTTCCACATTAAAACAGCTCCAGCAACCGAACCTGCCGAAAAAAGCAGTGTTGGTAAAAAGTATGTCCACCCAGCCTGAAACATATTCATCAATTCTGTTTTCATAGTTTCATCCACCTTGGGATTAATTTTAATAAGTATAGCCATTATCTCGTTGAACGATTGTTTCAACTGATCTTGTGAAATTCCCATAAAAAAAGCGGATATGCTTCCCATACCAGAAGAAATAAAGGTAAGGATGCACAAAAATGTTAAAAAGCCAGGACGTTCAACGGTTGTAACTCTATTATTATTTTCTGAATTTTCCATTACATTAATTTTATCTAAAATTTATTTTTGCTCCAGTTTTCAAAATTATTTTTTTTAGCTTCGTCCACACTGTTACTCTTCTTGATACCAAAAATTTTATAGTACGCATTTACGTTTGGTTGTATCTCAATAGTTTTAACAATTCCTTGAGATGAAACAATAAGGTGCAAAGGTATATTATCTTTCGAGGAATCGGCATTTACAAAATAATTACACCAGTCAGCGAAATTGCTTATTGTACCTTCTGATTTTATTTGCATATTATTTACTGAAAGTAATTCATCATTAATGGACACCCCTGCAATGTCCGCTACCGAATTGGGATATACGGCAATAACCTTACAAGCATTGTTTATTAGAGCAATCTTAATCCCTAAAGCGTGTTCGTAAGCTTTTGCAGATGTGCTTTTTGAAAGCTTGCAGCCTATATATGCCAAGGCATCCTTCAAAACAACTTCATAATCAGCAGCTTTATTTATGTAATTATTAAATACATTATCGTAAGATGTATTTGCAAAATGCTCTACAATACCTTTGTAATCTTCGGCAGCATAGCCTTTATTTTTTAAGGCAAACTCGGTATATAAATAGCGCATTACATCATCTAAAGAATATTTATTATTACTGTTTTTTCGGATGAATATATCGGTAATAAAAGCTAACAAACAACCCTCGTCATAAATAGATGTTTTGCGGTTGGGTATACCAGGATTGTAGCCATCCAGCCAAGTATCAAATGATGATTCGGCAACGGATAAATTAAATCGTCCGAAATTATCAAAGTGTTTTTGCAAGCGTTCGTCAAAGGTTTTAAAATACTGTTCCTGATTAAAAACACCGCTGCGAAACAGCAGATAATCGCCATAATAAGTGGTAAGTCCCTCGCACACATATCCAAGTTTGGAATAATTTTCCTTGGTATAATCGTAAGGCTGCATTTCAATAGGACGAATGGTTTTGATATTCCAAGCATGAAATAATTCATGAGAGCTAACTCCTAATAAATCTTCATACAGATTATTATGCATTAGGCTATATCCGGGACCTAAAGCTATTACCGTTGATGTAATATGTTCTACACCGTGATAGGTTTTATAAGGCAATATTTGAAACAAAAAATGATACTGTTTAGCAGGAAAGGCTTTCATCATTGCCATTTGTTCGTTTACAAATTTGGTAAAGTCAGATCTTAATTTTGTCCAATCAGGTTTACATATACCTTGAAACCACAAATTAAATGTTACACCAGCACAAACAAACAAACTGTGTTGAAGTGTATTGCTTGCTATAAAAGGAGAATCGGCTAGTTCATGAAAATTATTTGCTAGAAATGTATGTGTATTATCCGACGTGCTTAATTTCCTTTCCAGACCAATTGCTACGTTATAATCTGATGACAATTGCACTATTAATTCACAAGCTTCATTGATACGATTAGGAATATAAACACAGCAGTTTACTGGATTCATGTATAGTTGAGTTGAGTCCAAAAAAGTTGACCCCGCATTTATCTCAGCCGCATAATAATTGTATTTGATATGAATTTCAGAGATGCCTTTCGTTTGAATTTTCCAGCAATCTTTTTTTATTTTTTCTGAGATCAAACTATTTCCCACAATATCAAATGCAGTCCATTTTTGAATATTTTTTGCAAAATTACCCAATTCATATCTTCCGGGACGCCATGCAGGTAATTGAATTAGCAATTCATCCTGATTAATTTTATCAACAATAAATTCTATATCAATATAATGATTGTGAGGTTTTTTGTAAGAAATAATATACTTCATAGTTGCGGAAAAATATTTTTGCGAATTTACGAATAAAGAGAAACATATACTTTATTTAATTATCTCCAAAAGTTAATTGATTTTTCAATCAGTATTTAGATAAAATAATTTATTACCTTCGCAATGATATGATTTTATAAGGTTATTCAACCAATCAACATTAAAAAATATGACTTACGATTTAATAGTTATAGGTAGCGGTCCGGGAGGATATGTAGCAGCCATCAGAGCATCGCAATTGGGTTTAAAAACAGCCATTGTAGAACGTGAAAACTTGGGAGGTATTTGTTTAAATTGGGGATGTATACCTACTAAAGCTTTGCTAAAAAGCGCACAGGTATTTGAATACCTTAACCATGCTGCCGATTATGGTATTAAAGTAAATGGCGGAGAAGCGGATTTTGGAGCTGTTGTAAAACGCAGCAGAGACATAGCCGATGGGATGAATAAAGGTGTTGCCTTTTTGATGAAAAAAAATAAAATTGATGTTATCTCTGGAAACGGAAAAATAAAACAAGGCAAAAAAGTAGAAGTTACAGCTGCTGATGGGAAAGCCACTATTTACGAGGCGAAACACATATTATTAGCAGTAGGTGCTCGTTCCAGAGCATTGCCTAACCTAGCACAAGATGGTAAAAAAATAATCGGTTACCGCGAAGCTATGACGTTGCCTACTTTACCAAAATCAATGGTAGTAGTTGGTTCAGGGGCTATTGGCAGCGAGTTTGCCTATTTTTATGCAACTATGGGAACCAAAGTAACCTTAGTAGAATTTTTGCCAAGCATTGTACCTGTTGAAGATGCAGATGTTTCCAAACAATTGGAACGTTCGTTCAAAAAAACAGGCATTAACGTAATGACCGAAGCTAGTGTAGAAGGTGTGGATACAAGCGGCGTTGGATGTAAAGTAAAGGTGAAAACAAAAAAAGGAGAAGAAATAATTGAGTGCGATGTGGTTTTATCGGCTGTGGGCATTCAGGCAAACTTAGAAAATATTGGATTAGAAGATGTAGGCATTGCAACGGACAAAGGGAAAATTTTAACCAATCCTTTTTATCAAACCAATATACTGGGATATTACGCTATTGGCGATTGTGTGGGCGGACAAGCATTGGCACACGTTGCATCCGCAGAAGGAATTATTTGTGTTGAAAAAATTGCAGTGTCAAATGGCTTCGCAAACGACCTTCACCCTGAACCATTGGATTACAATAACATTCCAAGCTGTACCTATTGTCAGCCCGAGATCGCTTCTGTTGGCTATACCGAAGCAAAAGCAAAAGAAGCTGGTTACGAGATTAGAGTTGGTAAATTCCCATTTTCGGCAAGTGGCAAAGCAACTGCCAGCGGAGCAAAAGATGGTTTTGTAAAATTAATTTTTGATGCTAAATATGGCGAATTACTTGGCGCACATATAATAGGCGCCAATGTTACTGAAATGATAGCTGAAGTGGTAGTTGCTCGTAAATTGGAAATAACTGGACATGAATTAATTGAAGCGGTTCACCCTCACCCTACCATGAGTGAATCAATTATGATGGCTGCTGAAGCGGCTTACGATAGAGCAATACATATTTAATGAAGAAATAAATTATTTTTGTGAGGCTTCAACCAATTTTTTTTGCTCTTTCAACCATTCTAAGGCAATAGTTTCGTTGGTAAAAACTTTTGTAGGGGTATTGGGCTTATTAAACTGAATAAAAAAATTGGCTACTAATTTATTTGCTATTGAATTAGTAACAATAGCAAATGCCATACGTCCAGACGATTTACTGGCTACAAAAGCTCTTGATTCAGGCGTTGTTGTAAATTGATTTTTAGCATCTAGCAAAATATAATAATTTAATCCTTCTGACATTTCAATAAATTGCTCATTAACCAATTCAGCATCAGCCAAATCAATATCAGCACCTTTTAAAAATTCTATTCTTAAAATTGAATTACTTATGGTTCTAATTTCAAATTTATCGGTACTAAACATGATGGATGTTACAGTTTTACAATTAGCAAAAGCAAAATTATAATAAAATAAGATTGGAACTTGAATATTAATATAAAAATTTCACGCTGCTATAAAAATAAGTATGTACTTTTGCATTCCAATAAAAAATGACTTCGTAGCTCAGCTGGTAGAGCAACTGACTCTTAATCAGTGGGTCCGGAGTTCGATCCTCCGCGAGGTCACAAAAAAAAATCCTGCAGAGAATTATCTCAGCAGGATTTTTTTTATAAACTAATATTATTAAGCCTTCGCTTTAATAAACTTATATCCTCTTAAACTAGCTATTTTAGCCATTATTCTGCGGTAAAGCGGACTATACACTGCGCCTAACGAAAACTCTCCATTTTTATCGATATAATAACTGTTTGAAGTTGAACAGGCAGGCGCTAATTGTACTGCTCCCAAGGCCTTTTTTTGTAGATCTTTATAGTGTTTATCGTGTGCTTTTTGATCAACATCAACAAGGGGTGCGCCTTCTTCTTTGGCTTTTTTCATTACCCTTATTATAAAATGTAAATTGGTTTCCAACATATCGTACCAATTTAATCCAAACGTGTAAGGTCCGCTAGTTAAGAAAAAATTAGGGAAGCCGGGAACAGAAACTCCCTGATAGGATTGGTACCTGTTTTTATCCCAATATTCGTTCAACTCTTCGATACGTGTGCCAATTACTTTAAAATTAGGGAAGTTTCCTTTTTCGGTAGTTTTAAATCCGGTACTGTAAACAATTATATCCAACGGAATTTCTTTGCCCTTTTTGGTAATAATACCATTTTCTGAAATTCGTTCTATCCCATCCGCTTCAAGAGAAACATTATCTCTTAAAAATGTTTTATAATAATTGCTGGAAACAGCGGGGCGTTTACATCCCATCAAATAATTAGGCGTTAGTTTAGCTCTAAGTTCCGGATCTGGAACCTGACGTTTTAAATTTTCACGTGGTGCTATCTCCGAATATTTTTTATAGAAACGAGAAATCAATTTATAATTTTGAATTGCCCATGTAGATCGTTGTATCCACGATTCTACTTTCTTTTGCTTCTTTCGGTATTCACCCGGATTCGATTCCCATTCTTGTTTTTTCTTTTCCGAAAAAACAAAGTCGTCCTTCGGTGCAAGCCAAATAGGTGTTCTCTGAAAAACATATAAATGTTTTACATCAGGTGCAATGGCTGGAACAACTTGTACTGCTGTTGCTCCTGTACCAATAATACCAATGCGTTTATTTTTAATATCAAAGGTGTTGTCCCAATTAATGGTATGTCGGCTTTCGCCTTTAAATGTATCCTGACCAGCAATTTTAGGAATTATAGGATCGTACAAAATTCCGGTTGCTGCAATAACATATCTCGAAACCAATTTGCTTCCATCTTTTAAAATGGTAGTCCAGGTATTATCAGCTTTATTGAATTCAATTTTATCAACACCTGTATTAAAACGTATGTATTTATTTACATCGTATTTTTTTACAACATGCTGCAAATAATCAAATATCTCATGCCCTTGAGCATACATACGCGACCAACGCGGGTTAGGCTCAAACGAGTACTGATATACAAAAGATGGAATATCCACCGCTACACCGGGATAACGGTTATCTCTCCAGGTACCACCTATATCATTCTTTCTTTCAAGAATTACAAGGTTGTTAAACCCTTGCTTATTTAGCATGATAGCAGCACCAATGCCGCTAATGCCCGCTCCAATTATAACTACTTCGTGATCTAGTTTCATAGTTTATCTGTTTTTATACTACAATAATAGTACATAATTTTTCATAAAAAATTAACTTAGGTTACCTTTTTCGTTTTATAGCTGCCATATAAAAGCCATCAAAACCTTCTGAAGGCAATACTTTTCTATCGCTGATAAATTCGAAATTATTTTTTTGAGATTTTAAAAATACTTCAACCTGATCTTGGTTTTCACTTGGTAAAATGCTGCAAGTAGCATAAACCATAATACCTCCGGGTTTTAGCATTTGTGAATAGGTGCTTATAATATATTGTTGCGTTATTTTTATTTGATTTATAAATTCTAAGTTTAATTTCCATTTAGCATCCGGATTTCTACGAATAACGCCCAATCCCGAACAAGGCACATCGAGTAATAATCTATCCGCAGTATTTTTAAATGTATTGATTGTGTTATCATTTATCAACTGAGTTTTAATAATGCTCACCCCTGCCCTATCGGCACGTTTTTTAAGTTCGATTAATTTTCGTTCTCCCACATCCATGGAAAAAATCTTGCCTTTATTTTTCATCATTGCTGCAATGTGCAAGGATTTACCTCCGGCACCGGCACAGGCATCAATCACCGTCATTCCCGGCTCCAGTTGTAAATAGGGAGCAATCAATTGCGAGGATGCATCTTGTATTTCAAATAAGCCTTGTTTGTATTCGTCGAGTTGATGGAGGTTTTGGCGTTTCGATAAAATAAAAGCCCCTCTCTTTATCTCTCCCCAAAGGGGAGAAGTGTTTGTAAATGATTCTACATTAAGATTCTTTTCATCAAACAAATTTTTCAATTTTTCGGGTAATATTTTCAGAGTATTCACACGCAAAACAACCTGCGCTTCCTTGTTTAATTCATGGGCTTCTTTTTCCCAAACATCGTTTCCCAATTCTTTACTTGCCAACTCATCCAACCAATCAGGAATTGATTCACGGTATTTTCGTGTTTGTTTTGCTTGTTCCGCATTTTTTAAAATTTGTTCTTTATCAATATCTAAAAACTCTTCCCAATCAGGTAAATCAAACCCTTTCAAAATTTGAAAAGTAGCAAAAAGTCTGTAGTAATGCGATATACTAATCCCCTCTCCAAGTTTATCCTGAGTATTTGTCGAAGGGGAAAGAGAAGTGGAGATGTATCGCCACCAACGCACCATTTCATAAGTTGTTTCAGCAATAAAACGCCTGTCGCGCGAACCCCATCGAAGATTTTGCTTCAACACCTGCTCTACTGCTTTATCGGCATATACACCCGCAACAAAAATATGTTGTAGCGTTTCTATTACTGCTTGAACCAGACTGCGATGAATTTTCATAATTAAATTGCAATTGTGCAAAAATACATGAATACTTCATTTATTCACGCTTTTAAACTTCCATTTATAATTGTATTTTTGAAGCTATGAACTTTTCCTCTAAATTAATTGAAGAAGCGGTAAACGAATTCAGCAAGTTGCCAGGCGTTGGTAAGCGCACCGCATTGCGTTTTGTATTGCATTTAATGAAGCAAAACAAAACGGATGTAGATCAATTTGGCAATGCATTTATCAAATTAAGAACAGAATTACGCTATTGCGAAAAGTGTCACAATGTTTCCGATAAAATTTTATGTGAAGTATGCGCCAATCCTAACCGTGATCACTCTACGGTTTGCGTTGTTGAAGACATACGCGACTTTATGGCTATTGAAAACACACAACAATACAGAGGCGCTTATCATGTTTTAGGTGGTATCATTTCCCCTATGGATGGTATTGGTCCAAGCGACCTGAACATTGAAACACTTGTAAAAAAAGCGAGTTCGGGCGAAATTAAAGAAGTTATCATGGCATTGAGTACCACCATGGAAGGCGACACTACTAATTTTTATATCTACAAACGATTAAAAGGATTAAACCTTACCATTAGCACCATTGCGCGCGGAATTGCCATTGGCGATGAATTAGAATTTGCAGATGAGGTTACATTGGGGCGTTCTATTGTTAATCGCGTACTCTACGAAAATTCTTTATCGATTAAATAATTTGCTGATGTGCTGATGTGCTGATAAAAAGATGTGCTGATGAGTTGATGTGCTGATGTGCTGATTAAGTAAAAATTAATATAATTAAATATATTTTATGATTGAAAAAGAAAAAGCTCAGAACGAAAAAAGCAACGGACCTAGAAAAATAATTTAAAAGAAGAAAAAAGGAAACAAAAAAAACATCAGCACATTAACAAATTAGCACATCAGCACATCAACTAATATGATTGAAAAAGAAAAATCTGAGAACGAAAAAAGCAATTTAATTGTCGATTTAACATTTAAGTTTTCGTTAGAGATAATTGTATACACAGAAGAGTTAGAAAAATTAAAAAAATATAATTTATCAAACCAACTATTTAGAAGTGGTACAAGCATTGGCGCAAACCTACATGAATCACAACACGCAGAAAGCAAAGCCGACTTTATCCACAAATTAAAAATTTCTGCCAAAGAAGCAGAAGAAACAAAATATTGGTTATTACTCTGTCAACATTCAGAAAACTATCCTAATTGCGATACTCTTTTAATACAAATAGAAAGCATCATTAAAGTTTTAAGTAAAATAATATCAACCACAAAAAATCAAAAAATTAACACAACTACAAATTAGTTTTTCAATTAATCAGCACATCGTTTTATTAGCACACCAGCACATCATTTAATCAGCACATCGACCTTGAAACTAACAATCATTATTGTCAATTACAACGTGCAGCACTTTTTAGAGCAGTGCTTGCATTCTGTTGGCAAGGCGACTAAAAACATTAGTGCGGAAGTAATTGTTGTTGACAATAACTCGGTGGATGGCTCCATTGAAATGCTGAAGGCTAAATTCCCTGAAGTTCAATTAATAGAAAATAAAAAAAATACAGGATTTTCTTATGCCAATAATCAGGCAATAAAAATTGCAAAAAGCGAATACATTTTACTCTTAAACCCCGATACAGTTGTTGAAGAAGATACATTTGAAAAAGTGATTGCCTTTATGGATACACATCCAGATGCAGGCGGATTAGGTGTAAAAATGTTGGATGGCAAAGGCAACTTTTTACCTGAATCTAAACGCGGTTTACCAACACCAGCCGTGGCATTTTATAAGATGTGCGGACTATCAAGTATCTTTCCTAAATCACATACGTTTGGGAAATACCATTTAGGCTTTTTAGATGAAAATAAAATCAACGAAGTAGAAATACTTGCCGGAGCTTTTATGTTGTTAAGAAAAACAACCCTCGATAAAGTTGGTTTGCTGGATGAAACTTTTTTTATGTATGGAGAGGACATCGACCTTTCGTACCGAATTATTTTAGGCGGTTATAAAAATTATTATTTCCCTGAAACCCGAATCATTCATTATAAAGGCGAAAGCACAAAAAAAAGCACCGTTAATTATGTATTTGTTTTTTACAGAGCAATGGTAATTTTTGCTCAAAAACATTTTTCGCAAAATAATGCAAAACTTTTTTCTATTATTATTAACCTTGCTATTTACTTTCGTGCAGGTGTTGCAATTACTATACAATTTATCAAATCTATTGCATTGCCTGCGCTCGACTTCGGATTAATTTTTACAGGTCTGTTATTCATCAAAGATCAATACGAAAAAAATATAAAATTTATTGAAGGTGGCTCCTACTCTAATTCTCTAGTATCAGTTGCATTTACAATCTATACATTTATTTGGATATACAACACCTACCTTAGCGGAGGTTATGACAAACCCGTTAAATTATTAAAGATAATAAGAGGTGTTTTATTAGGAACAGGTCTTATTTTAATTGGGTATTCCTTATTACCCGAAGTATATCGCTTTTCAAGAGCATTAATTTTATTTGGTACGGGATGGGTTATTTTATCTTATTTAATTTCACGATTAGCACTGCATTTTACAGGACTTAAAGCCTTTGATTTGAATGCAGATAAAAGCAAACGAATTGCCATTATAGGCAAACAAGAAGAATTTAAACGCGTGAATGAACTTTTAAAACAAACCAATATCAATGGAGGGTTTATAGGGTTTGTAAGTACGGATGATATAGAACACGATTATCCAAATTATATTGGAACAATTAATCAAATAGAAGAGATTATTAAAATCCATAAAATAAATGAAGTAATTTTTTGCTCCCGCGATATTACTTCACAAAATATTATCAATTATATGCACACCCTCATTTCGGCCAATGTGGATTTTAAAATAGCTCCTCCCGAAAGTATGTCTATCATTGGCAGTAACTCCATCGACACAGCCGGTGATTTATATATTATTGATGTTAACTCAATTAGCAAACCTAACAACAAACGAAATAAACGGATGTTTGATATTGTTTCAAGCCTTTTATTTATAGTACTTTCCCCAATTTTAATTTTATTCCAAAATAACAAAACAGGTTATCTAAAAAACACATTCGCTATTTTATTTAACCTAAAATCGTGGGTAGGCTATGGTGATAATGAACAACAGCATTTACCTAAATTAAAAACTTCAGTGCTTTCGCCGGTGGATGCAATTAAAAATTTAACAATTACAGAGGATACGCGTACCCGTTTGCTTTTGGCATATTCCAAAAATTACAAGATTGAAAACGATATGAACATTGTTTGGAAATGTTGGAGAAAATTAGGTGGAAATTAAAAAACAAAAAAAATTGAGCTCTAAATTATATTTTATATTTACGTTGTTACTTACATCCAACTGGATGCAAGCGCAAAACTTATTACTTAATAGAGGATTTGAAAACGGAACAACAAATTGGTCTAAAATAAATGCAACGGGGGCTACGGTATCAACAGTAAACACTGTAAAGTACAGTGGAAATTCATCTTTAAACATTACCATAAATAATACGAATACTGTTTCTGCAGGTGTTGTTCAATCCGTTGCTGTACAACCACTTAAAAATTATTTATTAGAGTATTATGTTAAAACCGATAATCTTATAGGAAATGTTTTCCCCTATTTTAATTTCACAAATGGAAATCAAGTTAATTATGAAACAGGTTTAATTGCTGTAAATGGAACAACTAACTGGAAAAAATTTCAATCCAGATTTACTGTACCAGCAGGAAATACAACAGGACTATCCATTTTTATTTTTTTTACAGGAACGGGAGGCAATGCTTATTTTGATAATTTTTCCTTAACAGAAGTAAAGGATACTACTTGGTCGAATTTCAATATTGACATTGCAGGAAATTGGGGAAACATAACAAATTATATGGGAACAAATGTTGGACCTAAACGAACTGGCAGTGTTGACTTAACCAACAATTTTAAACAAACAGGAATTAACTATGTTCGAACTCATGATTATTACGGGGCATGCGACATTTCAACAATTTTTCCTGACATGAGTAAAAATGCATCTGACCCTAACGCATATAATTTTAGTTCAACAGACCTAGCAATTACAACATCCATTAATGCAGGATGTAAAATACTGTTTCGATTAGGGCAAAGCTATGAAGCTAATCCTACGCACAATACACCACCTTCAGATATGAACAAATGGGCCGATGTGTGTTTAAACATTGTAAAACACTATAACGCTGGTTGGAATAACGGTTTCAATTACAATATAAAAGAATGGGAGATTTGGAATGAACCCGACCTAAATGAACAATGGAATGGAACTCCAACACAATATGTGAAGTTATACCGAATTACATCGCAAAAATTAAAAAATTATGATAATACATTAATTGTTGGAGGACCTGCTATCGCAAGTTTATTTAATACAAATTTTCTGAATACATTTTTAGATTCTGTTAAAACAAGTAATTTACCATTAGATTTTTTTTCATACCATATTTATTACACCTCCAACCCTTATCACTTAAAGTATGCCGATTCATTAGCAAAATCGATGCTTACAACACGAAATCTATTGCAAACCAAAAGATATGTTACCGAAGTAAATACCTTGCAATACGATGGCAACAGTAACCATTTGAACGTTTGGCATAATAATTTATATATAGCATCGCAAGCTGCTTCCGTACTAAATTACTGGCAAAATAATGGACCAGATAAAATATTTTGGTATCGTACAGACGAATATCTTTTTGGATTGTATGATGAATCAAATGGCAAATACAATTATTCAGGAACAACATTTCGTGCCATCAATCAACTAAACAGAACTCCTCTTAAATTACCAACAAGTGGCGCCGACAGTTTAGGAAAAACTATTTGTGCAGGAAAATCAATTACCGGAGACAGCATAAACATTTTAATTTCGGACCACTCATCAATGGCAAAAGGTTATCGAATTAATTTGAATAAATTATTACAATGTGATAATTATTCTTACAATGTATATCGAGTAGCAGATTCACTTACTTTAATAAGTTCAGGGAAAGTAGATTTACTAAATAATGTTATTTCTTTAAGCGCCCAACCTCCATTTACGGATTTAATTAAACTCACAAAAACAGCAACAACCTCTAACATTAAACCTATTGCTGGTTTTTCATATACATTAAATCCAAACTCTTTTAGCCTTACAAATATCAGCACGCATTACGATTCAATTCGATGGAACATTAATAATTTTTCTTCATTTTTAAATAAAGATACGCTTAGCCTTAATTATTCATCTTCAACATATACTGTTTGTTTAATTGCAAAAAACAAGTGTTTTAGTGATACAATTTGCTCCAATTTTAAAGTTCATTTTTCTAAATTTGACACACTTAAAATTTGCTCGGGCGACAGCGTTTTAATTAATAATAATTGGCGCAAAAAATCTGGCAATTACACAGATACATTAAAATCGTATCAACATATTGACTCTATAGTAAAAACAACTATTTTCATAAATCCTACTTTTATCACCACTAAAAACATAACCCTTAATAAAGGAGATAGAATACTAATTAATGGCACTTTTAGGTATACAGCAGGTAGGTATAACGATACCTTACAAACAATAAATGATTGTGACAGTATTGTATCTATCACACTTTCAATTAAACCTATTTTTACCAGCTATTCTTCCATTTATATTTGCACAGGCGATAGTATCTTAATTAATGGAGTATACAGGCATTTAGCTGGTACATATACCGATTCGTTAAAAACAGTTGCAGGAAATGATAGCATATCCATAATAGAACTATTTACATGGGTTACTAATAGTTCTATTTCCACCGTTTCAATTTGTGAAGGCGATAGTATTTTTATCAATGGCAAATTCCGAACAAGGACAGGCTCATTTAACAATATTCTAAAATCTATTCACGGTTGTGATAGCATTGTAACTTTATCACTTATTATTAATAAAACTCCCATAGTTAACATTGATGCATTTTTTCCTGACACTGTATTATACAACTCGAAAACAATTGCGATGCCGCTCGGCACTCCAAGCGGAGGTATATATTCTGGAAAAGGTGTTAATTCTACTAATTTTGTCCCATCCATATCTGGTGTTGGCACACACTATTTAAAATATACATATACTGACACTAATAATTGCTCAAATAGTGATTCAACGGCTATAACTGTACTACTCAATTCTGATATAATTGAAACTACAAATTGGGGTGAGATTTACATTTATCCAAACCCTAATTCAGGAAAATTTACAATTGCAAAACGCAACAAAATTAGCCATCCGTGTTATATCCAACTTTACGATTCTAATTCGAAAATAATTTTCAAAAAAAATATGTTATGTTTGGATAACGAAATAGAAATTGATATTACTGAATTCAGTAATGGAATTTATTATTTAAAATTAAAAATAGAATCTAAAATATATTTGACCAAAATTATTAAAAATTAAAAAAATTGAATTCCCAATTATATGAAAACTAAAATTATTACACTGTTGCTAATTGGATGTATATCCAATGCTTTTGCTCAATTTCCTCCCAACAATTACCAAAGCACTTCCAATAAATACTATTGGAAAAACAGAAAGCCTTATGAAGGCTACTGGCAACAAGATGTTCATTATAAAATGATAGTTTTGCTTGACGACAAAACAGATATTATTACCGGGAATAGCGAATTAACCTATACCAACAATTCGCCAAACGAATTGCCTTTTGTTTATTTCCATTTATATAGCAATGCGCAAGCAAAAGGTTCTTATTTATCGGATCTTTATAAGAACAATGCAACCAAATTAAAATATGGTAAATACATGGAAGATGGTCTTGGCACCAATGTTTCAAAAATCACCTTAAATGGAGTTGAGTTAAAAATGGAACAGGACAATACTATTTTAAAAGTATATCTGCCTAAGCCCCTAAAATCAAATGAAAGCATCACTCTTAATATTGATTTCAAAACCTATTTTGATAATGGAACAATTAGAAACCGAATGAAACTTTTTAACGCTTGGGGCTACAAACATTACGATGTAGTACACTGGTATCCGCGCATTTCGGTATATGACAAAAAATTTGGGTGGGATACCGACCAGCATTTGGATCATGAATTTTATGGAGATTTTGGAACGTACGATGTTGCATTTACATTGCCCAACAATTACATTGTTGATGCTACCGGAACTTTATTAAATAAAAATGAAGTGTTGCCCGCTGATTTGATTGCAAAATTGGATGTCAAAAAATTTAAAGATAAACCCTGGAATGAAAAACCTTCCGTAATTATTGAACCGGATGGCACAACAAAAACCTGGAAATACCATGCCGAAAATGTGCATGACTTTGCACTTACAACAGACCCGACTTACCGTATTGGTGAAGCAGAATGGAATGGTATCAAATGTATTTCACTGGTACAGGAACCACACGCCTCCAGATGGCAAAATGCAGCTGAATATACTGCTAAAGTGATAAAAGTTAATTCCGAAGATTTTGGAATGTACGGTTACCCCAAAATGATAGTTGCCGATGCGCAAGATGGTATGGAATATCCCATGCTTACGCTGGATGGGGGCTATGACCCAGGCTACCGCGACCTTTTGGTTCATGAAATAAGCCACAATTGGTTTTTTGGAATGGTGGGCAGTAACGAAACTTACAGAGCCGCACTTGATGAAGGGTTTACTCAATTTTTAACAGCATGGACGTGTGAAAAAATAGATGGCAAATACCGAATTGAGATGCCTGCAAAATCAAAATATGTAGAACATTTTAGTGATCCCGACCTAATCAGAAACAGTGAAGTATATAATGGATATATGAATGATGCTGCAAAGGAAGTTGAAACCAATATAAATGTACATTCCGATGGATACGGTGGAGCTTTAAGACATGGTGGAGGTTACCGTCAGGTATATTTTAAAACGGCTACCATGCTTTACAACCTTCAATATACCTTGGGCGATTCGCTGTTTTTAGGTGCTATGCAACATTATGTAAATCAATGGAAATTTGCACATCCTTATTTTGAGGATTTCCGTAATTCAATAATAGAATACACAAAAGTGGACCTCAACTGGTTTTTTGATGAATGGATAGAATCTTCAAAAACAATCGACTATAAAATAAAATCCATCAAACACGGTAAAGCTAAAAATGAATACGAAATTACTTTTGAAAGAAAAGGAATGCAAATGCCTATTGATTTTACGGTGATTGATAATAATGATAATGCTCACAATTATCATATACCAAACAATTGGTTTGTAAAAAAAACAAACGCCACTGTATTGCCACGCTGGATAGGCTGGGATAAAATTAAACCAACATATACTACTACTATTACTTTACCTGAAAAATTAAAAGATATAACAATTGATCCGAGTAAACGCTTGGCAGATGTAAATATGCTCAACAATGGCAGGTACATACCCATAAAATTTGAATTCGATTCAAAAATCTCCAACCCTTCTAATTGGTCGGCTTACGAAGCTTTTGCCCGCCCCGATATTTGGTACAATGGTTATGATGGAATAAAACTTGGATTAAATATCAATGGCAACTATATGAAATACAAACACATTGTGGATGCAACACTTTGGTTTAATATGGGAATAGCACAAAATGATATGAACCATTCTACATCAAAGATGGGCTACAATCAGGCTAGTTTCAGAGTAAATTACAGAACCGCTACCGACAAATTTATGAAAGAATCCTCTATTTATTTGTCGGCAAAAAAATTGGATGGATTAAACGGTTATACTGTTGGTTTTGACAGAAAAGACATATCCGGAAAAAATAAAGTATATCTATTTTTTAAATCGATGTACAGAAGCAGGATTAACGATTTGAATTACTTATTATTACCACAAGAATGGGAAGCCGACAAGCTGAATAATACATTAAATATAGGGCTTGAACATACTTATATTTATAAAAACGGAACAGGAAATATCAATTTAGGATTACGCAGTTCTGCACTTATGAGTGATTACGATTACCAAACAGCTAATTTGAATGTAATAAACAGAACGCGTTTGTGGCGTTTTTTACTCAACACCCGATTAGTAGGACAATACGGAACCGGTACAAATTGGGCGAAAGAATCTTCCTTATTTTTAGCAGGCGCTAATCCTGAAGAAATGATGGACAATAAATACACACGCTCCCAAGGAGCTTTTGATCCATCGTGGGCAAGCATTGGCGCTACTACCAATTACTTTCAATATGGTGGCGGACTAAACCTTAGAGGATATTCCGGTTACCTTGCCCCGCAAATGCAAAGTAATGGTAGCGTTGCATACACTTATAAAGGACAAACAGGAGCTGCCGTAAATGCTGAACTAGAATTTAGTGGATTGATTAAATTAAAAAAACAAAATTGGTTAACCAAAACTTTTAAACTAACCACTTATTTGTTTGGTGATGCAGGAATGATCAACTACAATGATGCAAATGATGCTGTATTAAAAATGAGTGATGTACGCATTGATGCAGGATTGGGATCAGCTTTAACTATCAAAAAATTTGGGGCATTACAAAATATCAATCCCTTAATATTACGTTTTGATATGCCATTTTTCCTTAATAAAATGCCGGCAACAGACAAAGGATTTGTTCAATACCGCTTTGTATTTGGAGTTAGCAGAGCGTTTTAGTTAGTGAATAGCAAATAGTAAATAGTAAACTGATTTCCCAATAATTATTTGCTCTTTATAAAAGGAATGTATTTGTGAAACTCGGGCACAATGTTTAGCGAATAGGTTAAGCCCAAATAGATAATTGTAATAATGCCCGACTTAAATAACATGGATACTATTACATTTTCAAAAGATGGTAAAAAGTAACAAACCGTAAATACAATAAGAATTATCAAAATTATTTTAAAACTTGAACCGTCAAAAGGCTGCATTTTAAAATTTTTTAATATTATTAAATACTTCAAAAAATTATAGATACCCGCTGATAAAGCTGTGGCAATTGCAGCCCCCTCAATACCATACCTTGGAATAAAAAGTATATTTAAAACTATAGCAAGAACGAATAAAAAAAACAACAAATAAGTTCCATACTTATATTTATCAGACGTAAAGATTATGGAAGTATTAACTCCCGTTGCTATGTTAAAAAAACCTCCAATACAAGCAATTATTGCAACGGATTCTCCTTTTTGATATGCGGCAGGCAATAAGCTTAAAAGGTCGTGAATATTTAAAACAATACCAACCAATATCAATCCGCCTATAAGCATTAGGTATTTAACAGATTGATAATATATACTTTTAATACTTTCAATATCTTTATTCGCCCATGCTTGCGACACTTTAAAATTAGTGATGCGCTCCAAGGAAGTTAATGGAATTTCAATTACCAAGGCAAGATATGCAGCAACAGAAAAAATACCCACATTTTCAAGGCTTAAATATTTCCCAATCATGATGGTATCTAAATGTTTTAAACTAATGGATGAAAAACCTGCAAGTGTAAACAGCAAACCAAATTTGATGATTTTCCCTGCACCTATTGATCTCAAATGACCCGAATCAATTTTTAAAGATGGTTTATCAATGGCATATATATAGATAATCATAGCTATAGCTTGCAATAAATAAATAGCAACAAATAAATACATAAATTGAACCAAATCAACCCAATGTAAATAATAGATAACCAACAATAAAATAAATAGTATTCGGGTAATTACACCTTCAAACAATAATGTGAGCGTAGTTTTAAAAAGTGAAGCAGAATAGGCATTAAGCGCCATATTAAAACTTATGATGATTGCAAAAGGTAAAAGAAAATCAAAAAACTGAGTGAATAAAAGCGATTGCTGAATGTATTGCTGTATAATACTATCTTTAAAAGCATATACTAAAATGCCACACAAAATAGCACCAACAATCGGGAACAACAGCATTAATCCAAAAAAGCCATGGTGTTTTTTTTCTTTGTTTCTAAAGTATGGAAAAAACTTAGCTGTAACCACTGTAACGCCCATCGGCAATATGGTTGCCAGTAAACTTGCAGCTGCAATTAAAATACGTGTTAAACCTAGTTCTTCGGGGTTCAATAAGTTGGGTTGAATAAACATAAGACTCGCAAACCCAATCATCACACCCGAATAGGTGATAATAGCATTTTTAATTCCTTGCTTTTTTATTGATCCCATTTGTGAAATGACAGTAAAATTAAGTCATTGATTTACGCGTAATTTTTTGAATCAAAAAACGAATGGCAATAAATAGGTGATTTATAACTGTTTGAATAAAGCCATAATGCTTGACTAACACATAAAAACGCTCTGTCCAAGCTAATTTCCTAAGTTTACTGGTAAGCCCACCTTCTAAAAATTTAGAGATATAAATATGAGTATTTACGATCTTATTTGACTTTTTAAGTATTTTAATTATCCAATCAATATCAGAAGCCAAACGATAATCCATACTATATGGCTCGCATAAAGTCCGTTTTGCAATAAACGATTGATGTGAAACAGTCATACCAAACTTAAAACTTTTCCATGTTAAGTTTTCTGGAGGACTCAATCTTCTTTCGCCCAAAATATTGCCGTTAAGGTCTGCCACTTGGGTATTACCATAATAAACATCCGCATCCTTTACATTTTTAAAAACATTTTCAAGTGTAGTTTCCGATTGTAATTCATCGCCGGCATTTAAAAAGATTACATAGTCGCCTGTTGCCAATGCCAACCCCTTATTCATAGCATCGTAAATACCTGTATCTTTTTCAGAAATAAGGGTTTTAATAGTTGATTGGTATTTTTCAATAATTTTAAGTGTTCCATCCGTAGAAGCACCATCAATAATAACATATTCAACACTTGGATATGTTTGACAAAGCACACTTTTTATAGTACGTTCTATCAATCCCTCCGCGTTGTATACAACAGTTATAATGCTAATTTTTGGCATAAACTGCATTTGAAAATTTAAGAGCGGAAAAAGATTCCATTACACTGCAAAACTTTTCCAGTTTTATGATCTGTGAAAGCAGGAACGATACTAGTCATTAAAAACCCTTTTTTAGTCATATATTCAAGCACTTGCGGTAATAACCAATGTTGATTTTCATATAAAGGAATTAAAGAAATTTCCATTTCAACACCTTTTGCTTTATCAATCATTAATTTTGCACCTTTTAACACTTCTTCTTCAAAACCCTGAACATCAATTTTAAGGAAAATATTTTTCGCTCCCTTAGTATAATTTACTGAAATTTCATCAAGAGGAAAAACCTGCACCTTTTCTTTTCCTATAATTCTAGAATCTGGAGCTGCTTCAATATGAGAATTCATCATATTTAATAACGTGCTACTCACCGAATTGTTGGATATATTTATTTCAATTTCTTCTTTTTTAGCCCCAATAGCACATCGTGGAGCTACAACCCAATTACTGTATTTTTTACTTTCATTTTCAATAATATTATAAACGGACGATAATGGCTCAAAAGAAACTATCTTATTTTTATATCCAGCATCAATAATTCCTGAAGCGTATTGTCCTTTATTTGCACCAATATCAAATACCAAATCAATATTGTAATGCTCTAAAAGTTTAATTCTTCTTAATTCTTCACTTGTTGCAGGATTATATTTACGAATAAGAATTCCAAAACTTTGAAATATTTTTTTAGTTATACGCTCAAAACTATTCATCAGGTAACCTTTATAAAATTAGTGTGTTACAATATTAACTAAATTAAAGGAGATTATCCAAACTTAAAATGCTGCCAACCATTTTTAAAATAGACTATATATAATCTTTATTTTATTTACATTTGTAAACTAATGTTGATAGAGAATATATATATAAAATTTAGTCAATTGATTGAGCAGTTTGTGAACACAATTATTTCACTGCTTAAAATAATAATCCTTTCAAAATTTAATATTCGTTTACCTAAAGCCGAAAATGAAGTATGTATTATTTTAGGAAATGGGCCATCTTTAAAAACTTCATTACAAAACAATCCGCTTTTTTTCAAAAAACATTCTTTAGTATGTGTAAATAGTTATTGTACAACTAAAGAATATACATTGTTAAAACCTCAATATTATGTAATAAGTGACCCCAGTTGGTGGGTAAGTGATAATAAGTTAATGTTAGATACTTTAGAAGATTTACGCACAAAAACAACTTGGGATATTCAATTATTTGTTCCAAAAATTGCTGCAAAAAGTAAGCGATTTACAGATTTGTTTGCTTCCAATAAAAACATACACTTAAATTATTTCAACTATACTGTTTTTAAAGGTTTTCCCTCAATCGCACATTTTTTTTACACAAAAAACATGGCTATGCCTCAATCGCAAAACGTATTAGTAGCTAGTATTTTTTTATCCATTAATATAGGATTTAAAAAAATATTTTTAGTAGGAGCAGATCATACTTGGCATCAAAATATGCTTCTAGACGAAAACAATATATTGTGTTTTAAAGATTTGCATTTTTATGATGGCGAAGAAAAGATAACGTATAAGCCCTTTAAAAAAGGAGTTCACATAGATGAAACTTTTAAAACGCATGAAATATTTACAACTTTGAGTAAAGTCTTTCTTGGGTATTTCGCACTTAAAGAGTATTCAAAATATAAACAATGTAAGATTTATAATGCCAGCGAAGTTACTTTTATTGATGCCTTTGAACGAATAAAACTACCCAACAATTGATGAAAGCGCTATTTCAAAACCCTTTTACATATTGGCTTAGATGGCTATTCACAAAATGGACATTGGAGTATAAATACAAAAAGCAACATTTGTACTTGGAATATATGACAGAAATTAGTGGTTGTAAATTCAATCAATACAATACTGTATACAAATACACACGTATGCTAAATTCAGAGTTGGGCGATTTTAGTTATGTAGCTCGCAATTCACAAATTTACAATACTAAAGTCGGAAAATTTACCTGTATAGGGCCCAATGTAAATACAGGAATGGGGGCGCATCCATCTTCAGAATTTGTATCCAGTCATCCTTTATTTTATTCTACTTTAGGGCAATCTTCTGGATTAGTAATCGTTGAAAAAAACTTATTCGATGAATTCCCTACAACAGAAATAGGAAACGATGTATGGATAGGCAACAATGTTACTATCAAATATGGTATAAAAATTGGCAATGGTGCTATCATTGGCTCTGGAGCTGTTGTTACAAAAGATATTGAACCCTATAGTATTGTAGGAGGTATTCCTGCTAAAATAATTAAATATCGTTTTACGAAGGAAAAAATCGAATTTCTTCAAAATTTCAAATGGTGGGACAACAATTTGGATTGGCTCAAAGCTAATAAACACAAATTTAAAAACATTAACGAGTTCAACTCTTAATACTCCATTAAAACAAGGAGATTTTACATCATTCTTCGTTTTTTTTTAATCTTTGGTATTTCAATAAACTCTGCTTAAATTTGACTCTTATTATAATATCATATATTATGTTGGAT
This sequence comes from Bacteroidota bacterium, assembly GCA_947447995.1. Classification (GTDB taxonomy): domain Bacteria; phylum Bacteroidota; class Bacteroidia; order 2-12-FULL-35-15; family 2-12-FULL-35-15; genus 2-12-FULL-35-15. Next base: position 11,097 of record CANFLQ010000012.1, on the reverse strand, counting down.
TTAAACGGGAAATCAATTTTAATTACCGGAGGTACAGGTTCATTGGGCAAGCACCTTACTAAAAATATATTGGCGAAATTTCCTTCAATAAAACGTCTTGTTATCTTTTCAAGAGATGAACAAAAACAGTTTGAAATGGCTCAAGAATATCCAAAAGATAAATACCCTGCAATACGTTATTTTATTGGCGATGTTCGTGATTTTGACAGACTAAAAAAAGCATTCAATGAGATTGAATATGTTATACACGCTGCCGCTATGAAGCATGTGCCAATAGCTGAATATAATCCAATGGAATGTGTTAAAACAAATGTGTTGGGTGCAGAAAATGTTATCAATGCGTGTTTGGAAATGGGTGTAAAAAATGTAGTTGCTTTATCCACGGATAAAGCTGCTGCGCCTATAAATTTATATGGTGCAACCAAATTATGTTCTGACAAATTATTTGTAGCTGCTAACAATATCAGAGGAAAAGCGGATATTAAATTTTCGGTTGTTCGTTACGGAAATGTAATGGGTTCCAATGGTTCAGTTATCCCCTTTTTTATGAAAAAGAAAAAAGATGGTATATTACCCATAACTGACCCCAATATGACTCGCTTCAACATTTCTTTGCAAGGTGGGGTGGACATGGTATTACATGCTATGGAAACTGCTTGGGGCGGTGAAATATTTGTACCTAAAATACCTTCATATAAAATTGTTGATGTTGCAACTGCAATTGGTCCAGCTTGCAAACAAAATATTGTAGGTATTCGTCCGGGAGAAAAAATTCATGAAGAGATGATAACATCCTCCGATTCGTTTACTACATACGATTTGGGTAAATATTATGCTATCCTTCCTCAATTGCCTTTATTCAATTTACAAGAATATATCAAACATTTTAAAGCATTGCCTGTTACACAAGGGTTTCAATACAATTCAAGTGAAAACAAAGAATGGATTGGAATTGATGATATCCGTAAATTAATTATTGAACATGTTGATGCTAATTTTACTGTATAAATTGTGAACTCGAAAATAATCCCATACGGTCGTCAAACAATTTCTGAAGCTGATATTGAAGCTGTTGTTTCAGTATTAAAATCCGACTTTTTAACTCAAGGTCCAACAATTCCTATATTTGAGGAAAAATTTTCAGAGTATATAGGATCCAACTATTCAGTTGCTGTTTCCAACGGAACAGCGGCGTTGCACTTATGTGCGATGGCACTTGGTGTAAATAATAAATCCCGTGTAATAACAACGCCTTTAACTTTTGCAGCCTCAGCAAATTGTATTCGTTATTGTGGCGGAGAAGTATTTTTTGTAGATATTGATCCGAATACATTTTTGCTCGACATTAACAAAGTAAGAGCCTTATTAGAAAAACATCCGAAAGGATATTTTCAAGGAATTATACCAGTAGATTTTGCAGGAAATACTATAGATCTGGAAGCATTCAGAAAACTGGCAGACGAATTTGGTTGCTGGATAATTGAAGACGCCTGTCATGCTCCCGGAGGATATTTTATCGATAGTAAAAACAAAAAACAGAAATGCGGGAATAGCATTTTTGCCGATTTGGCAATATTCTCTTTTCATCCTGTAAAGCATATCGCTACGGGCGAAGGAGGTATGATTACCACCAACAATAAAGAGTTTTACGAAAAACTTATTTTATTACGAACGCATGGCATCGTTAAAGAACAAAATAAATACAAAAATAATTTTGACGATATTGCGCAAGGAGGTTGGTATTATGAAATGCAGGAATTAGGTTATAATTATAGATTAACTGATTTTCAAGCAGCGTTAGGGATTTCTCAGCTAACACGTGCTGATAAAAATTTGGAAAGAAGAAAAACGCTTGCAAAAAGATACGATACAGCTTTTAGCAATTCCAAAATAATAAAACCTCCCTCTTTTGAAGGAAACGCCTATCACTTGTATGTAATTCAAATAACAAATAGGTTAGATCTATACAACCATTTACGTGAAAACAATATTTTTCCACAGGTACATTATGTCCCAGTTCACCTGATGCCTTACTATCAACAATTGGGACATAAAAAAGGCGACTATCCTATGGTGGAAGCGTATTATGAAAAGTGTTTGAGTATACCGATGTATCCTTCGTTGAGCAATGAAGAACAAGAGCATGTTATTCAAACAATTTTAAAATTTTAATTGAAATTATGAAACAAATTACTTTAAATGAATATTTGAATAAGGAAAACCCTTGGACGGATAGATTACAAGGGATAACAGATTTTAAAAAAAAAAGAGATTTACAACAAATTGAAAATGAATACAATCTTGACAAATATGCAAAATTACTTGAATTTGATTTTGATACCGTAGAAGATTATAAAAAAAAAGAATTTGAACAGGCTGGACTGCATCCAATAACAGGAACAATTATTATTTCTAAAGGAGATGATGTATTTAAAACCTCTGTGTCCAATGCTAGAAATCTATTTTACCAATTGATACTCTCTAAAATAAAAAAATACTCATCCGAAAATATATGCGAACTTGGCTGTGGATATGGATATAATCTTAGTTTGGTAGGAAGTAACACTTATGGAGGAGAATACTCAAGCAATGCTGTAAAAATTGCAAAAAAAATTGGATTGGACGTAAGTGAATTTAATTATTATACAGAAAGTGATTATAATTTTATAAAACCAAACACAACCATTTTTACAACACATAGCATAGAGCAAATTCCCGATGCGACTGTTATTATTAACAATTTAGAAAAGCAAAAAGATAAAATCAACTATGTAATTCATTTTGAACCTACCGTAATAAATGAGCGCACAAGCCCTTTTGGGAAAATGAGAAATAAATACATGGAGTTGAATGATTACAACACAAATTTATTATATGTATTAAAAGAAAGAAATGATATTGAAATCCTTGAGTTGGAAATCGACATTTTTGGATTAGTCCCTTTAAATACAACTAATTTGATTATTTGGAAATTTAAAAAGTAAGATGTCAACCATACCATTAAATATTGGAATTATTACACAGGCAAGGATGACAAGCACGCGTTTGCCTGGTAAAATTTTTAAAGAAATTAATACAAAACCTCTTTTACAATACCATATCGAACGACTACAAAAAACAGGTTTTGACATTACTATTGCAACAACAACGAATAGGACTGATGATTGCATTGCCAAGTTCGCAAAAGCGAATCAAATACATTTTCATCGCGGAAGCGAAAACAACGTGTTGAGTCGCTACCACGAAACTGCTTTAAAATTTAAGTACGACATTATTATACGTGTAACTTCTGATTGTCCACTTATTGACCCTCATTTGATTAGAAACAGCATTGAAAAATATTTAAAATTGAATAACACTAAACTCTACATGAGCAATGGCATTGAAAGAACATTTGCTAGGGGATTTGATTTTGAAATTTTCTCGTTTCACTTATTAGATGAGGCATTTAAGAATGCTACGAGCGAATCCGACCTGGAGCATGTTACTCCCTATATCTGGAATAACCGTTCGGGAGCGGTAGAGTTTTATCACGTAAAACAATTGGAAAATAATAGTGGATTAAGAATAACGGTTGACACTTCGGATGATTTTGAATTGATAAAAACATTGATAGAAAAATACAATGCGCACACACTTTCTTACAATGAAATAGAAACAATTTTAAATTCACACCCTGAATTAATACGTATTAACTCACACATTGAACAAAAAAAAGTATGACCATGAGCAACTTAGTAATCGACAAAAAAAATTTTGATAATGAAGGCTATGTATTAATACCAAAGGTATTTAGCGCTTCTGAAATTGAGCAGTTCAGAAAACTGGCATACGAACAATACGAAATTGATAAAAGTAAAAAACTGGATTTTACAATCTCTAGCATGCCAACAAAAGCAAAATATAACAAAGGCGACCTGTTGAGTAAAGAAAAATTACATCCTATTTTATTGGATGATCGCATTTTAAAAATTGCAAGGGCTATATTGGGAAGTGACGACATTATTTATTTTGGTGATAGCACCTACCAAATAGGAACAGGTATAAGAGGATTTCATCGGGATAATATTGACAGGACGGATTTTAATGGACCTGACTGGAAAGGAAAATATACGTTAATCCGTATGGGGATTTATTTGCAAAACCATAAAGATTATAGCGGAGGATTAAAAATTAAAACTGGAACACATAAAAAATCCGATGGTAAGGCTGTATTTGTTGGAAGTGTAGAGGGAGACGTGGTTGTTTGGGATTTAAAAACATTGCATAGTGGTAATGCTGTTCGATTAAAATTATTCCCCAATTTTTCTATCAACAAAGGTGGTAGAGAAGGAATGGTACCTGCATTCCTCAAAAAAGACCAAGAGCATGAACGCATTTCGCTCTTTATGACCTTTGCTTTGAAATCAAGTCATTTAGATAGGTATATCAATGAATATTCATTAAAACGACAAGATACACTTGAAAATTTAAGAGCCTCTGTTTTTAGTAGCACAGCATTAGAACTTGCTAATAAAAAACATGTTCAGATCATAAAATTAGTTCCTGAACAAGGATAATATTGAAACCAAAGATAATCATACGAGCCGACGGAGGCACCACAATTGGAATGGGGCATGTGATCCGTTGTTTGGCTTTAGCCGATATGCTTAGGGATGATTTTGAGATTGTTTTTGCAATTCAGGAACCTAAAGAAACTATAGTTAAAATTATTCATTCGGTTACAAATGAAATTATTTATTTGCCCCAGACAGATGATTATATTTCAGATGTATATCATTTTTTGGAACACATTCATCCTAACGACATTGTTGTATTAGATGGATATAATTTCGGAACCCAATACCAACAAAACATAAAAAACAAAGGTTGCAAATTAGTTGCAATTGATGACCTGCATAACTGGCACCATGTTGCAGATGTTATCATTAACCATGCTGCAAATGCAGATGATACAATATATTCAAAAGAAGAATACAGCAAATTGTATTGGGGTTTTAATTACGCTTTGTTACGAAAACCTTTCTTAACAGCATCCTCGGCAATAAAAAAAATCAACTCTGTTAAAAAAGTATTTATTAGTATGGGTGCCGCTGATATAACTAACATTACACAAAAATTTACGGAGGCTTTAATCCAAATACAAGGCATAGAAGAGATTCATTTAATACTTGGTACCATCAATCCCAATTTAAAACGAATTGAGCGCTTAATTGAGCAAAATAAAAAGATTAAAATCATTACTCATTTTGATATTTCAGCCGAAGAATTAGCTTATCTTTTAAAAATATGTGATATTTCAATTTGCCCCGCGAGTAGCATTTCACTGGAATCTTGCGCTATTGGAATTGGTTTAATATCTGGCTATACAGCAAAAAATCAATTTGGAATTTTACAAGGATTAATTAACAATAACGTTATTATAAATTTTGGTGATTTGAATTTAATTTCAATTTCCGATATAAAGGTAAAATTTAATGACCTGATTTTAAATCAAAAAAAAATCAATTCATTAATTGAAAATCAAAAAAAAATGATTGATGGAAGATCACCTGAGCGTCTGAAAGAAATATTTAAGAATTTAATTTCGGGAAGAATCCATTTTAGGTTTGCAAAAGAATCAGATACTGATTTATACTTTAAATGGGCAAACGATAACTTGGTTAGAAGTAATTCCTTCAATCAAAACAAAGTAGAATACGAAAATCATATAAAATGGTTTTCAAGCAAACTTAATTCAAAAGATGCTTATTTTTATTTCTTCTTGAATGAAGAAAATATTCCAGTCGGTCAGGTGCGTATAGATAAAAGCGAAAATGAAGCTGTGATTGGAATATCGATAGACGAAGCATTCAGAGGCAAATCACTTGGTTCTGAAATGTTAAAACAAGCTACTGATGATTACCTTAAAAAACATCCATCTGAAATAATAACTGCTTATATAAAAATAGATAATAAATCTTCCTATTCAATATTTAAAAAAGCTGGATTTTTAAATGAAGAATTAATAACAGAACAAGGACATCAGAGTTACAAACTATACAAAAAATTAGATTCGTAATGAACGACATAAAAATAGGAAAGTACACAATAGGTTCAAACCAAAAACCATTCATCATTGCCGAAATGAGTGGCAATCACAACCAATCCCTAGATAGGGCTTTGGAATTGGTTGATGCTGCAGCCGAAGCCGGCGCTCATGCTTTAAAATTGCAGACATATACAGCAGACACGATCACGATGAAAGGAGTTCATACCATAAATGATAAAAATTCGTTGTGGGACGGACAAGAACTTCACGACCTATATAAAATGGCACATACTCCTTGGGAATGGCATAAAGCAATTTTTGATAGGGCAAAAGAAAAAGGAATGGAGGCATTCAGTTCTCCTTTCGATGAAACATCTGTGGACTTTTTGGAAACTCTAAATGTTCCGGCGTATAAAATTGCCTCCTTTGAAAATACACACCATCCGCTTTTAAAAAAGGTTGCAGCAACAGGTAAACCTGTTATCATTTCAAGTGGAGTAACTTCCCGTAAGGATATAACAGAAAGTATAGAAGTATTAAAAAAAGCAGGTTGCAAAAATATTATTCTTTTAAAATGTACCAGCACCTATCCTGCAACGCCAGAAAATACAAATCTTCGTACCATACCTGATTTCATTAATTCATTCGATTGTATTGTTGGATTATCTGATCATACTATGGGAGTTGGCGCATCCGTTGCTGCCGTTGCTTTAGGAGCAAGGGTTATTGAAAAACATTTTACGCTTAGAAGAGCTGATGGCGGGGTTGATAGTGCCTTTTCCCTTGAGCCGGAAGAATTAAAATCATTGGTTGTTGAAACGGAGCGTGCATTTTTATCATTAGGAAAAATCCAAACGGAAATTTTACCTGCGGAAGAAAAAAGTGTATTATTTAAACGTTCCATATACGTTTCGAAAGATATTAAAGCGGGTGAAGTATTGAGTTCAGAAAACTTAAGAGTTATTCGTCCGGCAAACGGTTTAGCACCCAAACATTGGGATGACGTTTCCGGTAAAAAAGCCAAAATAGACATTAAAGCAGGAACTCCATTAAGTTGGGAGGTGATTTAATTTAAAAAAATTACCACTAAGGTACTCAGAACACTAAAAAACACTAAGAAGAAAAAGAAAAGTAAGTTAAAAATATATCAACGACATTGTATACAAATGGATAATTTACCTAAATTAATCTTAGTGAAACTTGAGGCCTTAGTGTCTTAGTTGTAAAAAATTTAGAGGTTATATTTTAGTAGTAAAATGGGAATAATAGAAAAGCAAGCCACTAAAAATGTTATTTACTCTTATCTTGGTGCAGGATTAGGGTTTATAACCATTATGTGGCTTTCGCATTTATTAAGTCCGGCTGAAAATGGTGTTGTTAGATTATTAATTTCTTATGCTGCACTATTTTCGCAATTTGCAAACCTTGGTTTTACTTCTGTTACCATTCGTTTTTTTCCTTATTTCAAAAATAAAGATAAAGGTCATCATGGTTTTTTATTTTATGCCATTTTTATTACAATTATTGGATTTTTTTTATGTTGGATGGTTTTCATATTTATCAAACCTCATATTATTGATAGTAATCAGGAGAAGTCCAAACTTTTTGTGGATTACCTTTTTTACTTAATGCCACTTATTTTATTCACTGTTTTTTTTAATCTTTTTGACAGCTACTTACGAGCAACTTATTACTCAATAATAGGATCCTTTACAAAGGATTTACTACAACGAATCCTAATTCTAATTGTATTGTTTTTTTACTTTTTCAAACTTATCAATTTTTCTGTATTTATGTTTGGCTATATCAGCTGTATCTGTTTGCCAACCTTAATGCTCTTATTTTTTATCATCCGCAAAAATGAATGGCATATAAAACCTGTTAAAGGTTTTATGAGTAAAGAATTAAGAAGTGAAATATTAAAATTAAGTATTTACTCAATTTTAGCTGGCAGTGCTGGTGCCATTATATTAAATATTGATGCAATAATGGTTAACCAGTTATTGGGAGAAAAACAAACAGGTATTTATGGTATTGCCTTTTATTTTGGTGCTATCATTTTAATTCCGGCACGATCCTTATACCGCATCATGTCGAGCATTATTGCAGAAAATTTTAGAACAAATAAAATAGAGGAAATCCATAAATTATATGAGCAAAGTTGTAATGGACAGCTTACTATAGGGATTTTATTATATATTGGTATTTGTGCAAATATCAATAACATTATGCTTTTGCTTCCAGAAGAATATGCGATTGGGAAAAATATAATATTAATTATTGGAGCAGGATACCTTGTTGAAATGGCAACTGGTATCAACCAGGTTATTATAGCAAATTCAAAATACTATCAATTTGATATGTACATTGTTTTTCTATTGGTAGGTATCACCATATTGTCTAACTGGCTTCTTATCCCCATTTATGGAATAACGGGATCTGCCATAGCTACAGCATTTACTGTCACGTTTGGGAATGTATTGCGTTATATATTGTTGTTCAACAAATATAAAATGCAGCCTTATAATTTCAATAGTATTAAATTAATTGTGATAGGAACAATTGCTTTTTTACCAGGCTATTATCTTCCTTTTATGAATAATGTATTTGTAGATATTACAATTAGGAGTACTGTTGTTGCAGGAATATTTACTTTACTGATCTTAAAAACAGAAGCGGCACCAGAGTTAAATTTTAAGATTCGTAAAAACTTAAAACAATTTTCGATTGATTTATAACAATACTGTAAAAGATAGGAACTCCTGCTATGAATTTTTCTGTTCGTTAAACAAATAAAAAATAGAAATACCCAGAATCAAAAACAGTACACAACTGGATACCAAAGAAATTTTATCTCTTACATAGTATTTAGAAGGCTCAAACTTAAATTCGATCTTGTGTTGACCTTCTGGCACTCGCATTCCTCTTAAAACATAATCTACACCAAAATATGGTTTTAATTGTCCGTCAATGTATGCGTTCCATCCATCTTTATAATAAATCTCTGAAAAAACAGCCAACTGCTCCGATTTTGAATTGGATTCATAGATCAAATGATTGGGTTTGTAATCTTTCAGTTTTATAACTGCCGTATAATCTCTTTTTTGAACATAGCCTTCCAACTCATTTTTATAACGTTCGTCTACTACCGCAGTATTTACAGGATTTACCTCACCAATAGCAACAATTTCTTCATCCGGATTTTTCACCAATTTATAATCGTTTACAAACCATGCATTACCCAAAGCATATCTATTTCTCAAAGGTGCAGCCTGAGCACTATAAATTATGTAACGTGTATTGAGCATATTTAATACACCTTCTTTCGCAAATGTTTCTCTTAATGCCGAATCGGTTGGATTGGATTGTAAGGTTCTGATAACATCTTGCATTTGGTTATTGATATGACGGTCTATCATATCCTGATAACGTCTTAATTTAGCGGCATGGTATCCGCCAACTGATTTGTGTCTGTAGGAAGTACTTGCATCATTGAAGGTGTTTACTGCTAAATTTAAAACTCTATAACTCGGATCTGTATCTTCTAAAATAGCTTTATCTGCAAGCGTTTCTGGAAAAGGTATTTTAACATCTTGCTTGGTAACAAAATTACTATCATTCAAATATTTTTTATCTACCATCCACAAATCAACAAGTATAAAAACACCTAAAGCGCTAATTAAAATAACATTGTTTACTTTAGATTTCAGATACAACCAAATTACAATAGCAGCCAATGCAATAAAAATAAAACTTCGAATTGCATCTGCTTTAAATAAAGCAATGCGGGCAATTTCAATATTATCTATAAAGCGCTGTGCTATTTCAGGACCGTTACTTTTAGCTACCTGATCGTAAATACCATCGTCTCCTATCCCCGTAAAACTTGTTAGATCTGGAATAAAATAATAGATTAACGATAAACCTCCAGTTAATCCCACTGAAATAAAAAATGCATTTTGTACGGATATTTCGGTTTTTAAAAAGATTAGCTTCACTTTTTTGCTTAAGATGGTAGGATCTTTAAATAACCTATCTACTGCTAAAACCGCTAAAACAGGGATACCTAATTCGGCAAGAACCAATATCATAGATACCGCCCTAAATTTATTGTACCCTGGCAAATAATCCAGAAAAAAATTAGTAACAGGCATCAAATTTTTGCCCCATGATAATAAAAAGGATAGAATAACAGTGATGAGAAGAACCCATTTAATTCTACCTTCAACAATAAATAAACCAAAAACAAATAAAAAAATAACAATTGCTCCGGCATAACAAGCAGCTGTAAATGGCTGATCACCCCAATACTGAGGAATACCAGCTATTGGCTCTTTCATTTGCTCGTCTACATTTTTTAATGCACTTTTATTTTCCCCTATCCTCATGGAGGATGAACGTCCTTTAAAACCAGGTATCATCAACGACATCGTCTCGGCTTTACCTATACTCCATTGTACCACATAATCTCTGTCCAAACCGGATGTTTTATTCTTGGCATTTTCGGTAAGTTCCGACTCCCCTCTTATAGTGTATTTTGCATAATCAAGTGTATTCAATAAGTTTGAAGCATTACAACCAAAAGCTAAAACGGCGGCCAATGCAAAAACACCCAGCATTTGTGCTATTGATTTGTATTCTTTTTCTTTAATCAATGCTACAAATTCAAAAGCTACATATACCACTAATAGCATAATTAAATAATACGTAATTTGAACGTGGCTAGAATACAGTTCTAGTGCCATAAATAAAGCCAACAAAGAACCTCCGAGCAAATATCTTTTTCGGCAAACTAAAATTACACTTGCAAAAACAGGTGCCATATAACCAATAGCTAGCGCTTTGGTAATATGTCCAGCATCTATTATAATAATTAAATAAGAGGAAAAGGCAAAGGCTATTGCCCCCACAATACTTAGCCAAGGATTAACACGCAAAACTAATAATAAAATAAAAAAACCTAGCATATAATTAAATACAAGCATTGCAGGGGAGTTCATTCCTAGTGTAAATAGGGTTCTAACATAAACAATAAGTGAACCAGGAGAACGTACCGAAATTAAATA
>CANFLQ010000011.1 GCA_947447995.1 Bacteroidota bacterium | reverse complement strand
GGACTGCTTAATGATCCCGTTGTGATGGAAGATGTAGTTTGAGCTGAATTGGTCCATATATATGAACTTAAACCTGTTGTTGCATTTAAAGTGGCTGTTGCTCCGCTACATATACTCGGACTGTTTACCGATATACTTGGTAAATTATTTACTGTTATTGTGGTTTGGGCCGTATTCTTACAACCCATTGCATCTGTGCCCGTTACGGTATAGGTGGTGGTGGCGCTTGGGATAAATGCTACGCCATTGCTTACTCCGCCCGTCCAGGTATAACTAACTGCCCCTGTACCTAATAAGGTTACGCTGGTGCCTGCACAAACTCCTGTTGATGGTGATACTGTTGTTCCTACTGTTGGTAAACCACTCACATTTATTGTGGTTTGGGCGGTATTCTTACAGCCCATTGCATCTGTACCTGTTACAGTATAGGTGGTGGTGGTACTTGGGATAAATGCTACGCCATTACTTACCCCGCCCGTCCAGGTATAACTAACTGCCCCTGTACCTAATAAGGTTACGCTGGTGCCTGCACAAACTCCTGTTGATGGTGATACTGTTGTTCCTACTGTTGGTAAACTGTTTGCTGTTATAGTACCTGTTATACTTGTTTGTGCACAACTACCTCCTGTTGTGGTTACTGTATAGACATAAATACCTGCCGTTGTTGGTGCTCCTATTATCGCATAAACCCCTGCATTGTAACTTCCAGTTACACCTGGTGGTAAGCCCGTTTGAGTGGCGTTAGTACCACTACCGCCTATGGAATAAGTAGTGGAAACAATCCCTGATCCAACACATACACTTTGATTAGCAGTAGCTGCGGCTGAACTTAATGCGATTGAAGCATTGGGGGTGGCTGTTATAGTACCTGTTATACTTGTTTGCGCACAACTACCTGTTGTGTTTACTGTATAGACATAAATACCTGCTGTTGTTGGTGCACCTATTATCGTATAAACCCCTCCATTGTAACTTCCAGTTACACCTGGTGGTAAGCCCGTTTGAGTGGCGTTAGTACCACTACCGCCTATGGAATAAGTAGTGGAAACAATCCCTGATCCAACACATACACTTTGATTGGCAGTAGCAGCGGCTGAACTTAATGCGATTGAAGCATTGGGGGTTGCTGTTATAGTACCTGTTATACTTGTTTGTGCACAACCACCTCCTGTTGTGGTTACTGTATAGACATAAATACCTGCCGTTGTTGGTGCTCCTATTATCGTATAAACTCCTGCATTGAAACTTCCAGTTACGCCCGGTGGTAAGCCAGTTTGAGTGGCGTTAGTACCGCTACCTCCTATTGAATACCTAGTGGAAACAATCCCTAATCCAACACATACACTTTGATTGGCAGTAGCAGCGACAGAACTTAAAGCGATTGAGGCATTGGGATTTACTGTTACTGTGACCGTTGCTGTATTTGCACAACTTCCATTAGTACCAGTTACTATATATGTAGTTGTAACTGTAGGCGTAGCGGTAACACTTGTCGCTGTGGAGGAGTTTAAACTGAATGAAGGAGACCAAGTATAACTTGAGGAACCACTTGCTGTTAAAACAGTTGAATTACCCTTACAAATAGTAGCAGAAGGAGATACTCCTACTACTGGATTTACTGTAATGGTAAATATTTGCTGGGCTCCCAGAGAACCCGAACAGCTGCCAGATGTAGAAGTTGGAATTACCGTATAAGTTACCGTTTGAACAGATGAGGTTATATTTGTAAGTGTATTACTTAATGTAGCTGACACAGTTGGACTAGAGGTTTCACCAGTAACATATATATTAGCCGCTGCCTCCCAACTGAAAGACGAAGTAGCAGTGGCAGAAAAAATAAGATTAGGACTAGCTCCACTACATATAGTAGCGGAAGAAGCACTTATCATTGTAGGGGTAAAACTACTAGTATTTTTAAAAATTGAAACTTTATTGTTTACAAAACCTGCTATAATTAAATCCTGCTTACCATCCCCATTTAAATCAGTTAATGAAGAATTTACCACGAAAGTAGTAAAAGGATAGCTTAATACATTTGTAACAGCAGAAGCTTTAAAATTATCTGAAGTAAGTGAATTTTTGAACAGTTTAACTTTTGATTCTGAAACAACAGAAAAATCTGGCTTACCATCACCATCAATATCTCCTGCAAAATTTAGAACAGGGACGCCTACAGTTCCCATATCAACACTTAAAGTATCATAAGTTGTACCAGAGGAACTATTATTTCTAAAAACATACAGTTTTCTTGGCGATAAAGATCCAAATGCAAAATCAAGTTTTCCATCAATATCCCAATCACCAATTTCAATCAAACCATTATAGTTACCAGGGGTGGGAACAGTAACAATATTAGTCAAAGAAGAATTTGAAATTGTTCCAGTTAAACCATTGTTTTTATAAACTCTAATCCCATTTGCTAAATAATTCGCAATCAAAATATCCGCTATCCCATCTTGATCCATATCTCCGATATCTATTCCCAAGATATTATTAGCAACAGAAAAAACAACTGGTGAACGAAAAGATATTGTATTGACAGATCCATTATTTTCGAAGATGCCAAACGCATTTGATTGTCCTCTGCTCACTATTATTTCTGGTTTCCCATCAGAATTAATATCACCCAAAACTAGGTCAGAGATATAATTAGAAGCCCCTATACCAATAATGAATTGAGTTTTTGAAAAAGAAAGCCCCCCATCCACCCCATTTGAGGTATTTTCGAAAACGAATAAAGAATCCAAACTGTAGCAAATTATATCAAGCTTTCCATCTCCATTAACATCTCCAACAATCGGTTTACCTTGAGAATTAATCAATAAACTAATTTTACTGGTAAATGAAATTGAACCGGCAGAGCTTGTATTTTTCATTACTGTAACCGAACCTTTTCCAGAACCGGTACTCACAACTATCTCTGGCAATCCATCCATATTAAAATCACCAATAGTCGTAATACCGTTAAAACCTATGGTAGAATCGACAGAAGCAGCAAAAGAAGTTGAATTAATTGTTCCTCCACAATCAAAAATAGAGCTGAATTTTTTTAAAGAATAGGAAGTAAGATTGTTTGCTAAATTAGTAACAGTAAGATAATTATAAGTAGCCCCCGCAGGAACAGTTACAGTTAAACTTGTTGCAGTTGCTGCAGTTACCGTAGCTTTTACTGCACCAAAATACACTATATTGTTTGCAGGAGTCGTATTAAAACTAGTACCTGTAATATTTACAACTGTTCCCACCTTACCTGATAAAGGTGAAAAAGAAGTTATTGTTGGTGCTGTTTGCCCTTTAACGAAATTACTCAAACCTAAAATGGCGAGGAATATAATTAGTATTCGATTTTTTTTCATAAATATTTTTTGTATTCCGAAATTGTAATAAACAATTTTTGATTTAATATAACCGTTAATATCTCACGCTAATTTTTTAAATATTAATTTAAAACTCTCTTAAAATTTATCTATTAGGATTAATTATCATTTTGTAATTTTTACTTCTTCACATTGCAGATGTGAATTTCAGCACTTTAAGTCGATTAAAATCATTTTTAAGCCGATTAAGACCGCGAATATAGACTATTTCAAAATAAAAATAACATTTTTTGAAAAATATTTAACAATTGAGATAAAAATGACTAAAATTTACAAAAAATAGTACGAGACTCTATTTGGAATTTAATTCCAACAAATAAATCAATGATTAAACAAAAAAATGATATAATTTTAACTGGGCTTATAATTAGCCCAGTTACAAACCTTGTACAAACAATATTTAGATTATTAATAATGTTGAATCGCAGCGTTTTTAGATACTGTATTTGTCTTACTCTTATTTTGTTGTTTAGCAACTTTAGCTTTGCACAAAACAAAAATAAAGCTTCCGATACGCTTACGGATGATTATTATGGAATCCCAGGCATTCGTTACGAAGATTTTGTTTATTCGCCCTCCATTAAGTCTGTTCAATTACGCGACGAAAATTTTGAAATATCACAACCTCTCATTAACCTTAATGGTCCCGAAAGATTAAAATTAAGCTTTGATGAACTGGATGCTGATTATAAAAACTACGCTTTCACCTATATTCATTGTAATTCCAATTGGGAACCGTCCAACTTAATGCCTATTGAATACATAGATGGGTTTCAGGAAAACCTAATTAATGAATACAAATATTCCTACAATACCTTACAAAGATATGTACATTACAATGCTTATTTTCCCGGCAGCGCTTCACGTTTTACCTTATCGGGCAACTATATTTTAAAGGTATATGAAAACGGTAACCCGGATAATATCATTATTACCAAACGATTTATGGTATTTCAAAATAAAATTAATATTATGCCAAAAATTACACGCGTAAGTGATGCTGTTTATAATAATTACAATCAGGAAATTGATTTTACTATTAACAGCACCGGATATGAAATTACCAACCCTTATTCCGACCTAAAAGTAGTTATTACTCAAAATAACCGTTGGGACAATGCCAAAACAAATTTAAAACCCTTGTTTGTAAAAAACGATGAGATGATATTTGAATTGAGCAAGGACAATGTTTTTCCGGGAGGCAATGAGTTTCGCCATATGAATACTAAAAGCATACGTTACCGATCCGACCAATATTCAAAAATTGTAAAAGACACTGCCAATATAACACATATTTATATGGTTGCTGACCAAAAACGCAGTTTCAAACAATATGCATTTGAATCGGATTTGGATGGCAATTTTTTAATAAAAAATCAGGATGGTGATAATAGCGAAGTAGATGCAGATTATTGCTATGTACACTTATTTTTACCCTTTGATGTGCTTTTTAACGATGGAGATTTTTATGTATTTGGCGGATTTAACGGATGGCGGTGTGACCCTCAAAATAAAATGAAGTACAATGGTAAATATTTAGGTTATGAGGCCACCTTATTTTTAAAGCAAGGTTATTACGATTATGAATATGCCTTTTTAAAAGATGGTACACATACTGCCGACGAAACCATAGTAGAAGGAACTCATTACGAAACAGAAAACACCTATACCATTTATGTGTACCATAAACCGCTGAATAAGTTTTATGAACAGTTGATTGGGGTTCAAAAAATTACTACAACAGGGACGTATTGATTCAAGGTTTTACTATTTCCATTCCTGAAGATCAGGTTCTACATACAGCCATTTTATTTCCGGAGCTTTGGCTCTCAGTTGCTTTTCAAAATCATTGATGAGTGAACTTAATTGTAATGAAGTAAGATTACCTGAACATTTTATTTTTACACATACCAATACTTCTCCAGGACCTTGTTGAATAGCTCTACAGTTAATTAGCTCTATAATTTCAGGATGTTTTTCCGTAATTTCTTTTACATGATCAATAATTACAGGATCAGCGCTTTCACCTATTAACAATGATTTTACTTCTTTGGCAAGAAAAACGGCAACTAAAATTAAAATTACACCAATTACTATAGAACCAACAGCGTCGTACCTTCCATCACCTGTATAATACGATGTTAACATGGCTATTAATGCGAAAAAAAGACCAAGTACAGCAGCTAAGTTTTCACCAAATACTACAATTAAATCACTGTCCTTTGTGCTGGATAAATAATTCATAAAACTTGCGCTACCTTTTCTTTTATTGATTTCTACAATATTGGAATAGGTTGAATACCCTTCCAATGATAAAGCAAACAACAAAATACCTAAGCCCCAAGCAACTTGTTCAATAGGTTCGGGGTGACTGAATTTATGCACACCTTCATAAACAGAAAACATACCACCCAAAGAAAACAATAACATAGCCACCATAAACGACCAGAAATAGGCTGCTCTTCCATATCCAAAGGGATGTTTTTCATCCGCTGGTTTTCTACTTTGATTTACACCTATCAATAACAAACCCTGATTGGCGCAATCGGAAAACGAATGAATGGTTTCGGCAAACAAGGCACCTGAACCTGTCATAAATGCTGCAAATCCTTTAAAAAGTGCAATAACCACATTTACAATCAAGCTTTGAATTATATGTTTTGTGCTGTGATCGTGATTGGAAGAGGATTTTTCGCTCATAAAAAAATTAAATATTTGAATAATAAGTTACCAAATATAAATAAAAAACGTAAGTGTATTTTTACAAATAAAGTTAGCGGATCTAATACACAATCATCCTAAAAATGGATTAATCCCTTTTGCCACAATGCAGCCAAATCCATGCCCACACCAACCGAACAATGAATTAAAAACCCTAACCAAACCGACCGATTTTTTAAACTGAGACAGCCCAATACTATTCCGGCAAAAATAGCTGCAAGGGTTTCGGGCAAAGGTTTACCGAAATGTATCATACAATAAGGAATCGTCATTACAAATACCGAATAAAATCCTAATTTGGGTGTGAGCCCGAACAAAATAAATCCTCTAAAAAAAAATTCCAAAGCGAAAAATTGTGCACAATAAAATAATTCCCATTTCAACAAATCAGGAAAAAGAGAATCGCCTTCACCTACTTTTAAAAAGGGATAACGTTCTTGAAAAGATGCAGTACCAGAGAAATAGGCAACCAATGGTATCATTACCATCAACATGATAATGTATAAATAATAATCCTTAAAAGCCCCATTCAACTTTAAACCATAGTCTGATAAATTTTCTTTAAAAATAAATTTTATAGTGAGTGCAGGAATAACGAAGTAAAATAAAAAAAGATTACAAACCCAATAACAAAGACTGCCCAGATTATTCGCTGATGAATGATATATAACCCTATCCATTGATTTTACAACGTCAGTCGCATCAATACTTATTAACCAGTTTCTTACAAAACTATAATTGCCCCAATAATTAATCATTGTAAGGCAAAAAGGAACAACGATAAAAGTGATAAGTACTTTTTTTTCCAACTTAGTATTATTGGCTGATACTTGTTTATCCTTTTCAGCTTCGGTAATAATAGAATGAAGCAGCCTTTTTAAATTGAGCATATAGAAATATAAGATTTAGTAAACAGTATTTTTTAGATTAAAATACTGTTGGGATGCAAATATAAAATACAAATAAGAATTTACACCAACTCTATTAAAGTCATAAATTACTCTTCAACAATTTGATTAACCGCAGAATTTATTTCCGGGTATTGAAATTTAAAACCGGAAATTAAAAGTTTAGTTGGTAACACCCACCTGCTTTTTAATATCAATTCTGTTTCGGTTCCAATAACAAATGCGCCTAGTTCCAACAACCATTTAGGAGAAGGCAATCCTATCGGCATTTTATAAGCGTTTTGAAAAGCTTTCATAAATTCAGTATTTTTTACAGGAACTGGAGCAGTACAATTTATTATTCCATTTATCTCATTATGGTCTGCAATCCATTCAGAAAGACCAACCACATCTTGTTCATGTATCCAGCTTACCCATTGTTTGCCACTACCCTGTTTGCCACCTAAACCCAACAAAGTCAGATTTTTTAATCGTGGAAAAACACCTTCTTTTTTGCCCAATACCAAACTTGTTCTAAGTATTACCTTGCGCATATCTTTAAATTGTTCGGTTTCTTCCCAAAATGTTTTTTCCCATTTTTTACATACGTCAACAGAAAATCCATCACCAATTTCAAGATCTTTTTCAGACATCGGTCTATCTTCGGAATGTCTGTAAATAGTAGCAGAAGCGCTCTGCATCCAAAGTTTAGGGACTTGTTTACAATTTGCAATAGCTTTAGCCAATACCTTAATGGAGTCGGTTCTGGAATCAAAAATTTCTTTTTTATTTTTTTCGGTATACCTACAGTTTACATTTTTGCCTGCCAAATTAAATAGTATATCTGCATCCTCTATTTCTTTTGCCCATGGTCCCACATTTTTCCCATCCCAATTCAAATACTGTAAATTATCCACTTGCTTTTCGGCACCCCGGCTAAGTATAATTATTTTATCCGTAAGCCCTTTAAAGTGTTTTATTAAAGCCGTACCAATTTGTCCTGTGCCTCCTGCAAGAACAATTTTTTTATATTTTTTCATAATTAATTAAGTATAAAAGTTAATACTATTAAACGGTAGATTACCCAACCTACTGATGCAATCCAAGGTATTCCAATTAGTTTCATTCGGCGAGCATGCTCTAATAACATACCTGCTACTACAAACATAAAAAAGCTTGCGTATATTAAAGGGTTTGTAATAGTTAACAAATTAGCAATGCTCATAAATACCAATAACAACAAAGAAGCGAAAAAAGAAATTGTCATCATATTACCAAGGTATTCATGTACTTTATCTTTGGCAATAAAATTTATTACTAGCGCTTGAAAAATAATTTGTCCGCCACAAATAATAAACTCTCTGTAAAATTTACTTACAGGTATTAGTCCGGTTAATAAGTGGGAATACCGCGTTAAAATAACAGAAGAAATTACCCAAGTAAAAACTATATAGGTCCAACGATATTTTATGTTAAGATCAGGTGTACATGTATCTTCTTTACTATTACCTGGTATAATTACTTTTCTATTGTAAGAGATAAAAAAATACAGCCTTTTCATTATCCAATAAAAAGGAGAAAAACTGAACAGTCTTTTAAATACAGGATAACTGTTTGCTACCACTTTAAAAACACTGTCTATACCGTAACTAACTTCACCTGTATTTGTATTTACAAGTGCTATCTCATTACGGGCTCTCTTTTTATCTATTAGGCTGCATGTTTGATTACTCATGTCTTGGTAAGCCTCTCTTCCGTTTTTATCCAACATTCCTGCTTTTACAAATGCACCGCTGTAGGTTTTGCATATTGGACATTCGGCATCAAATATCAATACATAATTTTTCATGATGATTCTATTTAATCGATTATGGTACACCTCTTTTTAAAATATTGTACTTTCTAAAGTTTCAATAATTATTGAAATATTATTATAAAAAAAGCTATTTCATCAATTTCAAAAATGACCCAACAAACCAGCTTTCGTCTGCTTTTATTATGGTTTCAATAGTTTTATCCGCCTTTGAAACAACACCCTTAATACCGTTTATAGAATCGTTAAATGCTTTTATATTCTTATCTTTTTTATCACCTTCCACATTACTCAGTTCATGAAGCAATTTTAATACAGGCTCTAATTCTCTTTTTCTTCTTTCTTTCATTACCTGAGTTGCTACTTTCCAAATATCCTTTTCAGCAGAAAAAAATTCTTTACGTTCACCCGACTTAAATGTTTTACTTACCAATCCCCAATCAATCAATGCACGCACATTCATGTTTGCATTTCCTCTCGAAATTTTTAACTCCTCCATTATATCTTCGGCACTTAATGGATCTGGAGAAATTAATAATAAGGCATGAACTTGTGCCATGGTTCTGTTAATTCCCCAGCTGGATCCTAATGTACCCCATGCTTGCATAAATTTATCTTTTGCTTCCGGTAATTTCATACGGCAAACATACAATATGTTTCTGAACTTTCAAATATATTTGAAAGTTATTTTAAAGAATTATCGAAATAAAAAAGTTGGATGCTGTAATTAAGCATGGGAATTTTAGGCGAATTTGGAATTTATACATTATCTATATCAATACAAAAATGGCAAAAAAGGTAAAAGATATGAGTGCAGCAGCGGTTTTAGTTGCTGCAATAACAGCACTGTGTGTTGAGGCGTTTATTTTTGTTCCTAAGCTATTTCATATTTGATAGTATTAGTATTTAGCTTGCTCCTCCTTCATATTAAAGACAAACCTCAACTTCCAAAAGATTTTTTATAGATTTTATTAGACCAAATGTATTTTGCAATACATTTACACAAAATTATCACTCCCAATTTAACCCAAACTCCTTAAAAACATGTCAAAACGTTTATTGTTGATTATCAGTAGCCTTGTTACAGCACTGTTAATCGGATTTACCTTGTTCTATAAAAAAGGGTCTTCATCTTCTTCCGAAAACAAAGAGAATCCAGCTTTTGCTGCGTATATAAATGCCTTCACATCAGGAATAATTTCCAACGAATCAACCATTCGAATTTTGTTAACCAACGATATGGAAGACTCTATAACAATTGGAAAACCTATCGAAAAAACACTATTCGATTTTTCTCCCTCAATAAAAGGTTCTGCGGTTTGGTTGGATAAAAGAACCATTGAGTTTAGGCCCGAACATCCTTTACCAAACAATACCGAATACAAAGCTGAATTTTATTTATCCGAAATTTTAAAAGTTCCAGATGGATTTGAAACATTCGATTTTGATTTCCAAACGATGCAACAATCCTTTGAAGTTTTTATTGATGGTATGACTACCACCGATAAAAAAACACTGCGTACACAACGCTTGGATGGAACCTTAGCTACAGCTGATGTTGCAGATCCTTTGCTGATAGAAAAAATTGTAACGGTGATGCAAAATGGTAAATCGCTACCGCTTACCTGGATACATGAACCCACCAGAACAAGCCATCATTTTTCGGCTGATGGTGTACAAAGGTCTGAAAAGGCAGACAGCGTCATCGTTCAATGGGATGGAAAACCTATTAATGTAGAATTGGAAGGAAATAAAGCGTTTCAAATCCCTGCTCTTGGCGATTTTAAAATACTAGATGTCAAAGTTATTCAAAGTCCGGAACAATATGTTGCATTACAGTTTTCTGATCCTGTATTAGAAAATCAAAATTTATCCGGCTTAATATCTATATCTCAATGTAACGGTTTAAAATACATCATTGAAGATAATGAGATTCGTGTTTACCCTTCATCCCGCCAAGGCGGAGCGCGTACCATTTTTGTAGAGGCGGCTGTTAAAAATATTTTAGGCATGTCCTTGAAAGAAAAATATTCAATGGAACTGATGTTTGAAGAGTTAAAACCCAGAGTGGAACTAATTGGTAAAGGTGTTATCCTTCCCAACTCCAACGGTCTTATTTTTCCTTTCAGAGCGGTGAGCTTAAAAGCTATTGATGTCAAGATTCTAAAAATTTACGAAAAAAATATCCCTCAATTCTTTCAGGTAAATGCAAGTGCTTCCGGACAACGAGAATTGAGCCGTGTTGGTAAAGTTGTATTAAAAAAAACAATTCAACTGACACAAAAAAGCAAAATGGAATTGGGCAAATGGAACACTTACTCACTTGATCTTGCTGAATTAATTAAAGCTGAACCTGGCGCAATCTATAAAGTAATCATCAGTTTCAGAAAATCATATTCTACATTCACCTGTAGCGGAGAAAGCTCGGATACTGGAAATGAGGGTCTGCAAGAAGTGGAAGATAATGAAGACGATGAAAATGAAAACGAATGGGAATATTACAGTGATTATTATTACGATGATTACGAATACTACGATGGCGATGATTACGATTATAAGGAAAGAGAAAATCCTTGTAACAGCGCATATTATAGAAACAAAGAAGTTTACAGAAATGTACTGGCATCAGACCTCGGTTTAATTGCAAAACGAGGAACAGAAGGTTCTATGAATTTTATTGTTACCAACCTTATTACTACCCAACCTGTTTCGGATGCCACAGTTGAGTTATTGGATTATCAATTACAGGTAATTAAAAGCCTGAAAACAAATAAAGATGGGATGTGCGAGGCTACATTCAAAAAGAAACCGTTTTTAATGCTTGTAAAAAGCGGCACTCAAAGAGGTTATTTAAAACTGGACGATGGTTCTTCACTTTCGTTAAGTGCTTTTGATGTTTCAGGCGAACAAATTCAAAAAGGAATAAAAGGATTTATTTATGGTGAGCGTGGCGTGTGGCGTCCAGGCGACACATTATTTTTATCCTTTATTTTAGAAGACAAACAAAATACATTACCTGAAAATCATCCTGTACAATTTGAATTGTTAAATCCGCAAGGGCAGGTTTTTAAAAAAATAACCAAAGTAAATACATTGAATGGTTTTTACAATTTTGCAACTACAACCGACAAAAGTTCGCCTACAGGAAACTGGACAGCCCGCGTAAAAGTGGGTGGTGTATGGTTTACAAAAAATATCAAAATAGAAACCATAATGCCAAATCGTTTAAAGATCCATCTGGATTTTAAAGCCGATAAACTTTACGCAAATAAAAAAGAGGAAGCCGGAACACTGGAAGTAAAATGGCTGCACGGTGCTATTGCAAAAAACTTAAATGCCAAAGTAGAAGTAACTTTAAGCGGAACAAATACAACATTTAAAAAATACGAAGAGTATGTATTTGACGATGCTGCCAGAAGCTTTAAATCAGAAGCACAAAGCATATTTGATGGAAATTTGATGGAACGTGGTATTGCTCTAATTAAACCAAATATAAATGTAGAAAATGCTGCTCCGGGTATGTTACGCGCAAGTTTTAAAGTACGTGTATTTGAGCAAGGCGGAGCATTTAGTGTGGATCAGTTTTCTATGCCGTATTCTCCATACGATAGTTACGTGGGAATTAAAATGCCGGAAGGCAATAAATTTACAGGTATGCTGGAAACAGATAAAGACAATAGTGTAAAAGTGGTTACTGTTGATAGCGATGGGAAACCTGTGTCGCGCAAAAAACTAAAAGTACAGATCTATAAAGTATCGTGGCGTTGGTGGTGGGATAGTTATAACGGCGATTTGGCTAATTATGTTGGCAGCAGCTCCGAAGAGATTTACCAAACAATGAATATATCAACTGTGAATGGTAATGGACAGTTTACACTTCGTATAAATCAACCAAACTGGGGACGCTATTATGCACGTGTAACCGATGAAGAAAGCGGACATACTACCGGACAAACCTTTTACATGGATTGGCCATCTTGGGCAGGATCATCTCCACGAGGAAGTGAGGGTGCTACCCTACTCTCTTTTTCAAGCGATAAAAAACAATACAAAGTGGGTGAAGATGTAAAACTTACCATCCCTTCCAGCGCTGTAGGACGCGCATTGGTAAGTATTGAAAGTGGGTCAAAAGTAATTGAAGCGTATTGGGTTGAAACTAAAAAAGGCACTACCGATTATAGCTTTAAAGTTACTCCTGCTATGTCGCCAAATGTTTATGTGAATGTAACATTAGTGCAACCGCACGCACAAACAGTTAACGACCTTCCCATACGATTATATGGCGTTATTCCTATATCGGTTGAAGATCCTAACACGCATCTATTCCCTGTTATTACAACTCCTGAAGTATGGAAACCGGAAACAAAATCCAGCTTAAAAGTATCAGAAAAAAATGGCAAGGAAATGACCTACACCATTGCAATAGTAGATGATGGATTATTGGATCTTACACGTTTTAAAACCCCGGATGCTTATTCATCTTTTTATGCACGTGAAGCTTTGGGCGTAAAAACATGGGATATGTTTGATATGGTTATGGGTGCTTTTGGTGCTGAACTATCGCGCATATTGGCAATTGGTGGTGATGGAGATTTGAACAATAAAGCAGGCAACAAAGCTAACCGCTTTAAACCCATGGTAAAATTTATGGGTCCCTTCTTCTTAAAAAAAGGAGAAACAGCAACCCACGAATTTATGATGCCTCAATATGTTGGATCGGTAAGAACAATGGTAATTGCTGGTTATAAAGCAGCTTATGGCTCGGCCGACAAAACAACTCCTGTTCGTAAACCATTAATGATATTGGGAACTTTACCCCGAGTTGTCGGTCCCGGCGAATCGGTTGACCTGCCTGTTACCGTGTTTGCAATGGAAAAACAAATAAAAAATGTAAAAGTAGAAATTCAGGCAAACAACATGTTCACCTTATTAGACGGCGCTTATAAAGCCATTACATTTAAAGAAGTGGGTGATGATATGGTTACTTTTAAATTAAAAGTAAATTCCAAACTAGGGGTTGGTAAAGTACATATTGTTGCTACCAGTGGTACAGAAAAAGTGAATTATGACATTGAAATTGATGTACGCAATCCTAACCCGAAAGTAGTAAATGTATTGGAAGGCATTGTTGAAGCAGGTAAAACATGGAATACAACATATACCCCTGCCGGCATGACGGGCACAAACAAAGGAACTATTGAATTGTCATCCATACCTCCAATCAATTTAGGCACACGCTTAAATTATCTGATTGGTTATCCACATGGCTGTGTGGAGCAAACTACCTCATCCGTTTTCCCCCAATTGTATTTGAGTGACATCATGGAGTTGAGCAGCGATTATAAAATTACCATTGATAGAAATATCAAAGCAGGAATTGAACGTCTGAAATTATTCCAAACTTCAGCAGGTGGAATGAGCTATTGGGCTGGACAATATGATGCTGACGATTGGGGAACAAATTATGCCGGTCATTTTATGATTGAAGCTGAATTAAAAGGATATACCCTTCCGGTAGGTTTTATGGATAACTGGAAACGTTACCAACGTAACAAAGCAAATACCTGGTCGCCAAGAGGAAAAGAAAGTTATTATTACAACGATGACTTAGATCAGGCATACCGTTTATATACACTGGCTTTAGCAAAAGCTCCTGAGTTGGGTGCTATGAACAGATTGAAAGAATCTAAAACACTTTCTGTTTCTGCCAGATGGCGATTGGCTGCGGCCTATGTAAAAGCCGGACAGCCTGAAGTAGCTAAAAATTTAATTGCCAATTTAACAACTGCTATTCCTAAATACAGCGAAATGGCATATAGTTATGGCTCTTCCGACCGCGATGAGGCGATGATATTGGAAACACTCACCTTACTGGGTATGAAAACAAAAGCTGCATTAATGGCAAAAGAAGTTTCTAAAGCGTTGAATTCAGGTTATTGGATGAGTACACAAACAACAGCATATTGTTTAATTGCAGTTTCTAAATTTGCTGGCACAAGTGGCAGCAGCAGCGAAATGCGTTATACTGCAACTATCAATAACAACAGCCCTATCAGCTTAAATACCAAATTGCCTTTAAAACAAATTGATATGCAATTAAAAGGTGCATCAGCAGGTAAACTAAGCATTGTAAACAATGGCAAAGGCATTTTATTTGCTCGCGTTATTTTAGAAGGTATTCCCGAAACAGGCGATAAAACAGATGTCAATAATGATTTAAAAGTAAGCATCAGATACACCACTATGAAAGGTGAAGAAATTGATGTTACTAAATTAGAACAAGGCACCGACTTTATTGCTGAAGCTCAGATAAGCAATCCGGGAACACGTGGTGAATATTTACAAATGGCATTGTCACAAATATTCCCAAGTGGTTGGGAAATACACAATACCCGTATGGATGATGCTGAAAGCACTATAAAAAGTGATTATGCCACGTATCAGGACATACGCGATGACAGGGTGTACACTTACTTTAACATTTCACCATTTAAAACCAATACCTACCGTATTGTATTAAATGCAGCGTATATCGGTAAATTTTATTTGCCTACTATTTATTGTGAGGCCATGTACGATAATACCATTAACGCACGTAAAGCTGGTAAATGGGTAGAAGTAGTGAAAGCGGGGGAGTAAAAAATGAGAAACTAAGTTATAAGATTACAAATGATGAAAACTAGACATTTACCCAATAGAGAAATTATATTAACTGATGATAGCGATTCCTTTGGACATATTGACAAAGGGAACGCTATTATTTCTTTTTTCAAAAGCAACATTAATGATCTAACAGACTCGAATATGTTTGCCTTATACGGAAACTGGGGAAGCGGAAAGAGTACCTTAATGAAATACATTGGTAAAGAGCTTGAAAACAATGATTATAAAAGCTTATATTTCCCTGCGTGGGAATTCGAAAAAGATGAAAACTTACCTCTATCATTAGTCCATTTCATTTCTGAAAATTCTGGAATCTCGTTAACAAATGAATTAATTAAGTTTAAAGAAACAGCATGGCATATTTTTAAATCTTTAACAAAATCCATATCTATTGAAAGTGGAATGCTATTAGAATTAACCACAGGTGTAAGTGCAAAACTAGACCCAGCAAAAGCATTTGAGAACTTTGAGACCTATGATAAAGAAAGAATCAAAAAAGCAGAATCAAAATTTACTAAAACAAAAGAGTTTAAAGAAAATTTTGAGAAAATTGAAACTGAGATTTTAAAAAATGCGAAAAAGAAAAAACTTATCATCTTTATTGATGACCTTGACAGGTGCGAACCCGAAAACGTTTTAGAATTAATCAGTTCTATAAAATTATTTTTCACATACAGCAAAGACGTAATATTCTTCTTTGGTTGCGACAAGGAGGCTATCAGTAAAGCGGTACAACATAAATATGGGGATATTATTAAAGCAGATGAGTATCTTGAAAAAGTAATCGATGTTTCATTTAACATGCCTCAGGATATTTCAATTCATAAATTTTTACTACATTATTTTCCTGAAGGGACAATTTATTACGGTATTCAAGGTTCTCACTCAATTTTTATTGAAAAATTTTTCAAATCAATAAATTTCACTAATCCTCGACATTTAAAAAAGGTACTAAATAAATTTGAAATTATTAGAAATTTCAAATTGCAGGGAAGTTTACCTAATGCACAAAAACATTTAATTCCTAATATTATCATAGGAGGAGATGGTGATTTGTTAGAAACTATTTTTGTGTTATTTTTTATTATACTTTACGAATTTTATCCAAAAGAATTTAAAGTGCTTTCTGATTACAATAGAAAGCAAACCAACTATGCAATTGCTTATTTAAATGACCATAACAGAATTAACAAAAACAACCCTCAATCATTCTCTGTAGTATTAAATATTATCCAAAACAATTTAGGATTAGATAGTTTTTCAATTTCTTTGCAAAAAATTGCCTTAAAGGGTAATCCTGATATAAATCCACAAACCAAACAAAATTCACCCAATATATCACCGTATGCATACAACCATGTATTGGCATATTTTACGCCATCTGAAATAGAATATTTAAGTTTTGCCACCGGTGGGAGCTCATTTTTAAAACAATTTTACCACGTTAATAATAGTGAAGGAGACATTGTTTTAATACTATTTTGCGAATATTTAATAAAACAAAAAGATTGGGTTTTAAAGATGAATTCGGAATATACATTTGAAAGCTTTATTAAAATGTGCAATATTTTACTTTAAAATAATTATAAAGGTTATTATGAACCTATTTGATTTTAATACAGGTCGCTCCTAAGGAGCTAAATTTATTTATATCCTAATTATTTCTACAAACAGATTGCTCCTACGGAGCATTTTAATGTCCCATAGGGACATACTGTTTGTAGAAGTTCGACAATTAACAGTTTATATAAGCTCCGTAGGAGCGACCTGTTAATTGTTTAAATAAAATTCAAAGGATATTAACAATATATTTATTGTCAACTAGTTTAACAACTTTTTCATTGTCAAACTACTTTTTTGAAATACATTTTTCAAATCAATAATGAAAAAAATCACCCCACTCCTTCTCTTCCTAAAAACAAAAAAAGGAATTTACACAATCATCTCCATTCTGCTCTGCAGTTGGTTTTGGTTGTGTTTACCTTCTCCTCTATTTAAAGATCAAACAAGTACCGTTTTAGAAGATAACAAAGGGAATCTTTTATCTGCCCGCATCGCAGGTGACGGGCAATGGCGTTTCCCGATGAGCAAAACCGTTCCTGATAAATTTATTGCCAGTCTGGTTCAATTTGAAGACAGAGGTTTTTATCATCATTTAGGATTCAGTCCCAGTGCATTTGTTCGTGCTATCAAACAAAATATAAAAGCAAAAAAAACGGTAAGTGGCGGAAGTACTATTTCTATGCAGGTAATCCGACTTTCCCGTAAAGGAAAGAGTCGTAGCTATTTTGAAAAGCTAATCGAAATTATTTTAGCTGTCAGAATGGAATTGACATATTCCAAATCCGAAATACTTACACTGTATGCTTCCAACGCACCTTTTGGCGGCAATGTAGTGGGCGTGGACGCTGCTTCCTGGCGATATTTTGGAAGGAATGCATCTACACTATCTTGGGCAGAAGCGGCAACTTTAGCCATTTTACCCAATGCTCCCAGTTTAATTTATCCGGGGAAAAATGAAGAAAGGCTTCGCAAAAAACGCAACCGACTACTCAATCAACTATTACTTGCAAACATTATTGATGAAGAAACATTTGAACTCAGTAAACAAGAAGCCCTACCCGGAAAGCCCCATGCTATACCACAAATTGCGCCTCATTTGTTGCAACGCTCTGCCAAGGAAGGCTTTGAAGGCAAGCGGGTAATATCCACTATAGATGGCGCTTTGCAAGAAATAGTAAATGAGATCATCGAAAACCATCATAAAATTTTACGCTCCAACGAAATTCACAATGCTTGCGCAATTGTATTGGACGTAGAAACAGGCAATGTGCTTGCTTATGTCGGCAATACCAACAATACAGGCAAATTGGAATATGAAAGTGATGTGGATATTATCACTTCAGAGCGCAGTACAGGTAGTATTTTAAAACCATTTTTGTTTGCCAATATGCTGAATGAAGGAGAATTACTTTCCTCAACCCTTGTACCCGATATCCCCACACAAATTGCAGGGTATACGCCTCAAAATTACAATCAAACCTTTGATGGTGCTGTTCCTGCTAAACGTGCGTTGGCAAGAAGTTTAAACATACCTGCCGTGCGCATGCTTCAAAATTATGGTATCGAAAAGTTCAATCATAATTTAAAAAAAATGGGTATGACTACCTTGCATTTTAGTCCCGACCATTACGGATTAACCATTATTTTGGGTGGTGCAGAAGGTAAATTATGGGACATCACAGGAATGTACGCCAGCATGGCACGCACCCTAAATCATTTCAGAGAATACAATGGGAAATACAATAACAAAGATTTTCATCCTCCATATTATACATTACAAGATAAAAACGAAGACATCGACTTAAATGAAACCTCTTTTTTAAACGCTGCATCCATTTACTTAACATTGGAAGCAATGGTAGAAGTATCTCGCCCCGACGAAGAAGCTGGCTGGAGGCAATACACATCGGCAAGTAAAGTAGCATGGAAAACAGGAACAAGCTTTGGTTACCGAGACGGATGGGCGGTTGGCGTTACGCCTAAATATGTAGTTGGTGTTTGGGTGGGTAATGCCGATGGTGAAGGTCGCCCGGGATTAACTGGTATACAAACTGCCGCTCCAATTTTGTTCGACATTTTCAGTTTATTAAAACCCGGAAAATGGTTTTTACCGCCTTACGACGAGATGGAAAAGGTTGTCATTTGCCACCAAAGTGGAGCAAGAGCATCAGACATTTGTGAACCCATTGATACTATGTGGATACAAAATACTGGGTTGCGTTCAGAATCCTGCAAATACCATCAATTGATACATGTGGATGCAAGCGGTAAATACAGAGTAAATAGTAATTGTGAAAATGTAAATAAAATGCAACACCTAAGCTGGTTTGTATTGCCACCCGCTTTAGAATGGTATTATAAATCCAAGAACGCTAGCTATAAAGAGTTACCTCCATTCCGATCCGATTGCGAAACAAACGGGATAAACGCCATGGAAATCATTTATCCTAAACAGTTCAGTAAAATATATGTGCCGGTGGAATTAAATGGAACAATGGGGAAAACAGTTTTTCAGGTAGCGCATCGCAAAGCAAATACTACTATTTACTGGCATTTGGATGGTAATTATTTAGGCAGCACCCAAAACATACATCAAATGGGATTAACACCCGATGAAGGAATACATATACTCACGCTTGTGGATCAGGAAGGTGAATCAATTACTCAACGGTTTGAGATTGTAAGTAAAAAAAAGTAAACGAAATTAATTATAAATTCGCAAAATATTACCGTCGAAACTTGTATTGTATGTTTTTAAAGGTATTGTTGCCGGTCCACGACTTACGCTGCCATCAACCAGTAAAAATTGCGACTTACAGCATGTATCGATTGCCATTATATTATTCGCATCAATATTTACTGTTGCGCAAGGATTAGTTGATTGATAGGTACAATTGCGATCATAAGCCTTAAATTCTGTGGTAGAATAACGGTAAACCAAAATACCTCTAACACCCCCTGCAACTGTTACACAGCCACCCACAGAATTTATATTAACATAACTTGGATTATTTATATACAAGGAGAGATTAACTGATACTACAGGAATGGTGTTATTATTGTTATTATCCTTTTTACAAGAAGCAAAAACAACAATAATTAGTAATATTACTAAAATAAAATAAATTTTCATCAGCGGAAATTGGATATAACAAAATTAACTAAAATTATCGCAATTGATTTATAACAAACGCTTTTCCGCAAATAATTTCATTAAATTTGTGTTCTTTAAAATGAATATGAAAACAATAATAAAAAAAATAATCCTACTGCTTATATTTCTTATGCCAATGATTGCCATTGCGCAGGAGGAAAAATCAAACAGTGCCGCCAATGCAACTCCAGCAGCTAAAAGAGCACAACGTAAAAAAGCAAAAGCAAAATGGAAAGAGCAAAGGATATTAGAACATGAGACTAAAAAGGCTGTTAAGCAACATCACAAAAAACTTCAAACAAAAAAAACATTGAAGGAAATGAAAAGGGAAAAGAAGAAAAGTGATAAACTAAGAGAAAATAAAAAGAAAAACTTTTTTGCTAAAATGTTTAGACGAAAATAATCGAATTGGTTATAATAGTTCAAAAACATAAAAGTGTTGATTGAATACCGATAAATAAAAATTCATATATTTGTATCCATAGAGAGAATCCTTCCTAAATCAAGAGGGGATTCTCTTTATCGTTTAAATAATATCTAATACAATCTATAATTATGTCACACGTATCTTATTATACAGAAGAAGGTTTAAAAAAATTAAAAGATGAGTTACATCAATTAAAAACGGCTGAGCGTTCCTACATCTCCAAACAAATTGCTGAAGCCAGGGATAAAGGCGACCTTTCGGAAAATGCCGAATACGATGCTGCTAAAGAAGCCCAAGGTTTATTAGAACTAAAAATTTCTAAACTGGAAGAAGTTGTAAGTGGTGCCCGATTGATAGATGCATCCACATTGGATACATCAAAAGCGCTTGTTCTTTCTAAAGTGAAAATAAAAAACACTACCACTGGTGCAAGTATGACATATACTTTAGTTGCCGAAAGTGAAGCTGATTTAAAAGCTTTTAAAATTTCAGTTGATTCACCAATCGGGAAAGGATTATTGGGTAAAAAAGTAGGCGAAATTGCTGAAATAACAATTCCTTCAGGAACTATTAAATTTGAAATCATTGAAATAACACGTTAAACCATGGCAAGTATATTTACTAAAATTGTAAACGGTGAAATACCTTGTTATAAAATTGCTGAAAACGAAAAATTTCTGGCTTTTTTAGATGTGTTTCCTTTAGTACATGGACATATTTTAGTTATACCTAAAAAGGAAGTAGATTATATTTTTGATATGGAAAATAATGACCTATCAGAATTGATATTGTTTGCCAAAAAAGTTGCAAAAGCTCAAAAAGCAGCAGTTACCTGTAAGCGGATTGGTATTGCAGTAATTGGTTTAGAAGTACCTCATGCGCACATTCACCTAGTGCCTATGAACAGCGTTAGCGATATTAATTTTGCTCAAGCTAAAATATCTCCAAGCAAAGAGGAATTGGCTGAAATGGCGCAAAGAATTAGTTCTAAATTTTAGAAAATCTATTGAACTAATAATTTAAGGCATTTAAAGTATTCAGAATATACTTTTTAAAGAAAACTCCATTTGAAATATCACTATTAATAATACTTTCCTTGTCAATTAGCAATTTACCTGAACCTTTTAAAGCTAATAATTGTTTATCATTCAAATAAACCACCCGCCCATCTTTTAATTGGGTAATAAACATGTATTTATGAAATGGCTCATATAATATTTGATGATTATTAGTCGCATTATAATATTTTACTAATTTTCTGTCCATATCAATTATACAATAGTCTTTTATATCCAAATTGGTAGAATCCTTGCTTAATAATTCAAAACTCACCCACTTTTGCCCCACATAAAAATCCAATCCGTTAGAGCGCATAAAACTCTGGCTTTCTAAATAACAACTCAAATATTGAATACCTAATTCTTTGTTTGCCAATAAAGTGAATTCATTTTCTTTCACAGCTTTATAATATTCTAACCAAACATCTTTTGTCCAGCCTTTTTCTTCATCGCTCATTTTTGCTTCCACAATTCCCCATAAATTTTTAAGTTCCTTATCATAAGGTCGTAATAATTTTTGTTTGGTTTTAATAAGCTCTTTGTTAAAATGAATTTCATTTTTACTTAATGCTTTTTTATATCTGTCAGCCATTTTTGGAGCAGTTTTTTCCATGTCCTTACTATTTCCTAAATCAGTACTTTTTCTAGGCTGAACCAATACCGTAGCGTTTTTAAATCTGCCTTTTAACGCTATCCTGTATTCTGTTTTGGTCTCATCAAAAGCTATCCTAACATCCGACCATGCTTTTTGTGTGATTATCTCTTCTTCAAATAGTTTTTTGCTGTTATAGTTAAACGCTTCCCAAACAATGCCTTCAAAGGCTTTCAAATCATCTCTTTTAGACTTTATATCATTTATATTTATTACAAATAAAACACTACCCTCCATCTCTTTAGGAGAATTAAGCAATGTAACCAATATATACGAGTGCTTTTGATGAACTATTTTTTTAAGGCGTTTTTTTTTATACCAATTCTGATGAGCTTTATCATATTTTAAAGGATAATAAAAACCTTCGGGTGTATTGTTTTGGTAGGTTATTTTTTGAGTGTAGATGTAACTTGAATCCAAATAACGTTTAGCAAAATTTAGAGAGTCGTACTTTTTTAATGGGTTTGGGAAATAAAGCTGATCGTATTCAATATAAGCAGGGGATAATAACCTTACCGATGAATTACCACTTACTTGGATTTGAGTATTCTCAAAGGAAATGGAATCAATCTTATTTTTTTGAGAATCCTTAACTTTACCTTTTGGTAAAACAAATTGGTTGACTGTTATTTTATTATCCAACCAAACAATCTCTTTACCTGGAAGCAAATAAGCTATGCCATCTTTATTTACAATAGTATCATCGTCAAATACTACATAGTTAAGCGTAGTGTTTTGTAAATACTTTGCAACGGGTTCAATAGTGGTAATTTGATTTCTGTTCAAAATCAGGGAATCCAGTGTTTTTAAATTTTTTAAGCGTGGAGATATTTCAGTTAATTCATTACCGCTCAAATCAAGAAACACCACGTCTGGTAATTGTTTAATATGTCTACTTATTATCTGAAATCTATTTTCAGATAAGTCCAAATATTTTAGCGCTTTACAATTTCCCAATTGAGATACGATATCATCAAATTTCCAATTACAATTAGTAATCTGCGCAAATCGCAATAATTTAAGATCTTTGATTGTATTGGGTGTAACATTATCTTCAATCTCATTAATCTTTAAAACCTGTAAGTATTTAATTTGTGAAATAATGCTTGTTAAATTTTTGCTGCTCAGTTTTTTACTACCTGTTATCCATAACTCCTTAACAGTAGAAGAACTGCCTCCCAGCTGAATAGTGCTTAATTCATTATTTAAAAAGATAAGCTGCTCCAATAACCTAAGTTGGTATAAGGATTTCCATAAACTTTCTTCATTGTAAACTTTACCTTCAATGGCCAATCCTGATAAATGTCCGAAGCGGGCAATATAATAGTTCAAGGTATCTAAGGATTCCTTATCACCATTTACAACAAGGTATTTTACTTTAACTGGATCTTTTTTAGCTGTGCTTAAATTTACATACAATTCCGATTGCGCACCCCCCACTTGGAATTGCACAACCATTAACAACAATATTATGTATTTAAGCTTAACCATTACTCTTTGTATACCAGTTTTATAACACCTAAAAACATTTCATAACCTCTTCTTGTATTTCTATCTAACCTATATAAACTTCTTTCAGCTCTTTTTTGGGTCATACGTCCTTTTTGAAGATTCGTATTAATTTGCCCTACCCACTCCTTATCATTAGTTAATAAGCGATAACATTCCGAATAATTAATGTATTCGGCAAACGATAAAGGATGAGTTATGGCATAAAATGCCGTATAAAGTGTAAACGGAGGTGAAAGCAATATAAATGAAAATTTACGTTTTGGGATTTGATAGGTATTCATACTAAAATATTCAACACTACTGATATTAGCCCTTTTAAAGGCATAATACAAACGCGGATCGTATTCCAAAATTTTTGCACTATAACCACCATACAACAATTTTTCAATAGTATATAAATGCACTCCAAATGTATTGGACTGAATAAAATCCTCGTAATTATATAGTTTATATTTTAGTTCATGATTCAAATACCTTTCACGCATTTCGGTTAAAAACACTTGTCTTTTCTCAAACTCCTCAACGCTGTTATTATATACCCAATTTTTTTTAAGTACATGTTTATGAAAACCACCAAGTAATATAACATCGTCACCACCTTTCAATGACTCTATCATTTTTTTTGATTTCAATTTATTTGCGTAATCGTAATATAAATTGTTAGTGTTTTTCAAGTAGCTGTCTAAAGCATTTCCGCCAACAGCACTTTTAATTCCATAATGCAAGGCTTTATCCAACAATGGCTCCTGATAACCTGCTGCAATAGCTTTGTCAGAAAAATATTTAAACCCTTGTTCAAACGAATAAAAGGGTATTGTTTCAAAATTAATAATAGATTTTAATTGGATAAGCTTAACATCTGCCGAATCAGGAAATTCATAATATAGGTGATTTAAAATATTTTCTTTCTTACTAAATCGCTCTTCACTTTTGGCAAAATGTGTCGTCAAAAACCCTTCGTTTTTAAGAGCGGAATTCAATAACAATACTTTTCGGATGCCTCTTACTAATGTGGGTAAATATACTTCATCGCCAGTAAGTAAGTATTTTTTTAATGGAAATGAAATCATTGAATGAATATCAAAACTTTCGTCCAATAATTTTAAATATTCAAATTCTGCTAACTTTTTTATGTAGTTAAATCGTTCTTCACCATTTGGATATAAACTTCCATTTTCATTGATAATTTTCATCCATTTAATTTGATCCATTCTTTTTTCACCAACAGGATGTGTTGTAGGTAAAACATCATGTTCATTGTAGCTTTTACTGGTTATTAAAGCACCCTGTTTTTGCAAAAAAATCAATCGTTGCATTAATATATCCATCGCACGGTTATCATATCCCGCACTATTTGCCAATACAAAACCTAAGCTATCGGCTTCTAACTCATTATTCTGACTAAATTCGCTGGAATGCCTTGCTTTTCTATTACTTACTTTTACACCATTTTTTCTACTTTGTAAATAACCTTTTTTAACGTGTTCTAATTTAAAATGTCCATATTCATGTCCCATTAAATACGCCAATTCTGCTTCGCTCGACATTTGCGCCAAGGCGGCAATATTAACAAAAATAGAACCGTCAGCAATTGTAAACGCATTAAACTCTGTTGAACGGGTAACGTAAATATCTAAACTATTTGCTAAAGCTAAATTGGGTTCTAATTTAATAAGTATGGAACGAATGTAAGCAACCAACAAAGGTTGATCATAATAAATTTTATTATAAAAAGTATAATTAAATTTCGAAAATGCGTTATCTTCCGCGAAGTTGGTAATAAGTTTCTTACTTACATCCGCCTTTAAATAGTTTTGATAATAATTTGGAAGCGCTACTAAATATTTTAGAGGTATGGGGTCCTTTTGCCCAAAGCTGTTTTGTGAGAATACTATGTATAAAAAAACAAGCGTAATAAATTTCAAACCATTGAATATATTAATGAAATGAATATTTTTTTAATAAAAAAGGGTTGATGAAATAATAGTTACCTCATCAACCCTAAAAAAACAAAATTATTAACCTACCACTTTCTTAACCAACTCTGCAGCTTCTTGCAGTGTAATAGCGGAATATACTTTTAATCCCGAATCGTCAATTATTTTCTTCGCTTCAACTGCATTTGTTCCTTGCAAACGAATAATTATAGGCACATTCACAGTTCCCATATTTTTATATGCTTCTACAATGCCTTGTGCTACCCTATCGCAACGAACAATACCACCAAAAATATTTACAAGAATAGCTTTTACTTTAGGATCTTTTAAAATAATGCGGAATGCTTGTTCTACACGTGCAGCATTAGCTGTACCTCCAACATCAAGGAAGTTGGCAGGGTCTCCACCCGAAAGTTTAATAATGTCCATGGTAGCCATTGCCAAACCTGCACCGTTAACCATGCAACCAACATTTCCATCTAACTTCACATAATTCAAATTGTTTGCTCCTGCTTCAACTTCTGTTGGATCTTCTTCAGTAACATCACGCAAAGCAGCTAAATCTGGATGACGGAATAGAGAGTTTCCATCCAACGTTACTTTTGCATCTACAGCTATAATTTTATTATCCGATGTTTTTAAAACAGGATTAATCTCAAACATAGCCGAATCAGTTGCTTCATAAGCTTTATATAACGAAGCAATGAATTTTGTCATTGCTTTAAAAGCCTCACCATCAAGCCCCAAATTAAATGCAATTTTACGACATTGAAAATCGCGTAAACCCACTTTAGGATCTATTTCTTCTTTAAATATCAAATGCGGAGTATCATGTGCCACTGTTTCAATATCCATTCCTCCTTCGGTTGAATACACAATGGCATTACGACCTCTAGCTCTATCTAACAATACACTTACATAAAATTCTTTGGTTGGTGTTGCTCCCGGATAATATACATCCTGAGCAATTAATACTTTACTTACTTTTTTTCCTGTTTCACTTGTTTGTGCAGTTACCAAAAAATTGCCCAAAATATTTTGTGAAATAGTTTTTACTGCATCTAAATTTTTTGCCAGTGCAACGCCATTTTGTTCTGTGCCTACAATTTTACCCTTACCTCTACCTCCTGCATGTATTTGAGATTTTACTACCCACCAACCTGTTCCAGTTTGTTTTTGTAATTCCTTTGCAGCTTCAACTGCTTTTTCTGGCGTGTCTGCTAAAATCCCTTCTTGAACTGCTACTCCAAAGCCTTTTAATACGGCTTTCCCTTGATATTCGTGTATATTCATAAATTATTTTTTTAGTTGTCGATTCGGAAAAATTTTAAATACTATTCTTTATAAGTCCCAAAT
This sequence comes from Bacteroidota bacterium, assembly GCA_947447995.1. GTDB lineage: Bacteria > Bacteroidota > Bacteroidia > 2-12-FULL-35-15 > 2-12-FULL-35-15 > 2-12-FULL-35-15. The sequence goes on along the minus strand of CANFLQ010000011.1, from coordinate 16,561 downwards.
GTATGTTTTTTATTGAGTATTATCAATTTTTAGAGCCAAATAAAAATAAAAATCCCCCAACAATTTATTGCTGAGGGATTTTTAAACAAATAGTATGTAAATTTATTTTTTAGCGTAACGGGTACGAAATTTATCAACGCGACCTGCTGTATCTACCAATTTAACTTTACCAGTGTAAAAAGGGTGCGACATGTGAGAAATCTCCAACTTAACAATTGGATACTCATTACCATCTTCCCATTTAACAGTTTCTTTGCTTTCTACGCATGATTTTGTTAAAAAAGAGTAATTGATACTCAAATCTTTAAATACTACTAAACGGTAATTTTCTGGGTGAAGTCCTGCTTTCATTTTTATTCTAATTTTATTTTTAGGAATGCAAAGATAGTTATTTGAATTAATTATGCAATGTTTTATTAAAAAATAATATTGAGGCGCTTAACTCCTTCATAAATCCTATTAACTAAAACAGGTTGCTTCTAAGGAGTTGCTGATTTATTGCTTGTTAGCTCTCCAATACCTTCTTCAACATATTTAAAGCTGCATTTGCCGTTTTTTGAATATTTCGTTCTCGGTTATTACCGAATAAAAACTTTTCAGAAATTACCTTTTCGGGTGTTGCTATGGCAATCCAAACTGTGCCTACTGGTTTTTTATCTGTACCTCCTGTAGGGCCTGCTATACCAGAACAAGCAATGGAATAATCGGTTTTTAACTTTTCCCTAACAGATTGAGCCATTGCCTCCACAACTGGCTGACAAACCGCTCCTTTTGCAGCTAACAATTCTTTTGAAATACCCAATTCCATTTCTTTTACCGTATTGGAATAGCAAATCACCGAACCGGCATAATAATCAGAGCTGCCGGCAATTCTGGTAATTAAATGAGAAATATAACCTCCAGTGCAGCTTTCGGCTGTTGATACTGTTTTTTGATTGTCCTTTAATAGCTTTCCTACCAATTGCTCCAGCGTTTCTCTTTCTTCGCCAAAAATTTCATATCCGTAAATGTATTCAGGAATACGTTTTTTAAGTTCTTCTATTTTATTATCAACCGCTTCATTCAATTTATCTTTGTCCTTACCTGTTGTGCTTAGTCGCAATCTAACCATCATTCCTGGGGATGGTAAATAAGCAAGTTTAATACCAACTGTTGATAAACTATTTTCCCAATCTGTAATTGTTTCAGCTAAAAAGGATTCCCCTATTCCTTGTGTAAGAGCTGTTTTATGAACTATGAATGGTAAATGATAACGTTCTAAAATTTTAGGCACAACGCGCTCTTTCATCATTGCCTTCATTTCATGAGGCACTCCAGGCATTGATACAAAAACTTTTCCATCCACATCAAACCACATTCCAGGTGCAGTACCATTCAAGTTTCTTATTACCTCACATATTTCTGGCACCTCTGCTTGCAAGCGATTAATAGGTGTTACTTCTTTTCCATAAAAATCAAAAATGTTTTTCACATCCTGATATGCCTCTTCATCAAAACGCATTTTAGTATTAAAATACTGAGTTAGTGTTTTTTTAGTAATGTCGTCTTTTGTAGGACCTAAACCGCCTGTTATTAAAATAATATCTGCACGTTCCTTGGCTTCGTCCAATGCTTTAATTATATGGTCGCGATTATCGGATACGGAGGATATTTGTTTTACGTTAATACCATTCAAATTTAGTATTGTTGCCATGTATGCCGAGTTTGTATCCACAATTTGACCAATAAGTATTTCGTCACCAATAGTTATTATTTCTGCTTGCATATAATTTAAGTTCAAAGTTGAAAAGTTCAAAGTTAGAAAGTTTGGGAAGCCAAAAAATAAACTATTATTCTGTTCCGTAAGAATGAACAGTCATGGTATATTTATAACCTGAAGTGATGCGTTGCATAATAGATTTTGCAAAAAAAGCCTGTAATTCCGTTGAAGTAGCTCCCGCTTTGGGTTGCGATTCTACAACAATTTCCTCACGAAAGATTAATCCTACATCTCGTGCATATTTTTCAGTTCTGTATTCTCTGCTAGTTAGTATTGTTCCGCCATCATTATATAAAGTTTGTAAAACCTGAGTAAAATTTATACTTCCAATAGTTTCAGAAAAATCACAGTATTCATAATTAAAATCTCTTTCATCATAGGTGTTTTGTGCATTCGCATTCCATGTTTTATTTTTTCTGACAGGAAAAATTAGCCTTACAATCCTTACATTCTCCTCCACCCTTTCGGCATTGGTTGTATTTCGGTTTGCCATCCAAACATCCCTTAATGTCCAAGGTTGGGCACTATAAGGTACAATACTATCGTAGTATTTTACGTAGCGCTCCAAACGCAGGGTTGGTCTGCCTTGGTTGTCGTTAAAAATGGATTCTATTTTTTCTTTTAATTGAAACTTAAAATTTACGGCTTTAACTGGACTATAAAAACCATCATAAAAGGTAGAATCAACATCGTAAATTACATACTTACCAACGTCTGTAGGAAAATAATTATATCCCATATCAGCTACATTAGCATCTTTTTTACAAGAAAAAAGAGCGATGCCCAAAAAAAAGAATAGGAATAATTTTCCGAAAGCTGGTTTCATTGTTAATAAAATCTCAAAAGCTAAATTAAGGAATTTTATTGAATAGTTATATCAATAGAGGGCGTTGACGTTCAATTATGCCACCACCAACCAAATCATCTCCTTCGTAAAACACGGCAGATTGCCCTGGGGCAACGGCAGAAACAGTATTGTGAAACAATACATTTAGTTTATCATTTACGTGCGATACTGTAGCCATTGTACCAGGATCTTTATATCGTATTTTGGTTAATGTTTGAAAACTGTTGGGCAACTGCCCATATTTTATAAGATTAAATTGCCCTACTGTCATTTGTTGTTGCTCCAAATCATCTTTTGAACCTAAAATAACAGTATTGGTTTCTGGCACTATTTCCAATACATGTAACGGTTCTCCTACAGCAATTTCCAGCCCTTTGCGTTGCCCTACGGTATAAAAAGGATAACCTTTATGTTTACCTAAAATTTTGCCTGCTTTATCCACAAAATTACCACCAGCAACTTTTTGTTCTAGCCCTTCTACTTTGTGTTTTAAAAATCCTCGATAATCATTGTCTGGCACAAAACATATTTCATAACTTTCATTTTTTGTTGCCAAATCAACATAACCATTATCAATGGCCATTTGTTTTATTTCTGATTTAAGATAGTTTTGTAAAGGAAAAAGTGTGCGTTTTAAACTATTTTGTGTTAAGCCCCAAAGCACATACGATTGATCTTTGGTTTGATCCAACCCCTTTGAAACCACATAGCGGTTGTTTTCCTCACGGATGCGTGCATAATGCCCCGTAGCAATGAATTCGCAATCAAGCATATCGGCACGTTTTAATAGTGCCTCCCATTTAATGTGCGTATTGCATAATACACAAGGATTTGGTGTACGACCAGCCAAATATTCTTCAACAAAATTATCAATAACAAAGTTTCCAAATTCATTTCTAATATCTAAAATAAAATGAGGAAAGCCTAAGTTTACCGCCAATAACCTAGCATCGTTAATAGAATCCAAACTGCAACAACCTGTTTCTTTACTGGAGCCTCCAGACGAAGCGTAATCCCATGTTTTCATAGTAATACCAACCACCTCATAGCCTTGTTCGTGCAACAATAGCGCTGCAATGGAACTATCAATTCCTCCACTCATTGCTAATAATACTTTTCCTTTTTTGCTCATCTTTTAATTCAGTTTAAAGCTTACAACTTTTAACTTATTACCTATCTCCGTAAGGGTCTTTAATTTCAAATTGTTCCGATAATTTTCGTTCTTTTTCTTCTACCTCTTTTGAAATAACGTTGGGGTCTTTTTTACCAACAAATAGCCCGTTAAAATATTCATCGGTGCGCTCTAGTGTTCCATTTTCCTTGTAATATTTCCAAGGTCCTTCTTTTAAATCGTTTTTATAAACGCCTTCAATATTAACTTTTCCTGAAGGATAATAATATGTAGCCTTTCCTTCTACCTTATTATTTATATAATTTCGTTGATATTTTAATTGTCCGCTATCAAAGTATTTAGCCGATAAGCCTTCCTGAACGCCATTTTTCCAGTTTTGTTCTTCTAAAAGCTCTCCATTTTCATAAAAAACTTTAAATGTTCCGTTTTTTACACCGTTGATATAATTTTCTGTTGATATCAGTTTTCCTGATTTACTATAAAATTTCCATAAACTATCTTTTTTCTCATTTACATATTTCCCTTCTGCAGTCAATTTTCCAGCGGCATCAAACATTTGAGTACGTGAAATGTTTCCGTTATTAGAAAAAAAAGTAACCGACCAAGGAGTGCCTGTATCATAAAAATAAGTGAACTTACCAACAGGAATGCCTTCAACAAAGCTGCCTTCGTACATCTTTTTTCTATCATCGTCCAACTTAATCCAATGGCCCTGCTTTTTACCTGCGGCATCTGTTTTATTCAGATTATCGGTTTGTGCGGAAGAAAAAAACGAAGAAAAATAAAAAAAAAGTGTACTAATTGAGATTATAATTTTCATCTATCCTGTTTAAATTAAATAATTGTATGAATAAACAATTGGCTTTTGCTAAAAGCAAAAGTAATTAATATTTTAATGTATGCACTTATATAAAAAGGGATTGGTCAACAAATATGCCAAATAGAATAAATCAATTTTACCCCAACCGGTTATAAAAGCAAATCAATTTTTATTATTGATTTGCTTTTATATGAATAGAAAATTGCTTTTTAGGATTGGCATTTGGTGTAGGATAAATTGATGCTATTTTTTGTTGTGTATAAATGGCACACAATGTATTAGATACCCTATATAAATATTGAATTTGCTCCTTAGTGCTGCCATCCAATATTCCCCTAAAAACATCCCACCTTATATCAGCAGGAGTGTGACCGTAATCATGCCAAACAATTATTGAGTTTTCATCTTTCAGTAATTGAAAAGCATTTTTGGTGTCACTTTTTACACTTTCATAATGATGATCTCCATCAATAAAAATCAAATCAAATTTTTGATTAAGCGTAGAATAATCGAAGGTTAAAGAATTTGCCTGAATATGGATTACATTTTTTAAGTTTTTTGAGAAAAAACGATGTAAATCTATATAGCTTTTTTCCAGCCCTAAAGCCTGCATTTCCTTATCCGATATATTAAGAGTAATACACTTTTCTGCTACTGTTGCTACGTTAGCAACACTTTCTCCACGCCAAGTACCAATTTCAAAATAATTACAATTAGGTTTTTGAGTTGCTAAACCAATTAGCAAAGCTAAATCAACAGGCGTAGAACCTCCATCCATTGAGCAATAGGGATTAACTGTTATATTCAAATTGGGTATCAAATCTGTTAATTCAATTGTTTTTAATCCTTTTGGGAGATTGTATTTTTTTTTTACTTCATTTTTATTTACATCAGCATCATTCAAAACATTGTTAAGTAAAGATGGTTGTTTTAATAGTAAAAAAAAGGCTTTAAAAAGTTTGAAGACTTTATTCATTATATTTTGTGTTTTAATATTTTAGAATATAAAACATGAAACTTTTCGCCTATTTTTTCATAACTAAAATTTCTGTTTGCATACTGGCTTAACTCTTCTGCATTATATTTATTTGATTTTATATTATCAATTGCTACATTTAATGCATTTAATAAAGCCCCTTCGTCAAGGGGCTTTAAAAGTATTCCTAAATTTTCGGTAATATGTTCATGTATTCCTCCTGCAGTAGAAGATACGATTGGGATACCACTTGCTAAAGCTTCTACCATTACACAGGGTAGATTTTCATAATTACTAAAAAGTAAAAAGCAATCTGAATTACGCATAATTTCTGCTACTTCCTTTGTCGATTTTATTCCATCAAAAAATGCAAAAGTGTCTTTAATCTTTAATTCAGATGCCAATTTCATATAAGGGGAGGTGTCTCCATCACCCATAAACCATATTTCAAAATCGCTACGCTGTTTTGCTAATTGCTTAGTAACACGCAACATACCTGATACGTTTTTGTGTGCATCATCTAGCGTAGATATGTGAATTATTTTAATCTTATCATGTTTTATTTTGTCGTTTCTTGGATAAAACAATTGTGTATCAAACACATTGTAAATGATTTCATAATTGGTATTAAATCCCAAATTCATCATTGCATCACGCAAATCGACAGATACTGGCACAATATAACTAGCGTTGGAAGCTATTAGTTTTGAAAGCTTTTTTTGCAACCAATCCAATTTTATTTTTTTTGAAGGTAAATATCCTGTCCAATTTTCAGTGATTATATATGGAATATGTTTCACTTTTTTTAAATACATAGCTATTATTCCAGCAGGGTATAAAATATTGTGATGAACCAGATTTATATTAGGTAAATGTTTTTGGATTATTTTAAATCCTTTAATATAAGCACGGACAGAACGCAAAGCTTTTTGTGCAGTTGAAATTAGGGGTATTGAATGTTCTACTTTTTTATAGTATACATTTACTGTATATACATTATTAATAAAAGCTTCCGTAATTTCAAATCTTTGTTTACAAGAAGCGTCAGAACAAACAAATAAAGCTGCAACACGGGATGTCAATGCAACGGCTTCAGCATGTTTTTGTACAAAATTACCCAGTCGTGGATTACACCTGTTTGGATACCAACTGGATAGAAAAAGTATATTTAATTTTGGAAGTTCCATTAAACTTTATTTCAACTTTTTTGTTTTCAAACGAATTGAATTCCCAATCACAATAACATCGGAAAAAGCCATTGCTAATGCACCAATACCCGGACTTAATAATCCCATTGCTGCAACCGGAATTGCAATAATGTTATAAAAAAACGCCCAAAACAAATTTTGTTTTATGGTAATAAGGCTATGTTTACTTATTAAATGTGCCTGTGTAAGCATCGACAAATCGTTATTTTTTAATAATATAATTTGTGCAGATTGTATTGCCACTTGCGTTGCATTGCTCAATGAAATGCCTACTGTGGCTTTTGCCAATGCAGGCGCGTCATTTACACCATCGCCCACCATTGCGGTTGGTGCTTGTTTTGTTAATTTTTCAATCAATTCAAGCTTTTGAGAAGGTAACTGCTCACTGTATACTTTATCAATATTTATTTTTTGCGCCAGTTCCTCACATTTTTTACGGCTATCGCCACTCAGGATAACGGTTAATATACCTTGTTTATTAAAATTGGCAATGGTTTCCTTAACACCTGCTTTTAAGGTATCTTCCAAATCTACGGTTGCTATTAACACTTTATTTTTTATAACATAAATATTATGCATATCACTTAATGTGAAGCTGGAAGCTATTTTATAAGAACCTAATTGATAGGTGTTGTTATTAGCGTCTGTGGCAGAAATACCTAAACCTTTGTCTTCAATTATATTATTAAACGCAATTGTTGAAACAGTATTTTTAAGTTCGTTAACTATTGATTTAGCTATAGGATGTGAGGAATGTTGTTCAAGGGTAAACAATATATCTTTCACTTCGTTTTCTGTTGCACCTTCAAAATAATTGATGTTTTTTATTTTAAAATCACCGGTAGTAAGTGTTCCTGTTTTATCAAAAACAATATTTTTTATTTTGGCAAACTCTTCCAAAGTACTACCACCTTTAATTAATATGCCCATTTTTGCTGCTCTGCCAATGCCCACCATTACAGCAGTTGGTGTTGCCAAGCCCATAGCACATGGACAAGAAATAACCAATACCGCAATGCTACGCATAATTGACTCCTGAAATGTATCCATGTCTATAGGGAAATTGACAAAAAAATAATTGACAAAAAATGTAATCACTGAAATACCTAATACTACAGGAACAAATATGGCACTAATTTTATCCCCCAACTTTTGAATTTCGGGTTTTGCTTGTTGTGCTTTTTTTACCAATTCAATGATTTTTGCTAGTACTGTTTCGTTACCCACCACTTGGGCACGCATCCGAATACTACCGTTTACAACAATGGTTCCTCCAATAACGTTGTCCGTATTTGTTTTTTCAACCGGACTGCTTTCGCCTGTTAACATAGATTCATCAATGGTTACTTCACCTGAAATAATTTCCCCATCAACAGGTATTTTATCACCTGTATTTACCTGAAGTATTGCACCAATGGTTATATCCTTATAATCAATTTCGGTAATTACCTCTTTACCCATTTGTAAGCCCAGCAATTTAGCTTTAGATACCTGTATGGCACTTAAATCGCGAAGAGCGGTAGTTGTTTGTTTTACCGAACGGTGTTCAAATACATTACCCAACAATACCAATGTGATAATGGTAGCTGCCGTTTCAAAAAACATGTAATTGTGCATTTGATGCGTTCCATAATGCAACCACATACCTACAATACTATATATAAATGCCGATGCCGAACCAATAAAAACAAGAACGTCCATATTGGGAACTCTGGCTTTTAGAGATCCCCAAGCGCTTTTACCAAACTGCATTATCCCAATAATAAAAACAGGTAGGCACAGCAGCAGTTGAATCCAAGGTTGATTCAGTATAAAATTGTGAGAAAGCAGCATGTGCCCGAAAAACAAAATAATGGTAAAGGGCAAGGTAAAATAAAAACGTTTTTCTACAACTGACATTTTACCTTCATTTTCTTCCCTAAATTTGCTATCTACCACCTTATACCCCAAATCATTGATACTATTTATCATTAATTGGAGTTCCTTTTTATCTTTCAAAAAAAAGTTGGCTTCGCCAGACGCAAAATCCACAAAAACATTCTCTGCTCCTTTTTTTTGAAGATTTTTGGTAATGCCCAAGGCGCAGGATGTACAATCCATACCTTCTACATGAAGTGTTATATTTGTTGTGTTTTCAGTCATTTAGAGTAGTAAAGGTACTTAAATATTTAAGTTGATAAATAGCTAGTTTATTAGTTTTGTAAATATTTTTTCAGTTTACTATAATAAAATTGTAAAAAACTATATCTTTGCACTCTCAAAATTAAATGGTGGCCATAGTTCAGTTGGTTAGAATATCGGTTTGTGGTACCGAGGGTCGTGGGTTCGAGCCCCATTGGCCACCCTTAATAGAAAAAAGCTCTCCAATAATTGGGGAGCTTTTTTATTGTTAAGTGATACTATTTTAAAAAATCATAAAAAAATAATAACGATAGTCTATTTTACTTCCGTTATAAAGTTTTTTACATAATCATCGTATTTAGTATCTTTATATTTTCCACTCCCAAAAAATTTAATGATTGGTTCAAATTGATCTGCTTTATAAAAGCCCGACACAGTTTGCACTTTAATTAGATCTTCATTCAAAAACACAATGGATGGATAATAAAGCTTATTATCTAAAATAGATACCGCAAAATCATGAACTGGACGGGCTGTTCCATCTGGGTTATGATTTACAAACATGTTACCATTAAAAATAACCGAATCTCGTGTTTCGGCATTAAACTTTACAGGATAATAATGTTCATTTAAGTATTGGGCAATTACAGAATGTTCAAATGTGTAAGCCGACATCATTTTACATGGACCACACCAATTGGTATAAACATCTACCATTATCATTCTTGGCGATTTTTTTTGTAATTCAACGGCTTCACCAAAAGTGTACCAATGTACTAAAGTATTCGTCTCTATTAAATGCGAAGTTGGTAAAAATGTGAATCCTTGAACAATAGTTAAACTAATGATAACACCAATTAAAAGCACTATTTTTTTTATCATATCTATAGATTTTAGAAACTCGATTAATTAAACACAAAAATAATTATAAAATTAACTACTTTCGCTACTGTTTATTAATTAGTCAATTAACTAATATGTTATATGAAAAAGGAAAATATCCTTCAAAGCACAACAACTTTATTAGGACATCCTAAGGGTTTATTTTACCTTTTTGCTACTGAGTTTTGGGAGCGTTTTTCATATTACGGAATGCGATCTTTGTTGGTATTATATATTATTGATACATTTTTTTTGAATGTTAATGAAACCGAAAGAACATCCATTGCTTACGGCATATTTGCGGCTTATGGAGCTTTAGTATATGCAACCCCTGTAATAGGTGGTATTATTGCCGATCGTTTTTTAGGGTCGAGAAAAACAATTGTTTTAGGAGCTATATTAATGGCATTAGGGCATTTTTTAATGGCATTACCTGGCACGCTGTTTTTTTATAGTGCCTTAGGATTATTAATAGTTGGCAATGGTTTTTTTAAACCTAACATCTCTACATTAGTTGGTTCCCTATATCCCGATGGGGATCAAAAAAGAGAAGCCGGCTTTACCATTTTTTATATGGGCATAAATTTAGGTGCATTTATTTCTCCCATTTTGTGCGGTTGGCTAGGCCAAAAATATGGGTGGCATTACGGCTTTGGATTAGCAGGTATTGGAATGCTAGCTGGATTAATCATTTTTTTAATTGGAAATAAAAAAAATGTTTTAGGCAATAGCGGATTTCAACCAGCTGCGTATGCAACAAAAAAACATTTTGGATTAAAAACAGAAACTCTAATTTATAGTATTAGCATTATTTTTGTTCCATTATTTGCAATGTTAGTTAACCTAAACGAATCTAAAATTGGACAATTTGGATTAATGACTTCGATTTTATCCATACTAGGAATTATTGTTTTAATTAAAATTGCATTACACATGTATAACGAAAGCAAAGTAGATGCGCAACGTTTATTTGTAATTGTAATTTTCACATTTATTTCCATGATATTTTGGTCGTTTTTTGAACAAGCAGGTACATCATTAACTGTTTTTGCCGATGAAAATGTTTTGTTGCCTTCTTGGTGCAATGCTGCTCAAACACAATCTATCAATCCTTTATTCATTATGATTTTTGCAATCCCTTTTTCATTTATGTGGCCTGCATTGGGTAAAAAAAAATTAAATCCAACTACTATTGTTAAAATTTTTATTGGTCTATTTTTATTGGGAATAGGCTTTTTAGTTTTTGCTTATTCGGCAAACTTTATGAATAGTATTGGGCAAGTACCTTTTATATATTTAGTATTGGGATATTTTATTTTAACCATTGGGGAATTATGCTTATCCCCTACTATATTATCAAAAACCACTGAACTATCTCCACTAAAAATTGTATCCTTTATGATGGGTGTTTCATTACTTTCTTCTTCTTTTGCACATCATTTGGGAGGTTTTATTGCTAAACTAACTTTACCCTCTGTAACATCGTCGGGTAATCAGGGGTTATTAACCCAATTAGCATCCTATATTACGGGGTTTAATACTACAATTGACGAATCAACAGTTAAAGGAATTAAATCATTGGCAATGTCTACAACTGTATTTGCTCAAATAGGAATCATTTCAATCATTGCAAGTTTTATCATTTTATTGTTTTCGCCCTTAATTAAAAAGTTAATGCATGGCATTCATTAACAGATACTTTATTGAACCATGAAATTTAACAAAATAACAAAAAACAGCATTCTGCTTCTCCAACAAGTTGTTGGAGAAGCGTATGTTTTCACCGACACTGAAAACTTAAATAAATACGGTCAGGATGAAACAGACTTTCATTTATATTTACCTGAAACTGTTGTAAAACCTAGAACCCCCGAAGAAATTGCAGCCATACTAACCATTGCCAATAACGAATTAATACCCGTAACGGTGAGGGGTGCTGGAACAGGACTAACAGGGGGAGCATTACCTGTACGAGGCGGTATTCTTATTTCTATGGAGCGATTCAATAAAATTTTAGATATTGACACCCGCAATTTACAAGCTACCGTTGAACCTGGTGTAATTAATGAAGTGTTTCAAAACGCAGTAAAAGAGGTGGGATTATTTTATCCACCAGATCCGGCAAGTAAAGGCAGTTGCTTTTTAGGTGGTAATGTTGCTGAAAGTTCGGGCGGACCCAAATGTGTAAAATATGGTACTACCAAGGATTATATTTTAAATTTAGAAGTTGTATTACCAACTGGAGAAATTATTTATACTGGGGCAAATACCCTTAAAAATTCAACAGGTTATAACTTAACCCAATTGATGGTAGGTAGTGAAGGAACCTTGGGTGTGGTAACAAAAATAATTGTAAAACTTATTCCTTTCCCAAAGCATGATTTGTTAATGCTTGTGCCATTTAAAAGCATTGAACAATCCTGCGAATTTGTTAGCGAAGTATTTCGCGCAGGCTTTACGCCAAGCGGAATGGAAATGATGGAACGCGATGCGTTAATTATAGCAAGTAAATTTATTGATAGTTTGGCAATATATATGGAAGATGATATTGAAGCACATTTATTAATTGAGGTGGATGGCAATGATATTGATGTATTGACAAAAGATATGGAAGCCATTGCAGAACTGGCAAGCAAATATGAAGTAGGTGAGCTATTATTTGCCGAATCTGCAGCACAAAAGCAAGAGTTATTTAAACTTCGCCGAAAAATTAATGAAGCAGTAAGAGCTACCACCATTAGCAAGGAACAAGACACGGTGGTGCCGCGTGCCGAATTACCAAAACTAATGAAAGGTGTGAAAGCACTGGGAGTTAAATACAATTTTAAAAGTGTATGTTATGGTCATGCTGGCGATGGAAACTTGCACATTAGGCTTATTAAAGGCGAATTAACAGACGAGCAATGGAACGGAGATTACATGAAAAATGTGATTGCTGAACTGTTTACATTGTGCAAACAATTAAAAGGAACTATAAGCGGCGAACACGGCATAGGCTGGGTGCAAAAAGGGTACACTCCAATTGTATTTTCAGAAAAAGAAATTGAAATACAAAAAAATATAAAAAAAGTATTTGATCCTAATGGAATTTTAAATCCAGATAAAATGTTTGTATAAAAAATGGATACTATTTATTAATTAAGAACCATTGTATTATGAAAAAAATATTAATTGCCAACAGGGGAGAAATTGCTTTACGTGTAATGCGTACTTGTAAGGAAATGGGTATTAAAACTGTTGCTGTTTTTTCGGAGGCCGATAGAAATGCACCATTTGTTAAATATGCTGATGAAGCAGTTTGTATAGGCCCCCCCCCATCCAACCAATCTTATTTATTGGGAGATAAGATTATTGAAATTTGCAAACAATTGAATGTAGACGGTATTCATCCAGGATATGGATTTTTATCTGAAAATGCAGGATTTGCCGCAGCAGTAAAAAAAGCTGGACTTATTTTTATCGGGCCTTCCCCAGCAGCGATGAACATGATGGGTGATAAATTATCAGCAAAAGCTGCTGCTAAAAAATATAAAATCCCAATGGTTCCTGGTTCTGAAGGAGCCATCTCGTCCATTGAAGAAGGCAAAAAAACAGCCAAAGAAACAGGATTTCCTATTTTAATAAAAGCAAGTGCAGGCGGAGGTGGTAAAGGTATGCGCATTGTGGAACACATTGATGAATTTGAAGAACAAATGAAATTAGCGGTTAGTGAGGCTTTATCAGCATTTGGCGATGGGGCGGTATTTATTGAACGTTATGTTGCGAGGCCACGTCATATTGAAATTCAAATTTTGGGTGACTCTTTTGGTAATATTGTTTATTTGTTTGAAAGAGAATGTTCTATCCAACGTCGTCATCAAAAGGTAATTGAAGAAGCGCCTTCATCGGTATTAACACCCGAAATTCGCAAAGCTATGGGCGTATGTGCTGTAAATGTTGGAAAAGCGTGTAATTATGAAGGGGCAGGAACGGTTGAATTTTTGTTGGATGAAAACAAAAATTTTTACTTTTTAGAAATGAATACCCGTTTGCAGGTAGAACATCCGGTAACTGAAATGATAACAGGAATTGACTTGGTAAAAGAACAAATAAAAATAGCGCGTGGCGAAAAGTTATCTTTTACCCAAGAAGATTTGAAAATACATGGACACAGTATAGAAGTGCGCGTTTATGCCGAAGACCCTACAAATAATTTTTTACCTGATATTGGTAAATTAGAAACCTACAAACGTCCGCAAGGATTAGGTATACGGGTTGATGATGGTTTTGAAGAAGGCATGGAAATTCCAATCTATTACGATCCGATGATTGCAAAACTAGTAACTTTTGGAAAGGATAGAGAGGAAGCTATAAACCGCATGATACGCGCCATTGATGATTACCAAATTACGGGAGTTGCTACTACACTAGCCTTTTGTAAGTTTGTTTTAAAACATAATGCTTTTACTTCAGGTAATTTTGACACGCATTTTGTAAAAGACCACTTTTTACCCGAAATGTTAAGCAACTCAAGCGATGATGAAGCTATTATTGCCGCTTTATTTGGTGCTAAACTAATGACTACTTCAAAAAAAGTGGGGATAGATCTAAGTATGGAAACGGGAACGACAAAGTCTTTGTGGAAATTAAACAGATCATAAATAAAACATTTTAACCACTACTGCGTTACACCAATCAAATTGGGTATATAATTTGTACCCTGAAGCCTAATGGCATACAAACTTTTCATATTTTTTCTTTTATCACACCTCATCATCTCTGCTCAGGAATCTAGCGGACTTATTCAAAATGCCCCACCTCCACTTCCTGTAGGTACATTACTACCCAATGGCGGTATTATTGTACGTACTATAGTTTATGAAGGAGAAACAATACCATATATTACTTTAGCTCCTGTGGTATGTTCTACAAAACGCATTTTTAAAAATAAAAGAGAAGCCATTAAATGGGACAGGCTTAAATACAACGTAAAAAAGGTATATCCTTATGCTATTTTAGCGGCAGCTAAACTTAAGGAATACGACCGTATTTTAGCTATGCTCCCCAGCGAAAAAGAAAAGAAAGAATATATGAAACTTGCCGAAGAACAATTAAAAGTTCAATTTGGTGAAGAGTTGAAGAATTTAAGCATCAATCAGGGACGAATATTATTAAAATTAGTTGACAGAGAAACTGGAAAAACAACTTACAACATTGTGAAAGATATGCGAGGCTCTTTCTCCGCTTTTATGTGGCAAAGCCTATCTGTACTATTTAATTCTAGTCTTAAATCGGAATACGATGCCGTAGGCGAAGATAAAGACATTGAACAGGCTATCCAATTAATTGAAAGTGGGGAATTTTAGTTGAATACCTCTTTTATTATGTTTCTTACTTCAACAAATCTGGTCTGCGTTTTTGGGTACGGTCCAAACTTTGTTCGTCACGCCAATTATCAATATTTTTGGTATGACCAGAAAGTAATATATCCGGCACTTTCCAACCGTTGTATTCCGCTGGGCGAGTATATACTGGCGGTGCTAATAAATTATCCTGAAAAGAATCTGTTAAAGCAGAAGTTTCATCTGAAATAGCTCCGGGAATAATGCGAATAATACTATCGCAAATAACCGCAGCTGCCAACTCTCCACCAGAAAGTACATAATCACCAATGGAAATTTCTTTAGTAATAAAATGATCGCGCACACGCTGATCCACACCCTTGTAATGCCCGCAAAGGATGATGATATTATTATATGTTGACAACTGATTCGCCATTTTTTGATTCAAGGTTTCTCCGTCAGGACTGGTATAAATTACCTCATCATACATGCGTTCAGCTTTCAAGGCATTGATACAATTAGCTATCGGTTCAATACTCATTACCATTCCTGCTCCTCCTCCAAAGGCATAATCGTCCACACTTTTTTGATTGTGTGTGGAATAATCACGCAAGTTAATTAGATTAACTTGTGCAATACCTTTATCAATTGCACGCTTTAAAATACTGTGCTGAAAAGGACTTTCAAGTAATTGTGGTAAAACGGTTATAATATCGATGCGCATTGGACAAAGATATTGATTTTTGAAGCAAAAATAAATCTTAATTAAAAGTTCTGAAATATGGTCGGCTTATCAATGGCGAAAACTTCCAAGGAATATTGAGTAGAATTATAAACAGTGCTACGCTAAACCAAATTAAAATAGTCTCAAACTTTTCTTTGTCTGTTAGTTTTCGTTTTGCCTTTGCTGAACCAATAGTGATAAATACAACGGCTGTAAACATCATTAAACTATGCTCCATTCCAAAAAAACGAATTTCACGTAAATGAACGGCATCTTTAAAATTATGTAAAAAATAATTTACAACCGGACTAATAAAATACAACCAAATACCAAGTATAAATTGAACATGAGCAATGGTAGCCGTTGTATGTCGGATAAAATTATCCTGCTTTGAAAAGGAGTTGCCCAAATACCAACCTTTATAAGCACGATAAATGGCATACAGTAAACTTATTACCACCAACCAACGAAACAATGAGTGTATGGCTAAAAGAATTAAATACATTAAACTAATTTATTAATTGATATTATTTTCTTAGTTCAAAATTATACACTTTTAATAAATAAACCTTAAAACCTTTAATTAAAAAAGTTCAACTAATTAAATGTAATAAAATACTTTAATAGGTATAGGCGTTTAGTTATCCCAATTTTTTCTACTTTTATGTTGTGGAAAATCGGGGTAAATTTGTCGGTATGAATTCAATAAAATTCAACCAATATTTTAAGACAGAGGAAGAATGTATAAAATACATAGCCGATATAAAATGG
>CANFLQ010000010.1 GCA_947447995.1 Bacteroidota bacterium | reverse complement strand
TTGCCTTTTTGAGTAAGAATATGTAAAATTTTCGGTCCAGGAATGTCTTTTAAATCTTGTAATACTTTTGTTAAGCGTTCTACATCGTGCCCGTCGATAGGACCAAAATAGCGGAACTTTAAAGATTCAAACAAATTACTTTGTTTAAGCAATGTAGTTTTTAAACCGTTTTCTACTTTAGAAACAATGTCCTGCGCAGTGGGCCCAAATTTGCTCATTTTACCCAGCAAATTCCATATTTCATCTTTAAATTTATTGTAGGTATGTGAAGTAGTGATGTCTGTTAAATATTCTTTCAAAGCACCCACATTTGGGTCAATGCTCATGCAATTATCATTGAGTACTACTAACAAGTTGGAGTTGGAAATACCTGCGTGGTTAAGGGCTTCAAATGCCATTCCGCCTGTCATAGCACCATCGCCAATTACTGCAATGTGCTGGCGTTTTTTTTCGCCTTTGTATGCCGATGCAACTGCCATTCCAAGGGCTGCACCAATGGAAGTAGATGAGTGTCCTACACCAAATGCGTCGTATTCACTTTCGGCACGTTTTGGGAAACCGCTGATACCGCCATAAATGCGGTTGGTATGAAAATTTTTACGGCGACCTGTTAAAATTTTATGTCCGTACGCCTGATGCCCCACATCCCACACCAGTTGATCGTAAGGGGTATTAAATACATAATGTAATGCAACAGTAAGTTCAACCACGCCAAGGCTGGCACCAAAATGTCCGCCTTTTTGTGATACCACATCAATAATAAACTGGCGAAGTTCCTTGCTTATTTGCGGCAATTGGTCTTCCGACAGTTTTTTTAAATCACTAGGGTATTCAATTTTATCGAGTAGTTTACCGGCCTTAAATTCCATTAATTATGCGTATATTTTATATTATTTTCAAAGATAAAACATTTTGGTAAAATAATTACATTTTAATTGTTTGAGTTAGCTACGCTCAACTGCTTCGTAAGTTTATTTATGCGGATAGTGTACAGCCAAAAGAAGGTTTAATAATTCTCAAACAATTTCTTTTATAAAAATTCATAAAATATCTTTGTAGTAAATTGTAGTAAATTAAATATACAAACCAAAAATAACTAAACGAATACGAGAAGCTAAGGACTTGATTCCAAAAAAAATTCTGCTTATTTAGCTATAAGTTAACAGCAATGTAATTTTTTGCTAAAATTAAATCAAAAACGTGATTGTAAGGAACGAACTTAAACAATAAAACGATGAAAGTATTACTTGATATAAAAGAAAATAACCGCATTCGTTTTTTATAGAAATGCTTAAAAACCTTGATTACATAAGTGTTATAAATTTGCTAAAGACTTATTAACTAAACTTTGATGTAATTGCTACCGAACCTTTTGAAAGAAAGTTAAAACGGTTAGCTAAAAAAATAAATCTCTTGCTTCTGATTTAGCTTCTGTTATTGATGAACTTATTGAAAACCCTACACTTGTTACTCCCATTGGTAAAGACTGCTATAAATTAAAGCAGAATTACATATCCCTCTTTATCTTGTTTTAGTTTAGATAATTTTCTCCACGAACCGAAGCCTTTTTTATCAAAATGTGGTAAATCTTTGAAAATTTTCCAGTTTCCTCCCCATTCCCAACCATACTTGGCAAATATTTTTACACACTCATACCAATCTGCTATTTTGTCGTTGTCCCAATCTTTTGCAGTGTCCCAAGACGCTTCTTTATTATCTATAATGAGGCAAATATCTATTGCAAAGCCATAATTGTGTATGCTTTGCCCTGCTTTGGCATTGGTTACTTTGTTTCCCATTGGCTTTCGTGTGGTTTTACCATTTGTATTTACTTTTGTTCTACCAAGTGAATATAAATCTTCTTGCTCTGTAAAAGTGCGTAATCCTTGCGTAACTCTTACTTTTGCTTTGCCTGTAAGTGTTGTATCACATTCTTGAATTATTTTTGTTACTTCTTCCCGTACCAAAGGATGAAGTTTTGCGATGCGATTTTGTGTGAAAGTATCCATATATTACTGTTATTTAATTTAGTATTTTACCCAAAATTTCGGTAATTGATTATTGCTGCTTTGCATTAAAATAAAATACCTAATCTGGTTAACAAATAAAAATACAAAAATACATTTGCAATTAGCTACTATCAACTGTGTAAAAACGCAGTTATAATTAATTTTTTTTGGAAAGAAAAAAGGATATGCGCTAAAAAATAAATACTGTTGAGTGTGGCGGTATATTTCTACTTTTCAATTTAGTAAGATACCCATAAAATAAACAAAAAAGAGGCTGCCTTACAATTAAAGACAGCCTCGTATAAACATAATTACTCAATAAAAAAATTGCGCTATTAGTTAAAATTACTTTTAAAAAATAAATTTAGAAATAAATTAAACCCTAATTAAATGGTTTTTTAAATATTGCAGGCAAAATAATACTGTTTACAATAGCAAAAAACTTAATTATAGAAATAAGTACAAAAAAAATATTCTTTTTCATTAAATAATTTATAAAAAATACTGAATAAAAAGACCTCAATTATAAATGATTAAAAATAAACTTACGGTCTGTTTACTCCTGAAAATTTTATTATATCCGTTACGGTAAAATCACCAGCCAAATCGGAGGGTAAAAAAGGTGTAAATCCTCCTACACTGTTAAGGTAAGACTCTCCATCTCTTTTTAAAATTCTTACAAATGTATCTGCAACTATTTTAGCTCCTAATGGACCAAGTTTATTACCCCCTCCAAGAACAGCTGCCTCTCTTAAAATATAATACCATAAAGGAGTTTTGTTTAATAAAAGTCCGCCATTTGAATTTAAAAGAGTTGTTTCTGTTGCATCTGTTAAGCCTGTTAATAATTGGGCTGTAGTTAAGGGTGTTATACCTAAGGCAATTGCAGTAGCTTGACCACTAGGTAATCCCATTGCAAGACCTCTTCTTAAATTTCGTGTTGCTAGCATTGCCATAATGCCACTCCCTCCTGGTAAACTTTCTAAACCATTCGCCAAAACGCTATCAATTTTTCTAGCATTATTAAATACAGGAACACTAACTCCTGTAGGAAAAAAAGCATTAAAATCTACCACCCAATTTGAGCGAACTGGTAAATTAGGATTTCGTACAAAGTTGAACGCTTGAGCTAATGATTCATTAATAAAATTATGATTTATCCAATATCTATCACGTATTAAACTATGTCCAAACCTATATGCCGCAACAGAAAATTCCACAGGCATACTAAATGCACTTCCAACACTTGCAGCCACGGAACCTAATGCGTTAGAGGTAGCAGTTGAACCACATATTCTTTTTAAATAATCATTTACTACAGCCCATTGATAATGATGCGTAACAATTTTTTTTGATTCAACAAAAACATCTCCAGTAAAACCCGAAGCTACTACAATATCAACTACAGCATTATGAAATTTTAACATTGCCATTTGAAACTGAGCCACAAATAAATTTTCGTCATTTCTAGGATCTCCTATAACTGCAGTATTGGTATCACGTATCCGAGGAACATCAAAATTAGTTTGTGTTGCCATACCTGCACCAATATCGCCACTTAACGAAGGCCCGCCTCTTCCACTATTTGTATTAACCCCTAATTTAAATTTTATTGCTGTACTTGAACCAACGGAAGGAAACACATACAAAAAAGGGTCGAGAGCAGGACCTCTTCCATATAAATTATCCAAATCTAATGAGGGACTTCTCATATTATTAATAGTTCTTGCGTCGTTAGTTGTATCAATTGAAGAGGAAACATCTAATGTTATATCATGATCCACAAATTGACCAAAATAGGTATAGCCAGAAGGAATATTAGAGTCTCCTCCCACATCCCTACCTGGGTTTCCCATTAAATTACCCAATTGATTCATAAGCCCTATGGTAATTACATTAAAATTTAATTTGCTAGAAGCTCTTACAGTGCTAGAAGTTAAATATCCAAATTTATCGCGGCAAGGAGAAAAACGCATAGGAAAGGGAAACCACGATAATGCTATTTTAGCGCCGTGAAATCTTTTAGTTTCATTATTTAACCCTCTAATAGATTGCTGAACCTCCTCTGGTAATTTTTCAAAAGGCACTAATGCTATTGGATTTATTTTTTTTAATGCAATTGCAAATTTCTCAACTTCTACCGTTGGATTTATTTTAAGCGTCTCTAATTTTTTTGTTAACTCATCAACTTCTATTTTAGAAATTAATTCGTCGTTTTGTTTTTGAATTTTTGCCATTTTTTTATAATTTTTTAGTCCGTTTATTATAGTAGTTTCTGGTCTCTACTTTAACGTGTTATTTATAGTATTGGCTTAAAAAAAAAGAGAAAGATTACGAACGAACACGCGTTAGTGTTATTGTCATTTGCCCTACCCTTTCTGTAGGTTTTGATTTTTCATCAATAATACTTTTAATGGCTACATCTAAAACCTTTCCCTTTTTTTTTGCTGGTATTCCTTTCTCATTCCCTTTCATTTCTTTGTCAGATTGAATGATTAGCGGGTAATGAAATTTTCTAAATCTTTCATCCTCTACCTTTCGGTTAACTTCGCTGTAATACATATCGCGTTCATTAATAGAAATTGGAATTGTTATTTCAAATTTTTCCATTCCTAAATGTACGTTTACCGTATTTTGTGAGTCATTTGAATTTGCTAATTCATCTACAAGGTTGAACGATTTTTGAACTTCATAATGAAGTAATAAAATTAATTCGGATAATGTCATCAGTTTATTTGCTTATGGATGGGAAAGAATCAGTTCTAAACTCAATTTTAACTTCGCCTACAATATCTGCCGACATGTTTGCAACCGCAGAAGATTTTTCATTGATAACAGAAACACTTAAACTAGTATTACTATACCCACCACTTATGTTTGCACTTACTTTTTTACCTGTATAATTTACCCCACCAGATAAAGCGAAACTTTTCGATTTAATATTTACATTGGAAGATGCTATGGATGCCGTTTGATTAGCATCAACATGAAAGGTTAGTTTTGTAGCAATAAGTCCTTTGTCAACTACTATTTTTTGCATGCCAATTTTAAGTATGGTTACTAAAATATTGTAATTGTCTTCAGCTCCTTTGAGAAGTTTCATTGCAATAAGCTTGTCCAAATTTTCCTTTGAAACTGTTATTGTTATTTCATCCGCTGGTAGAGGAAGAGTACTTGGATCTTGAATTGTACCTTTTGGATCTGCAACAGTAGTAGTAGTAGTATCAAAATCAAACCCAGTTAAATCAGCAATAATGGCATTGCGTTTATCTATTAATGTAGCATTATCGCCGCCGTTAAGGGTATAATCTGTAGGAGTAGTAGAAGATTCAAGCCCTAAAACCTCAATGGCATATTTTTCGCAATTCAAATTTAATGAGTCTCCTTCCAAACCTATTTTTTTTTGATAATCGCTAACGCTCCCCGAAACATCTTTTACCAATTCCGAAAATGATTTCAATTGGTCAACAGATGATTGCACAATTACATCGTACACATTTTTCACAAGATCTGTTGTAAATTCAACAAATCCAATTTTGTTAACTTGGGTTAAAACACCCATTGTTTTTTCTAATGATGGCTCTTCCATTTTTTTTACTTTTGAATTTATTTTTGCCTACTCTATTTTAGGATTTTCGGCTTACTCCGTTATTATTATTATTTATTTTGAAACTGGTTTTGTGCTTGTACCACCTGTATTTATAGGTAAAAAATTACCTTTAAACACATGTACACTATTTGTAATATCTAATTGCTCATTTGCATTTAAAAATTCGATAAATGCTTGACGGTTTGCCGGTTCTATCTCATTCATTGCTTTATCAATTTGCTCGGCTCTTAAATTTGTTTGTTCCAAATTTATTTGCGCTTGCTCGTCAAGCATTTTTTCATATTTATCTTTTAATAATGGATTTATTTGAATATCATCAATCAATTTGTCTGTTTTTTTGCTGCCATTTACATTTATTTTATACCAGATTGAGTAATTCCCTTTTTCATATTTATAAAATTTAGTCCATTTTTTTTCTCTAAAATTTTAACACCAATCAAAATATTTTTTTCAATAATTGGCTTTACAACATACTGTCGTATGTCTTTTTTGTCTATTCCAGTTTCTGCATTATAAAAACAAGCAACCCCGAAGCCTTTGCAATCAATACCTTTTGGATCTACTCCTTCATAAAATTTTGCGTTTCCATTACTTATAATAATGCTACCCGTTATCTTCCCACCATTTTTAACTTTAAGGCTCACATTTCCCCCATCCTTTTTATCAGAATAATCCACCGTATAATATCCTTTTTCAATAACAATTTGTTCTACTCCTAAATATTTTGCAATATCATTGTGTAATTGAAAATCTTCTTCATAATAAAAATTACGTATTGTACCATCTTTATTAACTAACATGTTTATAGGGGTTACCTCCTTAATTTTTTCTTTGTTAATGGTCAACACAAATTCCGAGTTTTGAATTTTTGATTCAATTTGTATTAAATATTCTCCTTCTTTCCATTCTTTAGGTAACTCTACTTCACCATTTTCGTCCGTTTTCATTACTCTCATTTGCCCTCCGGGGTTTTTGCCACCTTTTACAATAATTCCACCAATTGGTTGCCCTGGTTTAAATGCAGGATTGCCTAGCGCTAAATCGTCAGAGCTTAGTTCGGTGAGTATTGTGCCACTTTGATTTATTATAAAATTATGAAAAGGTGTACGTCTTCCACCTTTAACAGTACCATCCCAGCCTTTTCTTTCTGCAAGGTTTTCAGAATCAAAACTTACTATGAAAGCAGATAAATTGTTAATTTCTGCATGGTTGCCAGTATAACTAAGGGTAATCGTATTCACAATAGGGCTTTTACGAGCAAATTTTTCGGCATTAGCTGTATTTTCAGTGTTTTGTGGCAAAATATTTTCTAACTCAGTATTTACTGTGCAAGAAAATAAAGCAAAAGTCAATAAATAGATAGCTGATTTTATAGTTGTTTTCATTGTTTTATACTACATTTTATTTGCCTACTCTTTAATTGGATTTTCAGCTACTCCACATTTATTTTTTAACCTCAACCCTATATTTATAAATAGCGTGTTTGATTAATTACGGCACAAAAGTATACTTGCAATTAACTACAATCAACTGTGTAAAAACGCAGTTTTAATTAAATATTTGAAAATGTGTTTTGTTGTTTGGGGAAGAAAAAGCAATATAGAGATATAGTAATACAGTATGAATGATGGTTGTATATACTGCCCTGTAATAGCTGTTATACTTAACATTATTAATTTATTTGTTTTAATAAAAATGCAACAATAACACATAAAAAAACACCGTATTAATACGGTGTTTTTTTATTCCTAAACTTTATTGGCAAGCAAGATACCTGTTAAATAAAACGGAGTGGAGTATTTTAAGCATTTACGGTATTGGATACTATTATTTTATGTTTTTGATTTTGTCCTTGTATAAAATCTTTATTGAGGGCAATTTTTATATCTACCGCTGGGTCGTTTACTATGGAATGTAATAAATTAATTATTGCATCTTCTGCAATTTCAGCTTGATTTGATTTAATGCGTACCTCTAAACTATAATCAGCGCCTTGTACAATTTGGTAACGGTCAATTCCGCTTGATGCTTTTAAAATGGCGTTAAATGCCGAACCATGTACCACTTTACGTGAAGGGGTATATACTAAATCGCGGGTTCTGCCTTCGAGATTCGTAATTTTATCCAAAGGAAGTAGATTGCCATTTTTATATTTTTCTATAGTACCAATATCGCCTACTCTGTAACGTACAAAAGGGAAAGAAAAATTACCTAAATTGGTTAATACCAATTCTTGTTTTCCCAACTGTTCATCCAACTGTATGCTTTCGGTAATACAATCGTAAAAATTATAATAAAATCCATTGTCAACACTTTTAAATTCAGCCCCCATAACACCGCCATCCCTTGCACCATAACAATTTAAAACATCGCAGTTAAAAAAGTTCATAAATTTTTTTCGGGTTTCATCGGGTAACATTTCCGAAACGGTAACTACTCCTTTAATTTTTTTTTTGAATTTAATATTTTGCCTTATTGCTTCGTCTACAAAATAACCTAACGACGATGCGTACGCATATATAATATCGTACTTTGTTTCAAATATCAACTTAAAGCCCTCTGTTAATACATTTTGGCTAATAATATCGCCAGGGATAAACGATTTGTGTTGCAGGTAATTGTACAACTTTGTTTTAATAGTTGGATTTTTTCCCAATGCATCTCCTCCCAACGATATTATTTTATCACCAATAGTAAATCCCAAAAAATGGTGCCACAAATAATAATTAAATGCTGTTATACGGCTTATGGAATGTTTGGATAATTGATATTTAAAGGGTGTACCTGTACTGCCACCTGTAAAGCGGTTTTCATACGTTTGTTCGGGATCGTTTTCATAAAACCAATTACCATAATTACTTATTTGTTGCTTTGTTGTATAGGGTAAACTTTTTAATACCCTATAAGGGTCGGCATGTATGGTTGCTTCATCAAAACCCAAAATGCTATCTTTATAAAAAGGATGTGCGGGTAATTTTTTGAGTAAGTGAATGAGTTTTTTATTTTTTTGATCCTCTAAAAAATCATATCCTTGGGATATTTCATTTTTAATACTGTTAAAATCTTTAACAACATCGGTGCCTCGTAGCACATCTATTAAATAGTAGGACAGCATTTTAAATTTATTTTAAAGGGGATGGATATTGATTTATAAATAGTAATTTTGACAACTGAATGCACAAAAGTACATTTACAAATTTTTACTATCAACTGCGTAAAAACACAGTTTCAATTATCATTAATTATGATTACTCCAATTCAAGGTGAATATTCAAAATCATTAATTAGCGACACCCCTGCCGATTTATTAACTGAGGAGGCTTTGCATTTTAAAAAAAGCATTACTAAATTTCCGGAAGAAGCCATTTATATTTATTCCTTTGAAAGAGATAAAATGATATATGCCGATGGTTGGGAAGAGGTGTTGGGATACAAAAACAATGAAATATCGATGCTAAAATTGGTAAGTATTTCAACGGATGAGTATACACAGTTTTCGAACGAATTAAATGATAAAGCATTGCTGTTTATTAACTCGCAAACACATGATTTGGAATTATACAGTTTTACGATTGAATTAAAAAAAATTCATAAAAATGGAAATCATATCCCTTTAATATGGCGGGTTGCTGTACATAAAGCAGAAAACGGGAAAGTAACCCAGATTATTGGACATTGCCAAATAAACAGGAGTTTAAAATTTGGTACAATAATGAAATATGCTGCGTATGGTCCTGCAAAATCTAAATTTGAAGAAAATTTAAACAAAGTATTGTTTCAACATTTAGCAATTTCGGAAAAAGAAAAACAAGCTTTATCGCTGGTTGCTCAAGGGCAATCTTTTAAAGAAATAGCAACCCTATTAAATGTATCGCAATCGGCTATTGAAAAAAGAATTATACCCCTTTATAAACGATTTAAAGTACGAAGTTTAAGCCACCTCATCAGCTTTGCTATTGAAAATAACATTATTTCTTAATTTGCTACATACACTACATTTAATTAGTGGGTAGTAAATTAATGGATGAAATATTTTTGGGAGGAACTCCTATATTTACCAGCATACTTTTCCATTGATCAAATAAAACAGTATCTAAATTTTCGTCACTTAGCACCCAAATAACATTTTTATTTTGCAATGCGTTTCTGTTTTCTGTATTTATTACAGAATACGCATCTACTATTTTAAAAAAATTATCGGGATTAAGCATTTCATTTTTTATAGTCCCTCCAACATTCATATCATCAATAACAAGAAGTGAAGACTGGCGCCATGTCCATAACTGAGTAGCAAAATTTGGATTAACGGAATCGGGCTCGGAAAAAACACTTACTAATTTTATACCCGTAGTATAAAAACAAGGATTACGTTTAATGGCCATTTCTGTTCCTATTCCAACACTTATATTTGTTTTTCCGCTCCCTTTAACTCCAAAAACAAATAAATGATTTCCTATTTCATTATTGTTAATAAATTGGTCTACAATAATTTTATCGCTTGGGTTAATATTGCCCTCCCATTGGCTTAACCTAAACTGAAATGGATATTGTGCCGATTGCATATACATTTTGGTAATGTACCAATAACGAATAGGGGAAATAAGAATTAATAGTAAGGCTGCCAAAATATAAACCGCTGTATTGGTATATCCTAAAAACAAACTGGCTGAAAATGCTCCTGTCCAAAAAAAACACAAATCGGTAAATGTATCAAAAGCAATATTAGTCCATGGTGGATTAAATGAATGTATTTTACCTGGAATAAAAAGTAATTTTGACTTCGATTTTTTTTTCAATAAAAGTGGGCCTAAAAAATTATAGGTTTCAAATAATAACCAAGTAACAGAAATGATAACAGCCGACCAAATAGCAACATTATTACTAGTTGTATATTTTTTTAAAACAACCGAAGTTAATAGTGTGGGAATAAACCCTAGTGAAAAATGCCCTACTTGGTTTGCTAACCATGAATAGGTTAATGTAACTCCACGATAGGAATCTTTTCCTATTAAGTCGGCTTTTAGCTGTGCTAACACTTGTTTTGTTGAAATTGATATCATGGTGTTTTTGTTTTTTTATAAAATTAGTTGACGTAAATATATCTATAAAAACCAATGCTACTAAATAAAAAGAACCACCCAAATTAGGTGGTTCTTTAAAAATACAATAACAAGCGTTACGTTTTATTAATGATCCAAATTTCCATAATCTAATTTTGTTCTTCTAAAATAAAATACTGCGCGCGTAACAAGTATAAAAAACGGAATATACATTACTGCGCTAGGTAAACCCAAATATTTTAAAATAATTTCCGATTTACGTTTTAATCGTTCTGCTATTAGGTACATGGCTGGCACTAATAACAAGGTTAGGAATGTTGCAAATGCCAATCCAAAAATCATTGTCCATGCCAATGGGCCCCAAAAAATAACGCTATCGCCACCTAAAAAAATATGTGGATTTCCTTCTGCAAACAGGGTTTCAAAATCAATATTAAAACCTACTGCCAAAGGAAATAAACCAAGTATTGCCGATGCTGCTGTTAATATAACTGGTGTCATACGTGTTCTACCTGCCTCATAAGCTGCATTCCACAAGGTCATCCCGCTGGCGCGCGACGAATCGGCAAACTCTACCAACAATATACCATTGCGCACCACAACCCCTGCTAGGGCAATAATACCAACACCAGTCATTACAATACTCATGTCCATTTTAAATATGGCAGTACCAATCAATACACCAATAATACTGAAGAAAATTTCGGTAATGATTATAAACGGTTTTCCAACAGAGTTAAATTGTGTTACCAAAATTAATAATATTAAACCCAATGAAGCCATTAATGCGCCACCTAAAAAAGAGCCTGTTTCTTTTTGCTCTTCTTGTTGTCCAGTAAACGCTATTTCAACACTATTAGAAGCCTTAAAATTTTCCATTGCTTTTTGAACGCTTTCTACCACTTCGTTTTCGTTAAACCCAGCTACAGCATTTGAAGACAGGGTAATTACACGTTTTTGCATTTTACGTTTAATGCCACCGTAGGTATTGCTGTATTCAATGGTAGCAAACGATGATAGGGGTATGCTTCTTACTTCTCCTCTTCGGTTATTATCGCGAAACGTAATTTTTAAATTACGCAATGCTTCAATGTTATTCCGCTGATTGTATTGATAACGCAGCATAATGGGGTATTCATCGTTATCGTCTCTAAATTTACTTACTTCATCGCCAAACACAGCATTGCGTATTTCCATGGCTATTTGACCAGTAGATACGCCTTCGGCATTAGCTCTTTCCCTATTTATGTTAAATACAATTTCGGGTTTGTTGCTTTCAAAATCAGATTTTAAATTGGCAACACCTGGAATTTTTTGGTCATCCAAAAAGTGTTTTAATTTAGTAGCATTTTTTACTAACTCATCAAAATCATCGCCACGTACTTCAATGTTAATTGGCTTAGATACTGGTGGTCCCGATTGTTCCTGAGAAACGGTTATTTCAACACCTGGAATATCCCATTTATTATTTTGCAATGCCAATAAATAATCCATCGTTGATTTGCCATCTCTATCTACAAAATCAACAAAGGAAATGGCTATTTTTCCTCTATTTGGATAATCGCTTTGATCCTGATCTTGCGGATCGGTGGTTTGTTTAGTAACGTTGGTAATAATTGATTTTACAATGGTGTTAGAGTCGCCCAAAACTTGGTTTACTTTGCTTTCCACGTTTAGCATTGCTCTGTTGGTAAATGCAGGATCGGTACCTACAGGTAACTTAACGTATACATATACAAAGTTGGGATCGCCTTGCGGAAAAAACACAACCTTAGGGCTACGTATTGCAAAAAACACAATTGAAACAATAAACAATACAAGGGTTCCTAAAAGAGCTGACCATGGGCGTTTTAAAAACCACAGTAACATTTTAGCGTAACGTTCCTGAAAAGCCGGCCATGTTTTTGTTTGAAATTTTTCAATAATGTTGTGCAAGTAAAACTTATTAAATAAATAAAATGATAAAATAAATAAAGCCAAATTAGCTATCGCAGGATGGCTTGTTGCGTGTAGCAATAATGCCAATAAAATAAATATAGCACTAATAACACTTGTGCTTTTATCCCATTTGGCATGTTTATCTTCATCCTTGTGTGGTTTCATAAAATCAACTGCAAATACTGGATTTATAATATATGCAACTAATAAAGACGCTAATAATGTAATGATTAAGGTAATGGGTAAATAAAACATAAATTTACCAATGATTCCATTCCAAAACAATAAAGGAATAAATGGAGCAAGGGTTGTTAAGGTTCCGCTCAATACGGGTAAAAACACTTCTCCAGTTGCCATTTTAGCGGCCGTTTTAATATCACGTTTGCCGTTTTCAAAAAGGCGATGTGTATTTTCAATAACTACAATTGCATCATCTACAACAATACCTAAGGCTAATAAAAATCCGAACAATACAATCATGTTCATGGTATAACTAAAACCAAATATGGAGCCTATGGATGGCATTACCATAAAGGCAATAAACATAGAAAGTGGTACAGATGCAGCCACAAATATGGCATTGGTAACACCCATAAAAAACATCAAAATAAAGGTTACCAAAATAAATCCAATTATAATGGTATTAATAAGGTCGTGAACTGTAGCGCGTGTTTTTTCGGATTGATCTCCAGTAACGGTAACTTTTAATTCTTCTGGAAGCTCTTTTTCTTCCTGCATTTTTTTAATCGTTTCATTGATTAAATCAGATGCCTCAATCAAATTTTCGCCCGAACGTTTTACTACATTTAATGTAATTACGTTTTTGCCTTCTAAACGGGCATAACTTTCCTGTTCTTTATTACCATCAACCACTTCGGCAATATCTTTTATGTACAATTTAGCACCAGTGGGCGAAGTAATTAAAATGTTTTTTATTTCATCAACCGTTTTAAATTCGGCCTGAACGGTTAAATTTCGTTTCATACCATCCATAGCAACCAAACCGCCCGAAACATTTAAGTTTTCATATTTAATAGCTTGTTCAATATCTCTGATAGTAATACTTGCAGCTTGTAATTTATACATATCTGCATTTATTTGAATTTCGCGTTCCAAATCACCCACCATAACAACGCGGGAAATGTATTTCATGGACTCAATTTTATCTTTTAACTGATCGCCATATTTTTTTAACTTGTTCAAATCCATTTCGCCTGCCAAATTGATATACATAATAGGCAAATCAGAAAAAGCAACTTCCATTACATTTGGCTGACGCGTTAAATCTTTCGGCAAGTCAGTAGATGCTTTATCCACCGCATCTTTTACTTTTTGTTTGGCAAGTGCAACATCTACATTGGTATTAAATTCAACTACAATTACCGATACGTCTTGTAACGATGTTGAATTCAATTTTTTTATCCCCGAAATGGATTTTAATTGTTTTTCAATCGGTTTGGTAACCAAATTTTCAATGTTGGATGGAGATGTACCTACATAAACTGTATTTACGTAAATAGTGGGAACAACAATATCCGGAAAGTTTTCTTTCGGAATTTTATTATAGGACGTTATACCCATAACTGCAATCATGATAGTAAGCACATAAACGCTTATTTTATTATCAATTGCCCAACTGGAGGGTTTAAATTCTTTAAAGTTCATAGTGTTATTTTTTTAGTTCGTTAATGCTAAACATCAGTAAAAGCGTTTGTTTTTTTGTGAGCGTCATTGCGAGGTACGAAGCAATTTAATACAATACTTAGTTTGAGATTGAGTGTCTGCTTCAACGCAGAATGTTCCTCGCAATGACGTGCTAAACTATAATTACAAACACGTTATTACGATGTTTTTTTATTTTTTGTACGCTATTGCATCGTTTTCATTAACAATATTATACCCTTCGGTAATTAGCAAATCTGCTTCTTTTAAACCACTAGTAATTTCTATTTTACCATTAAACTCTTTACCTAAGGTAACAATGCGTTTTTTAGCAATATTGTTTTCAGCAACAAATACAAACGATTGATTGGTATCATCTTTTTGCAATGCTTTAACAGGAATAATAATTATCGGTTTAGCCGATTTATAATCGTTAATGTGAAGTGTTGCAACCATATTTGGAAAATATTCTTTTTTATTATCCAATAAAACTTCCAATGCAAAACTACGGGAACTACTGTTGATGGTACGTGATACAAAATCAATTTTTGTAGTTAATGAATCTTTCGCATCTGGAAACGTAATCATCACTTCGGCACCTTTTTTAATTTTTGAAGCATAGCTTTCGGCAACATCTGCTTTTACTTTTAAATTGGAAAAATTTATTACCCTAATTGCTGGCACACCTGGTGCAGCTAATTGCCCTAACTTAATATCAACAGCATCAACAGTGCCGTTGATAGGGGAAACAATTTTTGTTAATTCTAATTGTTGTTGTAATATGCTCATTTTTTTATCCAAACTTTCCTTGTTGGTTTTTGCCTGAAGAAACTGCATTTCGGACCCTACTTTATTTTCCCACAATATTTTTTGACGTTCAAATACCTGTGTTGCCAGTTCCATATTAATTTGTATATCCGCAATATTTTGTTTCAACACTTGTGCATCGGTTTCGGCAAGTACTTGTCCCATTTTTACTTCATCACCAACTTTTGCATTAATTTTTGTAATAATGCCTGGCATTCCCGTACTTAAATTTACATTTTCATCGGCATCAACTCTACCTTGAATAGTAATAAAATTTTTAAATGTTTCGGGTTTTAATGCCAATACCGATACGGCAATACCATTGGTTGTAACAGTGCTACTATCTGCTCCAGCATTTACCTCCATTTCCAAGGCTTCAATTTTAGCTTTCAAAGCCACTTCTTCTTTTTTTAAGTTTTCAAGTTCTGCTTTTTTATCGCTGCCCGAACCGCAAGCCGTCATTAATAATGCAAGGCCTGGTATTAAAATTAATTTTTTCATTTTATAGAGTATTTAGTCTTTAGTCTGGAGTATTTAGTTTTTGGTTTTAAAATCAACGTATTCCTAATTCGTTATCATTCGTAATTCGTAGAATCCTATTTTGTTCCCAATGCGCCATTGGCTTTATCATAATCTATTTTAGCAACTAACGCATCGTATAAGGCACTTATATAATTTGTTTGCGCTTCTTTTAAAGATGTTTCAGAAGTTAGCATTTCAATATATGTACCTACACCTTGTTCGTATTTCATTTTAGATACACGGTATACATCTTCGGCAACTACTATATTTTTCTTTTGATTTTCAAGCGATACAGCCGCATTTTGCAACATGGTCATGGAATTTATTAGTTCCAAATCAATTGCTTTTTTAAGCGATTCAATATTGTTTTCTGCTTTTTGCAAGGATAATTTTGATTGTTGTGTTTTAGCACTTTTTTGAAATCCTGAAAAAATAGGCATTACTACTTTTGCTCCAATTAATGATGTTGGATACCATCTTGGAACAGGCGAAGCATCAATATTAAAAAAACTATATGTTCTACGAAACGCATTTGCACTTGATCCACCGTAAGCAAATGCATTTGGTAAACCAGAAAGGCGATTTCTTTTTAAATCTAGTTGGGCAAGTCGGTGTTGCGTTTCCAACAAACTAAATTCAACACGTTTCGAGTAGTCAAATTTTTCTGCGGAAACATTGTTGGTAACGTCAAATTTTACATCTGCTAATTTATCAGTTAACGCAAGTGAAGCCTCACTGTTCATGCCCATTTGATATTTTAATAAATATTTTCCTAAATCAAGTAACCGTCCTACTTTTTCTTTTTCCACCAATAGGTTATTGTATGTTACGGTTAATCTATCCAAATCAATTTTTTCTACAAAACCTGTTAAATATAAGCCTTGAGTGCCATCCAATGCTGTTTTTACGCGCACAATATTGGCATCCATCAATTTCATCCGCTCTTCGTTAAGCAATACAGTATAATAGGCTTTACTAACGGTTGCTGCCGTTTCTATTTTTGTGCGTTGTGTTGCTTTGCTTGATAAATCTACATATACTTTTGATGCTTGTAAACCCAAAAAATAATCTCCGCTAAAAAGCATCTGACTAATATCAAAGCCGGCACTTGCCTGATATTGTGTTCCAAATTTTACAGCATTTAAACCACCACGTGGGTCTCCGAAGGCAGCAGCTGGTATTACCGAAGTGGGAATATCAAGAAATATTTTTGAATCAAAACTGGAATTTATTTGCGGTAAACCCATACCAAAAATTTCTTTCACTTTTTGATGTGCAATTTCTTCATCAATAACAACATTTTTTACGTTATTTTGATTTTCCATAGCAAAATTAATTGCTTGCTGTACCGAAAAAGAAAAATTATCGGCTTCCTTTGTTTGGGCAAAACTGCTTATTGCAAAACAACTAAGCCCAAGGATAAATACTGTTTTTTTCATAAATACTACTAATTACTAATTAAACGAATTACAAATACTACTTTTTAATCTAACATTTAAAATACAGTTTTCTGTCTTCTACCTTCCGTCTTCTAAATTCCACCCTATTCTTCTTCAATCAACTCCTTATATTTATTAATTAATTTATGACCTTTTAATGTACAAATACCATGTAAAAAATGATCGAGCAAAGCCAATTGAACATCCACAATTTTAAACTTTGTTGGAGGAAAAGATTGTGGATTAAATCCCATCTCTACTTCTTCCATTCTTAAACGTGCAACAATTTTTGTATTTATATCGGGGCGCACCAAACCTTGCTCTATTCCTCGTTTAACGGACTCTTCTACCATGCGTTCAATACATTCTTCTTTAAAATTCTTAAATAAGCTCCATGATTTTGGATGAAATTTTTGCATATCATAAAACAAATTGGGATTCATTTGTGAAAACATAATACTCATGTGTTTCATCATTGCAAAAACCTCATCTACTACATTATCGGTTTCTTTTGAAATACCATCAAATTCAATTTCATTTTTTTTCATCAATTGACGGGTCATGTCTTCCACCAACTCATCTTTATCTGCAAAATATTTGTATATGGTTTTTTTAGATATTGCTAAATGTTTAGCAACATCGTCCATGGTTATACTTTTTATACCATATTTAAAAAACAACTCCTGCGCACCGTATAATATCCGTTCTTTTGTTTTCATTTTATTGGCAATAAATATAACGGCGACAAAACTAAGGAAACATTTTTAATTTCCAACGTTTCCTGCAAGTATTTTTTTAATGATACAAATAAGAATTTTTGTCGATTGTTTTTATACATTTGTTGGCATATTAAAAAAATGATAGGTTTATCCAATTATGGCAACAGATAAAAAAACTACTATTATACTTCAAAAAAACATAAAAGGAATTTGCCTAATTAATTTTTATTTGAATGGAATTGTTGAAATAAGCTGGGATACCCAATTAAAAGAAATAAATAAGGAACATTTAATACAAATAAAAAAAAATATTGGGGAGGTTGGAGGAGGTAAAAAAATGCCAGTGTATATTTCTACTATTGATTTTTTAGCCATTTCGGATAGTGGTAGAAAATATTCTGCATCTGATGAGGGGCAGGCTTTTACATTAGCAAATGCGGTACTTATAGATAATTTGGCAAAAAAAATATTGTTCAATTTTTATATGAACATTAACAAACCAAAAACACCCACCAAAGCTTTTGGCACAAAGGAAGACGCTTTTACTTGGTTGTTGAGTCTTTAAGATTTTTTATTTATACAAAAACGTATCGTTTTAAACATATACTTTTTTTAAATCAACGGACGATTCTACTCCTACCTTATCGTAATTTTCTTTCAGCCATTTTTCTGCAGCCGCATGCCCACGTTTTCGCAAGCTATTTAAAAATTTTTCGGAATGGTTAAATTTGCTGGTTAATCCCAAATCATTTAGGGTTTCGTCGGCACTTATTTCATGGTAACGTATTTTCCGTATTTTATCTTTTAAATCGTATCCATATTCCAGTAATTCATCTTGAAATGCCAACATGCGCATTTCCGCCATTAAACTGGTACTTAAACTTATTTGTCCTATACGATCGTGAATTTCTTTAGATGAGGTAGGTTCCTTAGTAATAAGAGTAGGATTTATTTTCAATGTTAAAATATCGTCGGCATCGGTACCGTCTATAAGTGGGTCAATTGGGGGGTTACCTAAATAGCCTCCATCCCAGTAAAATTCGCCATCAATTTCAACCGCTTTAAAAATAACAGGCAATGCCGAAGATGCTAATAGTGCTTCCATTGTTATTTGATTAGGCCCAAACACTTTTGGTTTACACGTTTTTACATTAGTAGCGCTTACAAATAATTTTGTTTCGCTATTTCTAAGCGCATCAACATCAATAAGGCTTTCTAATAATTGTTTTAAGTGATTGGGTTGTATGTTAAACGGATCAAGATCATAAGGTGAAAATACTTTTGCAAGGTTACTCAACATGTGGTAGCCAGGCGAATAATCCAATCCTCCGGGATACAAATCATCGTCCAATATACCTGGTTGTAATAAGGAATGTTGATGCCCTTTTGCCAATGCGTTCCAAAATTTACCCAATAATTCTATTCCTCCTTTATTACCTCCTACATGTAGGCCATAAACAGTAACCGCCGCTACTTGCGCGCCAGAACTTGCCCCGCAAATTCCACGTATATCAAATAAATCCTCCTCCAGCAGTCGCTCTAAAACTCCCCATGTATAAGCACCGTGTGAGCCGCCACCTTGCAATGCAATGGCTATTTTTTTTCTCTTAGTACTTGTTTTTTTTGCCTTCATGTTTATATAATTCGCTTCCATTAATAACGTTACAAATACACCTTTTTTATATCTAATGTACACTCCACTTCAATAAATTGAGCATCGCCATGTAACCAATTTTCCGCTTGCGCACGACCTCTTTGTCGCAACAAATTTAAAAATTCAGGGGTATGATTTAACCTGCTTGTTAAGCTTAAGTCATCCATAACATAATCTGCCGTAATTTCGTGATAAAATATTTTTCGTAATTTTCCACCCATATCAAATCCTTTATCCACTAACTCATTTTTATAAAAAAGTAATTTCATTTCAGCCATTAAACTGGCATGTAAGCTTATTTGGCTTATTCTATCGTGAATTTCTCTTATTGTTTTAGGTACTGTATTAAAATGAGCGGGACTAACTTTTACAACAACAACATCCTTGGTATCGGTAAAATTAATAAGTGGATCTAATTGCGGATTGCATAACAATATGCCATCCCAATAAAGCTCCCCTTCAATTTTTATTGCTTTATACAATAAAGGCAGCGCAGCGGATGCCATTAATGTATCAACCGTAATTTCCGAATGTTTAAATACTTTAGGTTTGCTGGTTAATACATTGGTAGCACTTGCAAATACCTGAATGTTGCTTTTTCTTAATTCGTTAAAATCAATAAGTTCTAATAATAAATCCCTCAGGTGATTGGTGTTGGAATCGGTTGGATCCAAATCGTAAGGGGAAAAATTGGACATAATAGTATTAACAATATGGTATCCAATAGAAAAATCAAGACTACCAGGACTATTAAGTTTATCAAAAATACTTGGTTGAATAAACGATTGCTTTGAACCATTTGCTACCGTTGTCCAAAATACATTTAACAAATCAATAGCCCCTTGATTTCCTCCAATATGCATTCCATAAGAAACGATGGCCGCATTCATAGCCCCTGAGCTGGCGCCACATATACCTCTTATGTCAAATCTATCTTCTTCCAACAATCGTTCTAAAATTCCCCAAGTATAAGCTCCATGCGATCCGCCACCTTGTAAGGCCAATGCTATTTTTTTTTTACTCATAAATAATTAATTTCTATATCGTATTTAAACTTCAACTAAACCATCTAACTAAACCATCTACAAGTACATTATTAAACCATGAATACGAGTGGTTCTAAAAAAAAGATACATTTTTTAATTCTTATAATAATACATGAAATTTACCGACCATCCTAATTAGTTAGATAAAACACAGATTATTGGATGGTGGATACATCCTCTATTTATTATAGACAGTAAAATCATACCTAACGCTGCTTTACATAGATATAACTGTTAATTATCAACTTTATTATTATTATGCTTGCATAATAATAATAATAGTTATATGTTTGTCTTAAGATAGAACATATTAAAATAGTTAAACATAAAACGTATACATCATGGGCGATTTTTTATTAGAAAAAGGGAACAAAGGGATTTTTAAAAAAATATTTAAATCAATTGGAGTGCCTGTTCCTACACCGCTTAACAGAATAAAAGAAAATTGGAAAAAAAATATTTTAGAAAGCAAAAAAGTAGTTTTAGGTAGTGCGCCTGGCGGAATTAATTCCAGTATTTATGATGCTGCTTTTAAAGAATTAGGTGGCGCTTCACAAGTAATTGTTTCTAAAGAAGAAAAAGCAAATGCATTGGTTTATGATGCTACCGGTATAGTTAATGTGGCTGATTTGAAAAATATGTATGAGTTTTTCAAAAACAATGTTAAAAAACTAAATCTTTGCTCCAGAGTTGTTATTGTATGTGATTCAGTTCCAAAATCAATTGAAACAAGTGGATTAAATTCAATTGAAGCGTACGTTGAATATTGTACTGTACAACAAGGTATAGAAGGATTTAGCCGTTCTGTTGCAAAAGAAATAGGTGCTAAAGGTGCTACCATAAACCTTTTACGCTTATCCTCCGCTAAGGATGCGAATGATAAATCATTATTACCATACCTTCATTTTTTACTTTCAGATGCAAGTGCTTTTGTTACTGGTCAAGTAATTGAAGCAAGTATTGAAACAAGCCCAAAACAAGTTGTTGCTTTAGAAAAATCACTTGCCGGAAAAACTGCAATTGTAACCGGTTCGGCACGCGGTATTGGCGAAGGAACTGCACGTAGATTGGCTTCTGAAGGTGCTACAGTGGTTATTCTTGACCGCCCGGGTGATGCAGAAGCAGGCAAAGCAGTTGCTACATCCATTAACGGTAAATTTATTGGTGTTGATATGAGCGCTCCTGATGCGGCAACTACCATTATCGATTTTATTAAAAACGAATTGGGTGGTGGTGTAGATATAATTGTGCACAATGCCGGTATTACCCGTGATAAAACAATTGGTAATATGGATGCTGCTGCCTGGGACATGGTTATCAGTGTAAACTTAAATGCTATTGTTAGCGTTAATAAAGCACTTTTAGCTGCTGGTGTGGTTAACGAAAACGGTAGAATCATTTCGCTTTCCTCTACTTCGGGATTTGCTGGTAATTTTGGACAAACAAATTATGCAACTACAAAAGCAGGTGTAATTGGTTATGTAAGATCATTATCTCAAACAACTAAAGATAAAAAAATCACTATCAATGCAGTAGCTCCTGGGTTTATTGAAACAGCCATGACAGCTAAAATGCCTGCTATGACAGCATTTTTTGGTCGTAGATTAAGTGCATTAAGCCAAGCGGGGCATCCAAGCGATATTGCAAATATGATTGCCTTTTTAGCAAGCCCTGGCGCTTCGGGCGTAAGCGGACAAATTATCCGTGTTTGCGGAGGTAATTTTTTGGGTGCTTAATACATATTAAATTATACTCTTTAAAAAACACCGTGCTTTTGTACGGTGTTTTTTTGTGCATTTACTTTTAAAGTTTTGGGGTATTGGGCTTGCTTAATTTTTCACAGGTCGCTCCTAATGGAGCTTATTTTAAACAATCAAAAACTAAATTTCTACAAACAGTAAATCCCTACGGGATTTTTAAAAGCTCCAGAGGAGCAATCTGTTTGTAGAAAATAATATAGAGC
The DNA here is from genome assembly GCA_947447995.1 of Bacteroidota bacterium. Lineage (GTDB taxonomy): Bacteria > Bacteroidota > Bacteroidia > 2-12-FULL-35-15 > 2-12-FULL-35-15 > 2-12-FULL-35-15. Next base: position 21,813 of record CANFLQ010000010.1, on the reverse strand, counting down.
AATTATCTTTAGCTCCATAGGAGCGACCTGTTGAATTAAAATAGGGAATTTATACAGGTTTTGAATTTATATCTAAAAAATACTTGCTTACAATACCTATTTATAGGTATCTTTGCAGTAATATTAGATTTAGTCTAAATAAGGATAGTGTAAAAATTTATTTTAATACATCTAAAAATGATAACAGTTTCAGAAAACGCAAAACAGCACGCATTGAGCTTAATTGCACAGGACAATAAACCCGAAGGTACTTTTATACGAGTTGGCGTTGATGGTGGCGGGTGTTCCGGACTTTCATATAAACTGGAGTTTGACAACATCATTAAGGATGGCGACCAGATATTTGAAGATAAAGGAATCAAAATAGCCGTAGATAAAAAGTCGTTTTTATACTTAATTGGTACCGAATTGGATTATTCCGGCGGACTAAACGGTAAAGGCTTTGTATTTAATAACCCCAACGCAACTAGAACTTGCGGTTGTGGAGAGTCGTTTGGAGTGTAAGCCCCTCCCGACCTCCCCGAAGGGGAGGAGAAAAGGGTTATACTAAAGCAAAATGAAAAACAAAAAAGGCATATAAAATAACAAAAAACAAAAAGGCCTCCCCCACGGGGAGGCTGGAGGGGCTCATGGCGAAATTAATTTTACATACCACAGCAGATAGCAACAAAATAAATGAAAGGCGTTTACTTGAAGATTTTGCGTTGAACCATAATGAAAGAATAAATAAAGCATTTGAGTTAATGAAATTATCTCTGCTATTTAAAAACGATTCAATAAAAAAGCCTCAAGGCAAGGGGATTGTTTTAAAATTTTAGATATGGATATTTTTGAAAAAGAAATTATTGAATTTTTTCAATTATTATATAAACATAAAGTAAAATATATTTTGGTTGGAGGACTGGCTGTCAATTACCATGGTGTTTCGCGTTCAACTGGAGACGTAGATTTATGGTTAGATGAATCGTTAGACAACCGCAAAAAACTTGTTAGTGCTTTACAAGAAAAAAATATTGAAGGCTGCGAAGCGTTTTTAACATACCCATTATTAGCAGGTTTTGCAGAAATATTACTTAGCAATGGAATATATATTGATTTGATGAGTGATTTACAATTTTTTAAACAAAACCGTTTTGAAGAATGTTATCAACTTTCAGATACGTTCAAAATAAATGAAAATGTTGAATTAAGGGTATTACACGTAAATACACTGATTGAAGAAAAGGAAAAATCTGCTCGGGTAAAAGACAAAGAAGATGCGGAACAATTAAAAAAAATGCACAGAAGATAATTTAAAAATGGCCAACGAAGTTTTAGCGGAAACGATCAACGAAGAATATAAATACGGTTTTGTTACCGATATTGAAGCTGATAACGCCCCAAAAGGATTAAGTGAAGACATCATCAGGTTTATTTCTAAAAAGAAGAATGAGCCGGAATGGTTATTGGAATATCGCTTAAAAGCATATCGTTACTGGACTACCCTTGAAGAACCAAAATGGGCGCATGTTCATTATGAAAAACCAAATTTTCAGGACATCATTTATTACTCTGCTCCAAAGCCTAAAAAAACATTGGGTAGTTTAGATGAAGTGGATCCCGAATTATTAAAAACATTTGAAAAACTAGGCATTTCCATTGAAGAACAAAAACGCCTTTCAGGCGTAGAAAGCCGAATAGCCGTGGATGTGATCATGGACAGTGTTTCAGTAAAAACTACTTTTAAAGAAGTATTATCCGAAAAAGGCATCATTTTTTGTTCGTTTGGTGAAGCCGTTCAGGAACATCCCGAACTAATTAAAAAATACATGGGAACAGTTGTTCCGTATACCGATAACTTTTATGCTGCTTTAAACGCCGCTGTTTTTACAGATGGCTCGTTTTGTTATATCCCAAAAGGCGTTCGTTGCCCGATGGAATTATCCACCTATTTCCGTATCAACTCCGCCGGTACCGGTCAGTTTGAACGTACTTTAATTGTTGCCGAAGAGGATTCGTATGTGAGTTACCTCGAAGGTTGTACCGCTCCTATGCGTGACGAAAATCAATTACACGCCGCAGTAGTAGAGCTTATTGCACATAAAAATGCAGAAATAAAATACAGCACCGTTCAAAACTGGTATCCCGGTGATAAAAATGGGATAGGTGGCATCTTTAACTTTGTTACCAAACGCGGTATTTGTTTGGAAGACAATTCAAAAATATCCTGGACACAGGTAGAAACAGGCTCTGCAGTTACCTGGAAATATCCTTCGGTAATTTTAAAAGGTGATAATTCGGTTGGCGAATTTTATTCGGTTGCGCTTACCAATAACTATCAACAAGCGGATACAGGTACAAAAATGATGCATCTGGGTAAAAATACCAGAAGCACTATTATCTCCAAAGGTATATCGGCAGGTTTTAGTAATAACAGTTACCGAGGTTTGGTACGTATTGCAAAAGGTGCAACAAACGCCCGTAATTTTTCGCAATGCGATAGTTTGTTGATGGGCGATAAATGCGGTGCGCACACGTTTCCATACATCGAGATTAAAGATAAAACAGCCGTTGTTGAACACGAAGCAACCACTTCAAAAATTGGTGAAGATCAATTGTTTTATTGCAAACAACGTGGCATTGATAATGAAAAAGCAATTGGTTTGATTGTAAACGGTTATTGCAAAGAAGTATTAAATAAATTGCCTATGGAGTTTGCTGTGGAAGCACAAAAGCTGTTGGCGGTGAGTTTGGAAGGTAGTGTAGGATAAATAATAAATTCACCACTAAGATACTTAGAACACAGAGAAACACTAAGCCTTTGTGAAACTTAGTGAGCTTAGTGTCTTAGTGGTAAAAAAGAGAAAATATGTTAAGCATTAAAAATTTACATGCGTCAATCGACGGAAAAGAAATTCTGAAAGGAATTAATTTAGAAATTAAAGCAGGCGAAGTACACGCTATCATGGGACCAAACGGTGCCGGAAAAAGTACGCTATCCTCTGTTTTAGCAGGCAGACAAGATTATGAAGTTACCGAAGGGGAAGTTATTTTCAATGGTAAAAATTTGTTAGATCTATCTACCGAAGACCGAGCCAGAGAAGGTTTGTTCCTTGCTTTTCAATATCCTGTGGAGATTCCGGGTGTTAGCAATATCAACTTTTTACGAACTGCTATCAATGAAATAAGAGCTTACAAAGGGGAAACACCAATGGAAGCTAAAGATTTTTTAGCACTGGTAAAAGAAAAACAAAAATTAGTAGAGTTGGATGCTAAGCTTGCAAATCGCTCTGTAAACGAAGGTTTTAGCGGCGGAGAAAAAAAACGCAACGAGATATTTCAAATGGCAATGCTTCAACCCAAATTAGCCATATTAGATGAAACCGACAGTGGGCTTGATATTGATGCATTACGTATTGTTGCAGGCGGTGTAAATAAACTAAAATCAAACGACAATGCGACCATTGTAATTACCCACTACCAACGACTTTTAGATTACATTGTTCCTGATGTGGTGCATATTTTATACAACGGAAAAATTGTAAAATCGGGACCAAAAGAATTGGCGCTGGAGTTGGAAGAAAAAGGGTACGATTTTATTAAAGAAGAAATAAGCCCCTCTTAACCTCCCCGCAGGGGAGGAACCGTTAGTCGGCAAAGATATTCATATAACAAAAAAATTACATCCTTCGATTTAATGAACACTATAGAAAAAATATCTGTTACAGATAATATTATAAAGTTAATCCAATCCAGTCCCTATCCCCTTTGGGGAGAGCCGGAGAGGGGCTTGGCCTTATCTTCATTTTGCAAACAAGGCATCCCTAACCGTAAACACGAAGAATATAAATACACCAATATTGATTTGATATTGAAAGACGAATTTGTTTTGAATGCAGCAAAATTAGTTGTTGACAAACAAATTAAGTCTTCAAAAATTTTAACAAACAGTTTTGTTGCCGTTGTAGTAAACGGAATTTTTTCTCCTGAATTATCAGAATTACAAAACCTTCCAAAAGGTTTAACTATAAACAGTTTAGCTGATGCGGCAAAAACACAAGCTGCAATTTTTAATTTGCATTTTGGAAAATATGCCGATATAAACAGCGATACATTTATTGCTTTAAATACTGCAACAGCTAAAGATGGCGTATTTATTCACGTTGCAAAGGGTGCTATTATTGAAAAACCAATTCACATACTACACATTGCAAGTGCTAATGTAAATACCATTATTCATCCGCGTAACTTAATTGTGGTGGATGAAAACGCTCAGGCAAAAATTATAGAATCGTTTGAAACCATTGATTCTACTGCTAAAATATTTAGCAACGCCCTTACTGAAATAACTGTTGCTAAAAATACGGTTGTAGAACATTACAAAATTCAGGATGAAAATGAAGCGGGTTTTTTGATGAATACTTTGCAAATAAACCAACAGGACAATAGCGTATTCACAACCAATACCATTACATTAAGTGGTTCCTTGGTCAGAAACAATTTGAACATTGTACTGGATGGAGAACACATTGAATCCAATTTGAATGGCTTGTATTTAACCAGAGACCACCAATTGGTGGATAATCACACTTTGGTAGATCACCGCAAGCCGAACTGCAACAGCAATGAGCTTTACAAAGGGATTATTGATGAAAAATCGACCGCTACCTTCAATGGTAAAATATTTGTAAGAAAAGATGCTCAAAAAACAAATGCGTTCCAATCCAACAAAAATATTTTGTTGAGCGATGATGGCAGCATCAATACCAAACCGCAATTGGAAATTTATGCCGACGATGTAAAATGTTCGCACGGCACTTCTACAGGCAAGCTGGATGCGGATAAAATATTTTACCTCAGAGCACGTGGAATAAGCGAATTAAGCGCTAAAAAGCTGTTGATGCACGCATTTGCTTCGGAAGTGATTGACACTATTAAAATTGATGAATTGCGCGATTATGTGGAGGGGAAAGTGGCATTGAGGTTTGAATAAAAAGGTAAGATCTCAATCAATTGGTTCATAAAGTGAGTATATGAAATGATTCCCTTCTGTTACGCTTATTTTAAAATCATCTATTAACACCTTTTTTTTGTCGGGATTCCAAATATAAAATTCTACTTCGGCATTTGGATGCCCTTTAAAATCAAAGTTTGTAAGATCTTGAGATAAAATAACTGTAGTAAACATATCTGTTTTACTTTCATATTTTTTATAATCAGATCCAAACCAATCCAAGGCTTTTTCATCTTCCTTAAGGCTCATTACCAATACCGGATTTGATGTTTTATCAGGCACAGAAATACGGGCAGAAACATTGATTCTACAATATCTATTGGCAATAATATCATTTAATTTTAAAGAGTAGGTTTTGCCAAACTCTATAGTACTATCAATATTGGGTACCTTAAAATCAAACTCAATTTTTTTATCAAATACGTTGAGCTGGTGCTGTTGAAATTGATTTTTCAGTTTTGAGAAACAGTAGCTAGAATTAATAAAAGATTCATCTTTACTTATCATAAAAGGATATTTTTCTTTTATAATTTCTATATAATATTGGGGCAAATTGCCTGTTATAAAATAATCGGTTGTTTGGTTGCGTACAAAATTCCGAAATGCTTTTGGATTGGGTTTTACATTGTATGAATTATAAAAAACAAAATCGAAACTCCTATTGTATTTTTCAAAATAATATTTGCTATGAAAAGTGGGTTCCATTAAAACAATTGTTACATTTTTATTATTATTAATCAAATCTAAATTTTTATAAGTGTTTTTTATTTGTTCCTCAAAAGGTTGTTTATAAAATGTCTGAAAATGCTTGCGTGAAAAAACTAAAGTACATGTTCCAACTGTTAGAATGGTAAGTACTGTAAGTGTTTTAAAGATACTGCTTAATTCACCAAAATATGAAAACACAAGCATTAACAGGAATGGAAATACAAAAATTAAGGTAGAAAATTGAATTATCGGATTCACAAATAATGAATAAAAGTATTCGATACAAAAAAGTGAGATGAACCAAAACAAAGCAATTACTCTGTACTTTTTAGTTGATAGTATTTTATTTTTATTAAAATAAATACTAAAAACAAATAATACAAATACTAAAAAATACATCCAAAAAGAAAAGTGTAAAATATATTTAATATAGCTGAATAGCCAATTAAATTTGGGTTTCCACAACCAGCCATCGGGCCCACCCAAGCCACCTTTACTAAATTGAAAAAAGAAAATAGGAAGATGCGGAATGTATAAAACAAAAATTAAAACGCCTGCTAACACATAGCCTTTCCAAAAATTTTTATCAATAAAAAACAGACCGGTAATTCCAACAATGCTTGCAAAAAGCAAGGAAAAATGATGATTGTAAGCGCATAAGGTCGAAAAAAAGACATACCCTACCAGCCATTTTACTTTTCCTTTGTCGTTTTTATTAAAAAAATAATTATTCCAACACCATACCATTAGCAAACAAAAAAACATTCCACTTATATATGGTCTTGCAATTTGGCTATACATTACCATGTATTGCATACTTGCCATAAATGCAGCAACAATAAGAGCAACAGAGCTATTGAACCATTGTTTAGAAATTTTATAGGCAACAATTATAGAAAAAAGTCCGAATAAAATAAATGGCAGCTTAACAGCCATTTCGCTATTACCAAAAACCTTAATCCAATAATAAATAAACACCTGTACCCCTGCCGGATGTGCATCATTTATTTCAACACCATAAAAAATTAAATCGTATAAATTGGTATACTGCGTTCTAGCTAATGCGCTTAATTCATCTGCCATATATGGCAAATGATTGTAACTCCAAAAACGAAGTATACTTGCAACTAATAGAATTAATAACAATAATAAATTATCGAGATGAAGTATTGTTTTAATTTTTGTTTTCAAGAGTTTTAATTTTTACTTTTTTAATAGATACTATGTCAATAGTATTTACAAAAGTACTTATTTTGATGTTGTAAGGGAGTTTAATTTTGAGGATCAACTATTCATCTCTCAAATAAATATATTTCTTATTTTTTTTGATTCATAAAAAATATAATTTTGCATTTATGAAAAATAAAAAAATAAAAAAGTGTTTTTTGATAGTTGGTATTGTTGCAAGTACTGTTACTACTTATGCTCAAAAAAAAATTGTTACAAACGGAGAATTTTATTTTTCCTGGGGATATAATGCCGAATGGTATACAAAAAGCAGCATACAAGTTTCTCAGCCATCGTTAAATAACAATTATACTTTTAATAACATTAAAGCGCACGATAAGCCAGGATGGAACAATAACTTGTTTGGCAAGCCACTTACTATTCCTCAATACAATTACCGAATTGGGTACTTTTTTAATGAAAAACAAAACTGGGCATTTGAAATAAATTTTGACCATACTAAATATGTGGTTACCGTTGGGCAACAAGCATATATTACGGGAACTATGCGTGGTAGAGCCATTGATACATTGGTTACTACTGGCGATTCTATTTTATTATGGCAACTGAACAATGGCGCTAACTTTTTGGAGTTCAACTTTGTTAGAAGACTATGTTTAATAGACAAATTTGAATCAAAACTTAAATTGGATTGTTTGCTAAAAGCGGGCGTAGGGCCTGTTATTCCACATGTTGAAAACACTATTTTTGGAGTAAAAAACAAACCTCATTTTCAATTTGGTGGTTGGAATGCTGATATAGATGTGTCGTTACGTGCTACATTTTTTAAACATCTATTTTTGGAATATGCCAATAAATTGGTTTACGCAAGGTATTACAACCTTAGAATTCATGAGGGTTTAGCCAAACAATCATTTGGTTGTTATGAAACCTTTTTGGTTTTGGGTGGTACTTTTAAATTTTAATCAAATAGAAATTTTAATCTTAATTATTTTTTAATTAACTCTCCGCATCTCCAAATAATAAAAAGCAATTTATAAATGCAAAAAAGGTTACGCCTGCCTGTGTTTCCAACATATCATCTGTAAAAAAGGAAATAATGGAAATGATAAAAAATGCGATGTATAAATAATTAAAACTTGAATTTAGTTTTAAAAAGGGATAAATTAACGTAATTAAAAACCAGAGCAAACCAAACAGTCCGAAAGCCACAGCAAACGATAAATATTGATTGTGCGAACGCAAGCGCCACTCCTGCGCTAATGATGAATTCGATTTAATATATTGTTGTTCAAATGCCTTTGGTACATCGCCTGTTCCCACACCAAATATTGGATATTTTTTTATTATATCAATTGCTGTTTTCCAATATTCTAAACGTTGGGTAAATGAATGTCCGTTGGCATCATCCATATTTTTATATACTTCAATTTCCCAAAAGGTTTCGTAAATACGTGTTTTTAATCCTCCAATGTTTTGATAATCGACATTTACCACACCACGCTCAATTGCCTTTATTTCATTGTTTGTTAATCCATTAACAGCATCGGCATCTTTTCTTTTTCCTTGGGACGATAAAAACCTTACAAGCGTATTGTATATAGGATTTGACATCAATTTTTTACTGTCAATTTTAATACTACTTCGTTTGTTCCATGATTCTTCCAGTTCATAGGTAGAATAGTAGATCCATATCAAATGTCCGTTCTCATAAGCTTTTGTGATGCTATCGTGTTCGTATACATTTCCATGAGCAGTATGTTTTTCGAGTTTTTTGAAATCAACAATTTCTTTTTTGCTGATGTCGGTATAAACCCAATTTACATAGTAAACAGAAGTTACGGTTATACCAATAACAATAACCCAACCTGCATATTTTACAAAATTTGATGCGGAGTTTACAAAAAAATAAATAATAAGCAAAAACGATGTTAATGCTAAAACAGCTACTCCCGTTAATGCCCCTAGTAAGGTTAAAAAATAAACCATCCAAACAATAATAATTGCCCAAATAATTTTAGATAGTACTTTTTTAGAATAATACATAAAATATGCTGCTATAAAAACTGTGACAGATATCAAAACAGAAAAATTGATGTGAGATATAAAAATAGAAATACCCTTTGTTTGTTTAACTGCAAGATAAATAATATCAAAAAATAAAAGTGTACTAACAAAGCTTGCAAATACAGCTGCTGCAACAAAAAATTGCAATACAATATGAAATACTTTTCGCGAAAGCGGCTGTGACGTAGAGGTAATTACAGGCAAAATAAATAGCGGCGATTTAATACGAATATCTTTAAAAGCATAATTAAAATCAGTGGTATAAAGCAAACCAACAAAATGCAAAAGCAATAATGAACTTATAATCAATGCAGGTTTGTTTTTCCAAAAAGCAATAAATTTATTTTTTACATTTCCTTCTATCAACCAATTGGCAGCCAATAACAGTTGGGAAACGCTCATCAAAAATTTGGACGTTGACAATCCGATTACCATCACAATCAATGCGAAAATATAAATAGAGCGATGGTATTTTTCTGGTAATATTGAATTCATAAAAAAATAAATATTCCTGTTTTTTTGGAAACGCAGATTTTAAAAAAAATTGCGCTTTATTGTTTCAGTTCGTTAGTTCAAAACTATGCACTTTCAGTGCAAGAATTCAGTTTCTATAAAATTTCAATTATTGGCGTCATTGCGAGGAACATTCTGCGTTGAAGCAGACATTCAATCTCAAACCATGTAACACATATTAGATTGCTTCAACGCAGAATGTTCCTCGCAATGACGCTCTCGATTTAGTATTTATTAAAAAATAATTTAATTTTTTGAACCTCTGCACTTTTAGTGCAGAGTGATTCAGTTTAATAAAAAAGGGCTACGCAATTAAAGCGAAGCCCTTTTTTTTATATTTTGCTAACTATTAATTTCCTGTTTCTGATTTGCTGCTATTTAAAGCCCTTGCTTTATCTCCATTGTAAAATGGTTTTTCGGCCTTTACAATGGTTGTTATTAATTTATCGTAACGTAATTTATCGTTTAAAACAGTTTCAGCCTCTTTGAGTTCAAGATCTTCTTTTAAAGACGACTCTAGTCTACCGTTTTGAAAATAATATCGTGACGCAATTTCCTCCTCCAAAAATTGTTTAATCTCTGGTTCATATTTTACCAGATCGTCTTTTTTGTGATGCATTACCTTATTTTTCAACGCATCAATATCAGCCAAAATAACATCCAAATTTTTATCTGTTTTCGCGTCTTTTTTCAAATCTTCTAACGTTTGTTCTGTTTTAGTAGTATAATCATACTCCTTACCATTCAAAAACGTTACAAAATCAGTATATTCTTCTTTAGTAAGTTTAAATTTTTTAGCAGTAACTGGCAAAGTAGGATTTAAAGCACGGTATTTTGTTGCATAATCAAATACCAAATTTTTTGTTACCAAACTCAGCAGGATGCTGCTGTATTTTTGAGGCTCAATAACCACATCAGGCGATACACCTCCACCATCGTATACTATTCTGCCATTTTTAGTTTTAAATGCAGATATCAATGAATCTGGCACTTTATCAACACTACCATCTTCGTTGTGATGCGAATAATCCAAGGCTTGAATACAACGCCCACTCGGGATATAATATTTAGCAACAGTAACTTTTAACTGAGCATTGTAGCTTAATGGACGGGTTTGCTGTACCAAACCTTTTCCGTAGGAGCGCTGACCGATTACTACAGCGCGATCCAAATCCTGCAAAGCACCAGAAACAATTTCAGATGCTGATGCTGAACCACGATCTATCAAAACTGTAATAGGAGTTGCAAGATCGACAGGATTATTAGCCGCTTTATGTACCTTATCCCAATCCTTTACTTTTCCACGTGTACTTACTATTGCGGTACCTTTTTCTACAAATAAGTTTACAATGTCTACTGCTTCGTTTAGCAAACCTCCGGGATTACCTCGCAAATCAAATATTAATGATTTGAATTCTGTATTCTTTTTTAAGTTCAACAAGGCTTCTTTTACTTCAGCACCAGCATTTTCTGTAAAGCCTGTTAGCTTTATATATCCAATACTAGGTGCAATCATTCCAAAATATGGAACACTTTTTATTTTTATTTCTTCACGATTAATATTTTTTTCAATTGGCTTTTTTTCTCCATAACGTTCAATTAATAATTTAATGGATGTACTTGCCTGACCTTTTAAAAACTTGCTGATGTCATCTGTTTTTTTACCCTTAGCATCGGTATCATTTATCTTTAAAATTTTGTCGCCTGCACGCAAATCAGCCTTTTGAGCAGGATAACCTTCGTAAGGTTCCGATATAATTACATAATCACTATCCTGACGGATAAGTGCGCCTATGCCTCCATACTGACCAGTGGTCATATAACGGTAATCTTCAATTTCTGATTCAGGAATGTAATTGGTATATGGATCTAATGAACTAAGCATATCGTCAATGCCCACTTTCATCAAATCTCCAGGATTGGTTTCATCCACATAATAAATATTAAGTTCGCGAAACAGGGTGGCAAAAATATCCAGATTTTTAGATACTTCAAAGTAGTTATCTACAAAGCTATAAGATATAAACGCATACGTTCCTATTAACAAAGTAACGATTAGCAACTTAAATTTTTTTAAAAAAGGTTTCATGTGTTAGCTATTTATCTTACAACAAATTTATCTACGGCAATGAATCATAAATTATTACGAAGGTACGAATGATAATGCTTAAAAAATAACATTAACACATAAAGATTTGTTTTATGGAACAGGGTTGTGCCCGTGCCCACCCCAAGGATTGCAGGAGAATATACGTTTTAATGTTAAATATCCGCCTTTGATAGGTCCATATTTTTGGATTGCTTCAATACCATACTGGGAGCAGGTTGGCGTGTATCTGCACGATGCTCCCAGCATAGGTGAAATGGTGTATTGATATACTTTTATCAAACCAATAAATAAATAATTGATAGGGTTAACCATTGTTTATAAGCCCGATTCGGAATTTATATTTTTACTTAAACGTTGCAAAGTTTGTACCACTTTCTCTTCCATTTCCTTATAATTGATAATGGTTTTGGAAGTATAAATAAACATCAATGATATTTTTTTATTGTTCAGTTTTTCATAAAACGAATCTTTGTTTTTTCGGTATGCCTCTCGTATCAATCGTTTTACTTTGTTACGATCAACGGCTCTTTTATAAATACGTTTAGGTACGCTTATAACAATTTGTGCGGAAGATATACCTATTGCAGTTTTTAACCAATAAACTTTAAAGGGGAAATTATGAAACGATTTACCGGTTTCAAACAATTTATCTATCGCTACTTTGCTAGATAAACGTTCGGCTTTGGTAAAGGTTGGCATTAAATTTTATTTTTTTGAAGGCTTATTTACGTCGTTAATATATTGCTCAAGTGCCATAGTCATTGAAGGTGCTTTAGGACTTGGCGCATGAATATCCAATTTCAATTTTGCATCTTTAACTGCTTGTGCTGTTGTAGGACCAAAACCAGCAATGCGCGTTTTATTTTGTTTAAATTTTGGAAAATTTTCAAATAATGATTTTATTCCCGAGGGACTAAAAAACACCAACACATCGTAATTAACATTTTCAAGATCGCTTAAATCGCTACAAACAGTGCGATACATAACCGCCTTGGTATATTTTATTTTTTGCTCATCCAATTTATCCGCAATTTCTTCCTTGTGCATATCCGAACATGGCAATAAAAAATTTTCTGTTTTATGCTTTTTTATTACGGTCATTAAATCCAATATGGTTTGTTTGCCATGAAATATTTTACGCTTGCGGTACAATACATATTTTTGAAGATAAAAGGCTGTTGACTCTGAAATGCAAAAATATTTCATCGTTTCAGGCACGGTAATTCTTAGTTCCTGACACATTCTAAAATAATGATCAACAGAGGCTTTACTGGTCATAATAACCGCAGTATGTTCAGCAATATTGATTTTCTCTTTTCTAAAATCAGCTACTGAAACGCCTTCTATATGGATAAAAGGACGGAAGTCAATTTTTACATTGCATTTTTTTGCAAGATCAAAATAGGGTGATTTATCACCTTCTGGTTGTGGTTGCGAAACCAATATTGTTTTTACTTTCAATTTTGCTGAATTAACGTTAAACAAAAACAAAAATTAAACACTATTTACTGTGCTTTTCAGAAATTATTTAATTTTTAAGATAACCAATTTTACCAAAAAAATAATAGGCAATATTTCAAGGGCACAAAGATACATAAATAAATATACTTTTGTTACTCTTGAGCTTTTAAATCCAATAAAAACTCCTCTTGCCATTCTGATTAAAAAAAATGTAATAACAATACCAATACCTGTGTAAATAAATACTGGTGGTGGTATTTGCTTTATAAACGAAAGGCAAATAACTAAAGGAAGCATCACTAATCCCAAGGTATTGCAAAAAAGAAATACCAACATCGTATAATCTTTCATTTCTTTTTGAACCTGAAATACATTTCCTAAAAATTTAATGACCATAAATTTAATACTATAAACCACAAAAATAATAAGGGCAATACCTAGCTCAGCAAAGTTTTTCTTAAAAATATCAATGTGGTAAAATAACAATAGTTGAGAAATAAAAATACTCATCGTTATTATAAAAAAAGCAGCTAAAAAAAATGAAATCCGATTACCCACTGAAAACTCGTTACGGGCATTTTGATTGGAATAGCGGGTTTGATAAAAGCCTTTTATTACCTGACTTATTTTTTTTGTATTTGAAACATACAACCAAACAAAAATTGAAAACAAAAAAAACAACATTGAGGTTATCCAATAATCGTATTGAGTAATATGTAAAGCAGGTGTGGGTGTGTGTTTAATTAATAAATGATTTTTAAATAATGAGGGTGTTTTTGTTGAATCTTTAACAGGCATAATTACAGGAGATTTGACCTTATTAAGGGTATCTGTTAGAGCTGTTTGATTTTTTGATTTTATACTCACCACGCTGCAAAGCTAATCAATTTAGTAGTAAATAAAAAAGAGGTTGATCTGTTTGGAACAACCTCTTTTTTATTTATTTAATACTGTAATTATTGTTTTGGTTTGCCTACATTAAATACTCTAGATATATTAAACCCAAATTTGAATCCTCCTTTTAGCCAGCTATCAGTTGTTTTTGGAATAAAATTATTTTCAACAATTCCCGAAACATTGGTAAAGTTAAGATGGAAAACGTGACCGCCAGTTTCAATTTCTAAACCAATTGCCAATGGGTTATAAAATGCAGGAGTAGTATTGTTGTTTCTGTATTTTGAAAAGGTATAAAAATAATCTGCTATAATTAGTAAACGGTTGGTTAGCTTGTATCTAACGGCTGCTCCCATTGATATTAGGTCATTAGTTTCGGCAGCACCGTTGTTGGCATTTATAGTTGCCAATACATAATTACGGTGTTGGTAAGTAGGTAATAATTCCATTGAAAAACGAGAACCGAATTTTCGTGCAATTATAATTTGACTAACGTACGATATTCGATGTATTTCTTTTTGTTTAAAATCGGTATTGGTTGCTAATCCATCATAAAATTTTGGTGCGGACTGTGGATTGTATCCTAAATCGCTATACACAGCCAAAGAAAGCGGAATGTGATTATCGGTAGTTTGTGTAAGTATGCGGTATTTTACTAAACCATCAATCATTTCGGATTGTTTACTACGACCAATACCCAATGTTAAATTATTGGTAATTCCAAAATCAAAACCAAAACGAACATCGGAAACATTATCCAAACCATAAAGACTATGAACTCCACCATTGCTTTGTACACCAATGTTTCCAAAAAGATGGGCAATGTTAAAATCACAGGTTCTTGCTTTTACTGTTTCGGTGGTTTGAGCGTTAATTACCTTAGATCCTTTAAATGTTGCTACTACTTTTTCATGCGTTTTTGGTTGAGATTCTTCCATCATACTCAACATATCGTCCTGTGCAAATGCTCCTGAACTTAATACTGCAAATAAAAATACTGATACTGTTTTTTGTGAAATAATTTTCATACTTATTTTTAATTCTTTTTAAATGGTTCAAGTGTTGCATTCAATTTTACTTCTGTAACAGGTTTTATAACTCCAGAATATAATGTGGGAATAACAATACCAAACTCCGTAAAATCGAGCTTAAAGTCAGATGAAAGAATTACCTTATTCATATCTACGGTTAATAGCCCTTCAATGGTTTTGTCTTTTTCTACACCATGAATAGTCATTTTTCCAGTAACAGTTACCTTATATTTACCATCATTCGTATAATCAATTTTTTCATTTATCTTACCTTTAAAAATAGCATGAGGGAACTTTTCACTTTCTACATAATTTTCATTAAAATGTTCCTGCATCAATGGTTTTTTAAATACAAAGGCTGTCATAACAATTTTCATTTGCAAATCACCAGTAGCAGTATTCAGCATTGGTTTGGTGATTTTATTAACTGCTGCTATATCTTCGACAGGTGTAGTTGAAAAAAAACTTATTTCACAGGTTTTAGCCATGTATATTTGAGCTGTTGCAAAATTTGTTATTGCTGTTACCCCAAGTAATAATGCTATTTTTTTCATAATTTATTATTTTTATTGATTCAAACTTTTGTTGGCAACAACTGTGCCTAAACTTAATTATTTAAAGCTCCTTGTTGTATCCAACAGTCAATTTTGCTAATATCCGATGCAGATAGGGGATTAACAGGAAATACGGGCATATTTTTTAATACAACTACTCTGTTGTTTAATTTACCATTCAACGCATCGGCTTGTAAGCCAGTAATTGATGTATAATCGCCATTTCCAGATCCAGAATCGTGACATCCTGAAACAGCACAATTGGTTGTTATTAGTGGGGCAATTGTACTTGAATAGGAAATTGTAGTTGTGCAGGTACTTGTATTACCAGTTGTTGCTCCAGTAGAAGTTTTTGGGGCTCCGTGTTCCAACCAACAGTTAATCCTATTTAATTGCGAAGCCGATAGTGGATTTACAGGTGATATGGGCATGTTTTTTTTAATAAGTGCTCTATCTTTCAGCATTCCATTATCTACATACAATTTTACGCCTTCATAATTTGTAAAATTGCCAGGGGCAGATCCAACGGCATCATGACAACCGGAAATAGCGCAATTGGTATTAATGATAGGCTCTATTTTTCCCGAATACCAATTGGCCGTATCGCAATCATTGGTTTGAGCAGCTTCTGGAATTGGACCTTTTGCGTTGGTACAAGAAATTACGAATAAGGCTATCGTGGAAAAACCTAATAATTTTTTTATCATACTTTAACTACAACTAAATTTTCACAAATATAATTTTTCTTTTCAAATCTCACTTCTATAAACTTTTAAATGAGTATTTATAATTAATACACAATAATTTTTTTAATAAAAGTGCCTTGATTACTTGTTACGTTTATTAAATAAACACCTGCACCAACATTTGAAATGTTAATTTGTTTTGAAATAATTCCACTAAAATTACCTAAATTTTCCTGATAAATATTTTCTCCTAGCACGTTTTTTACTTCAATAGTATAATTTGCTTTATTAGCAATATCCAATGAAACAATGAAATTACCATCATTTGGATTTGGGGAAATATTAATAGCATTATTATTATTAAATTCTGTTACGGCTGTATTAATAATATTGTACGCATCCGACATTACGGATGAACAGCCATTTTCAACAACTTTAACAGCGTAATTTCCTGTAGCCGAACTCTCTGTCAACGTAAAATTTTGAGTGGTAACATTTGGCACTAAAACTAATCCATTATAATACCATAAATTGCCTGTTGCCGAACTTGAAACTAATAAATTTCCTGGATTAGGTCTGGTAATTGTTGGTTTTGATGGTGTAGCATTTACGGTAACTGCTAATGAGTTTGATGTTGCCGGAGAACCAGTAACACCTGCTAAATTAGATGTCATGGTAACAGTAACCACATCGCCAGAAATAAGGCTTAAACCTGCTGTTGAAAAAACAGGAGAATTTGTTCCTGCATAATTTGAGTTCACATGCCATAAATAACTAGGAGAAGTACCTCCATTGATGGGTGTTGCAGTAAATGTTATTACTCCACCCGAACAAATTGTGGCAGTACTGGAATTAATTACAACAGAAGCCGTAATAGTTGATGTGTTACATGTTTTAACTGTAACAGGCATTGTTGCTTTATTGGAACAATTATTTGCATCGGTACCTGTAACCGTGTATGTTGTTGTATTAGCTGGTGAGTCAGTAAAAATTGTAGTTGATGGACCATTTATCCAAACATAAGTAGAAGCGCCTGTTCCGGTAAGGGTTACGCTAGATCCTGCACAAACGGTAGATGAAGAAATTGTAATACCCACATTTGGTAATGCATTTACAACAATACTAGCAGTTCCTGAGCCAGAACCGGAACAAGATGCGTCTGATACAGAAACTATTGAATATATTCCGGCAGTTGATTTTGGAATACTAACACTAGCGTTAACGCTAGTAGAATTGCTTGTATTTGTTCCATCGCTATAAGAATATGACCAAGGCGATGTACCTGTAAACGCAAAATTTAAGTTTGCACTTGTTCCTGCACAAACAGTTCCTCCCCCTGAAATGGTAGCAGTAGGTAAGGTTTGAGATACTGTTGCTGTTCCGCTTGTTGAACCAATACAATTTGCATCGTAAATAGAATCTAACGTATACGTTCCAGTAGTGGTGGTTGTAAATGAATAAGCAGAGTTTGTTTGATTTTTTATCTTCGGTTGTTTAATACCGTTTATAGAATACACAAAACTCCAAGGGGATAATCCTGTTAAAGCTATATTAACAGTTGCAACATTTCCGCTACATATTGTTCCTCCACCACTTATTTTAGCCGTTGCAGCACAACTACAATTTTTGCTTCCAGAAACGGTCACAGAAGAACACTTATTAGCGTCGTTCACAGTTAAGGAATAGGAAGCACCAGAATTAATGGCACTACTTGTAAAATGAGAACCCGTAAGCGTTCCGCCACCTGTTACAGTGTAGGTGGCGGAGCTGCCACCTGAAATATCAAACTCCACTGTATAGCTTGTGTTTGAACCATTACACGTAAACGTAGATGTTGAAACGGAAATAGGTGTATTTTGAACAACAGTAGCGCTTCCGCTAGAAGTTCCAGTACAATTATTAGCATCTGAAACGGATGAAATAGTATATGTTCCCGCAGTAACATTGGTTGTATATGTTGTTGTTGTAATACCTGTAACAGGAGTAGAAGCTGTAGCTGAGGCGTAAGTAAAATTCCAAGGAGATTTACCGGTTAATGCGATGTTAATTTTTGAAGTTGCTCCTGAACATACGGTTGCAATACCGCTAATAGTTGCTGTTGGTATAGCATTAATGCTAGCTATAACTGCCGACCTTGCACTTGTACATCCTCCACTTGTTGCATCTACATAATAGGTGGTTGTGGTAGAAATACTTGGTGTAACAAAGCTTGTTCCTGTACCTAAAGATGCACCGCCAGTTGCAGCAGCGTACCAATTGAGTGTACCAGCCGATGCAGTTGCTGTTAATGTTGCCGTTCCAACACCACATAGTGTAGCAGGTGATGAATTTGTTATTGTTGGTCCACCGCCAATGGTAGCGACTATAGAAGTTCTTGCACTTGTACATCCTCCATTTGTAGCATCTACGTAATAGGTAGTGGTAGTAGAAATGCTTGGGGTGGTAAAACTACTGCCTGTACCTAAGGAAGTACCGCCGGTTGACGCTGCATACCAATTACAAGTTCCTATGGAGGCAGTTGCGCCTAATGCAACTGTACCTGCATCACATCTGGAAGCAGGCAAAGGATTTGTTATAGTTGGTGCTGCATTTACTGTAGCATCAATTGCTGTTCTTGAAGCAGATGTACAACTTCCGCTTGTAGCATCTACATAATAAGTAGTGGTAGCAGAAATACTTGGAGTAACAAAGCTTGTACCTGTACCTAAGGATGCTCCACCTGTTGCAGCGGCATACCAATTTATTGTACCTGCTGATGCTGTTGCTTTTAACAGTACAGTTCCTGTACCACAAGTAGAACCGGGTGTTGTACCTGTTATAGTAGGTGTCGCAGTTACGGAGGCAGTAACCGCTGTTCTGGTTGCCGTTGTACAAGTGTTAGTTGCATCCACATAATAGGTAGTTGTAGTAGAAATGCTTGGGGTGGTAAAACTTGTTCCTGTTCCTAAGGATGTACCGCCTGTTGCAGCAGCATACCAGTTGATTGTGCCTGCTGTTGCTGTTGCTGTTAATGTTGCCGTTCCAACACCACATAGTGAAGCTGGTGTTGTTTTAGTTATTGTTGGTGCTGTACAGGAATTTTCGTGTACTAATAAAGTGGAAGTTTGTACTTGATCACCTGAAGTGTTGTTAAAATTATCTCCAATCAAAAAAGCACCGTAAAAGGTAACATCGCCAGTACCTGATGCAGGAGCAGTCCAATCAAAACTCCAAGAAGATGACTTATTTCCAGCAGAAGTATGTTCAATGTATTTGCTTGAAGGTTTTAGTTGGGTATTAGTAGTATTTGTTACAACTAGAGTTCCTAAAAGGGTACCTGCATTATTTTGAGGGGAAATTTGAAACCCCCATTTACCTTTTGTACCCGGATTCGCAATTGTAGCTGTAAAGGTATATTTTGTACCAGCAGTATAGCCTGCAGCAGGAACTGTTGATGTAATTAAACCATTTGCTGAAGTTGCAGTACCGGAATGGCAATTTGTACAGTTACTTCCATCTTTAGGTGAACCCGTTCTCCCATTACTTGGACCATTATTATCGCCTATGGCAAATTCCGACACAAAAATAGAAGCAATTGCAATTGCAAATATAGACAGGGCGACTTTAGTAGTTCTTCTCTTCATAATTCAATCTTTTTTAAATTTATCAACTTACAACTATTGCTAAGTTACCAATAAAAACAGGCAAAAGCAACACAATTTATATTATGCAATCTACATTGCAAAATGCATAAAATGAAACATCAATGTATATACATCTAATGACTTAGACGCAATTTCTATTTAAAGGGTTGCAACGAAGGAAAAAAAATAAAATTAGAATAAACTTAAGCCCTAGCACGCTTTTTAATAAGTTCACTTACCCGATATACAAAGAAAATAGAAACAGAACTCAATACCACAATGGTATATCCTAAAATATCAAAATGTTCGAGAGGCGAAAACTTTGTTTTTTGATATACAATCATTCCACTAATAACCGCTGCTATTCCACCTGCAAATTGTTGCAAGGAGGAATTAATACTCATAAAAGCCCCTCTATCGTGCATTTCGGGTAAAGCGGAGTTTAATGCCATAGCAGGAACCATTCTGCTCATTACCCCAATCATCATGGTAACATTTACTAGCATAACCACCCACAGTGGAACCGGAGTAAGATTGGTGTAAATTACTACCACTATCATTAGCCAAATAGAGGATAACATAAACAAATTAAACTTGTTTATTTTATCACTAAACTTTCCTATTAAAGGCATTATTAATAATGTACCAAATCCGCTCACCATAAAAATTAAGGGAAGTTGCTCCTGAGTAACTTTTAAGTTATTAATAGAAAAAGCACTGCCCCATGGCATTAGCATAAAACCGCCAATGGATAGTAATCCTGTGGCTAAAAATCCTACTCGGTATTCTTTATTTGCAATGGTATGTAACAGATGATGAAAAGGACTTTTATCCGTTTTATTATCTAAATGCTTGGTAATAGGTTCTAATTTTAAGGTTAACATTAAAAATATAATAGTTGCTAAACCTACTATCATTAAAAATGGTGATTGCCAACCCCAACTATTTGCCAAATATAAACTGATTGGAATACCTAAAACCTGACTAGCTCCAAATCCCATTTGCATAAAACCCATCACCCTTCCACGTTTTTCCAAGGGAAAAATATCTGCTACAATTGCCATTGAAATTGAGCCTATCACTCCGCCAAAAATTCCGGTAATGATGCGTGCAGCAATAAGCATTGGGTAGGATGTTGTTAAACCGCAAAATAAAGTTCCCAAAATAAATCCGACATAAAAGAACAAAAGAAATTTTTTACGGTCAAACCTATCTGCAAAGCCTGCCGCCAAAACACCCGAAAAGCCTGCACTAAAAGCATAACAGGATACAGCAAAGGCAAATTGTGAGGTACTCAAATCCATACTTTTCATCAACATATCGCCCAACGGCGACATTACCATAAAGTCCAAAACTACTGTAAACTGAGTAAGTGCAAGTAGTGCGATTACAAATTTTTGATAAGACGTAAATTTAGATACATCAACTGTTTTTATTTCTGTCATTTTGCAATTTGTTTATACCGCCAAAGCTTTAAAAGCAACTCGGAGAAATTCAATAACTGTTAAATTTTAGTTTTTGCGTTCGGTAGTGTATTTTACCAGTCCAATTAAGGATGTTTTAGACGGGCTATCGGGAAAAGAAGCAAGAATTTCTAAGGCTTTATTTTTGTACTTGTTCATGCAGCTTTCGGCATATTGGATACCACCATTTTTAATAACAAAATCAATAACCTCTGCTACTTTTTTAGGATTATTATTGTTATTTTTTACGATGTTGATGATCTTTCGTTTATCAAAAAATGAGGCGTTATTTAAAGTGTAGATTAGCGGCAGAGTCATCTTTTTTTCTTTGATGTCAATCCCTGTGGGCTTACCGATATTACTTCCATCGCCATAATCAAATAAATCATCCTTTATCTGAAAAGCAATACCAACAGCTTCGCCAAAGGCTCTCATCTTTTCAATTGTTGTTTCATCTGTTGTAACCGATGCCGCACCGCAGGCACAACAAGAGGAGATAAGCGAGGCCGTTTTTTTACGGAT